>NZ_JAMXOT010000093.1 GCF_024220515.1 Oscillatoria sp. HE19RPO
GGGAGCATCTCAATTTTGCAAAGAGACCTAAGCGCCGGTGCCCCCTTCCCTAAGAGGTCAGGGGGAGCAAGACTTGTAAATTCCCCTTTTAGGCAAAATTGAGATGCTCCCGTTTTCAACCGGGTCATCTGAATCTGGACGGGCGATTCTCGAATCGCCCCTACATATACGATGGTTGTTTCAAATTGGGGTGATTCTTGTTATTATCACCACCTTATCAGCATCAATTGAAATCATTTCTTGGACCAATAACCGGGTACCAAACCTTACCCAATATGTAGCCGCGATTCGCTTTCTCGCCAGTCCATACATTATAGACTCTTCAAATCGGCATAATTCGGTTATCATAACCACCCAAATCTCAGCATCACATGGACTAGCTTGAGCAGACAATGTTACTCACCGGCAGCTTGTAAGATATTCCCATAAAGCCGATCGCCAATCCGAAAAGAGGCGATCGCAATCAAGTCGTCCATCACAGGTTGAACCGATGGAATCAGTCCCCTACCTTTAGCAACCAACAGAACTCCCAACACCCCCGTAATTTTCAGTCCCAATTGCGTTGCCACCATTCTTCCGCGATAATCATCGAGGAGAAGTCCGTTAGCTTGTAACTCCATCGCCAAAATAATTGCCTCCGCCTCCCCCAGGTGAATTTCTGATGTCAGTTCCGTAACGCGACTGGGGTTAGTAATGGGTTGAACCTGAATCCAAGACAAAGTTTGAACTTCAACCTTACCCGGCACCGTATCATCCCCCCGAGTCATTTCATGATAAACAGCTTGGGGAATGATAATGGTGCCGTAGAGTTGTCGTAACAAATCAATCTGTCCGACTGCCGCCAGATTGGTAATCGGTGAGGTATTGCTAACGACGGTCATAATTGGCCCAATTCTCGTAAATTTTTCAAATCTTGTTGAAAATCTTCTACATCATAATTCACGCAAATTCCCCGCTTTGATAGTTCTCGTTGAAAGTCCAGAATATTCAGTCCAGCTAAGTGTCGCGCTTTTCCGCCGCTGAGTCTCCTTTGCTGGTAAAGGTAAATTGCAATTTCCAGTTTGAGTTCAGCTTCAGACATCTTAGCCGCCGTCAGGATATCATCGGGAATAATTACACTCATTCAAGCATCCTCCTTGAGTTGTATTTGAATTGTAGCACCGTGGAACTGGGGTGGGTTGAGGAGCCATTATAGTGGGGGGAATTTTGCAAGTTTTAGAACCGTTACCCATCCGGTAGCAAAAAAAGCTTGATTATCCAACTTTTTCTATTGCTTTCCGAACTTTCTCAACTTGTTTTGGGGCTTCAATTTCTTCAAAACGTTTGATAGCCTTGTCAAAGTTTTCTTCACTCTTTTCAGTTTCACCCATCTCTTGATAGGTTAATCCTTGTTGATAATATGCCTCCGCCAGGTCACATTTTGCGCAAATGTAATCGAGGATTTCAATGGATGCTTCATGATGAGACAGTGCAAGTGTAAAATTTCTGTGTTTGCGTTCCAGTTCTCCTAGCCCAGTTAAAGCTATAGCTTCCACTTGCCTGTAATTGCTCTTGTCAGCATAATTTATAGCTTTTTCATACATTTCTCGGGATTGTTTTAATTCTCCTAAATTACTATAAGTTAATCCTAGGTATAAAAAAGAATATCCATGACTCCAAGAACTCCATTTATTGACTTCAATGTCATGAGCGGCTTTTTCTGCAAATTGAACAGCTTTCTCAGCATATTAGACTGATTTATATTCCTTATTTAAGAAGGAATATGAGAAAGATAGACACCAACAAGCTATAGCAGTGTGCTGGTAATTATCACCCCCTCTACCTGCTGAAATATTATAAGTTTTTTCAAAATACTCAATAGCTTTTGGAAAATCTCCTAAATCAATATAAGCAAGACCTATATTAACAAAAGATGCTACAAATGTATATTCTGCCCCTTCGTAAACTTTTCTATCATTCTTGAGTTCAGAAATTTCTAATATTTTCTCTGCAAAATTTTTAGACTTTAAATGATACTTAATTACACGATGGGGATAACCCGTTAAATGTGTGGAATAACCCAAGCATAAATTTAATAACGCTAGGCAATAATTATTATTAATGTTTTCTATAATGCTTTTGTATATATAATTATCAAATTCAATAAACCAACGCGCCAAAATGAAGCTACTAAGGTCTCTGTAGATTTTAATTTTTCCCATGAATTTATATATCTTCTAGTAATAAAAACCTGACCCGCACTTTCAAAATCTTCAATCTCTACATAATGATGATAAGCTTCAAAAGCTGTTAATGCTTGTCGTACTGTTTCAACTGTATCAACGCTCTCAGTCCAGAATTCAGCCGCTTCTCGATTGGCTCTTTCCCAATCTTTGCCCGATCGCAGCCGTGCGATTGCCTCGGCGCGAATCACCGGATGTAGCCAGTATTCTCCCTTTTCGCACTCAATCAAAGCGCGATCGCGTAAGGCTCGAACGATTCGACCTGGGTTTTCTGAAACATCCCATAGCAAACATAACAGCGCCTCAAGGGGAACTCTGGGTACATCCTGATAGCGAAAGCATCCCATCCGGCAGAGAAGTCGATAAGCTTGGGGATTCTGCCCTTCCAGGCGTTTGAACTGACGGGTGACTAAATCTTCTAATTCCCCTTGGACTAATAAGTCCTCATCGTTGACTCGCCAATAGGCTGCCATATCCCCGCCATAGTCCTCTTGGATCGCACCCCAGAGGATTTTCATTGCTTCGGCATTGCCTCCGTAGGCATCGCGTATCTGTTCTAAAACCAGCGGATTAATCTCCATCCTGCGGCTGGTAAAATACTCTTCCCATGCCTGTTTATCTAACCCTTTGAGACGCAAAGACTCGATACTCACCGCTGATTCGCACAATCGTTCGCGGCTGGTAATCAGCGTTACCGATTGCACTGTAGGGTCCGTCAACACCAGCAACAGTTCCACATAGCGCCGATGGGGTTCGATAAATAGACAATTATCTAGGGCGGGTTCCAAGTTATCAATAAAAATCCCAATCCGATGGCGTTTCAAGTATTCCTTCAACCGACGCAAGCTCACGCCAAATTCTCGTCCCGATTCTTGCTGCAAGTCGTTTGTGAACCAATATTCAACCACGCTCTCCACTGGGGTAATACCCTGCGTCTCCTTCCCCATATCCAGTTCCAATACAAGCTCAAAGTCACGCGCCTTGAAAAATTCCCGCGCTAACGTAGTTTTCCCCACCCCGCCACCAGCCCAAATCAGGACCGCTTTTGCACCATTTCTAAGATGTTCATCCAGTTCTGCCATAGCAGGTCCCCGGCCCAGAAACTCCCGGTTAAATGTCTCTGCTTCTTCCACACAATCCAGTTCGTCCGCTTCTGTTGGCAACTCTTCGGAGGGATTCACAACTGTGGGGGTGCTGTTTCCCAGGAGTTCGGGTTTGTATCGGAGAACAAAGGCAATGAATTCACCTCTAGAACGGCGTGTAGGTCCTTCCTGCCGTTCTATTCCCATATCGTCCTTAATCTTCTCAATCTTTTTTCTGAGGCTATTTTGCGAGAGGCCACACTCCTGAGCGATTTGTGGAGCAGTTTTACCCGATACGATTAGCGCCACCATCTTTTTCTCGTCATCTGTGAGTCTGGCGAAATTTTTGTCAAACTCGGCTTGGCTCATAGTTTTCCCCCGGTTGTGTTGGCTCTACACAATTGTGTACTCCGATTATCCCCAAAACTGTCATAAAAAACACCACAACTGTGGTGGCAGTCTTGTAGAGGAAGGCTTGAAAATGAAAGTGCCCCAACCAAAATCGGGGCAGCGACCAAAAAAATAAACTAGATCCATTATGACCCATAAGCACGAAACCGCACAAGTGCGGGAAAAACTCGCTCGACTTGGATTGTCTTGGCCTAAACCCCTGTACCATGTACTTCAAGAATTTCTCACCTGGTTAACCGGAAAACCATACTGGGGACAGCAACCGCTACTCCACCAGACACCCTGGACCCACTTAGCCACCGCCTGCTTATCTCTGTTCGGAGGCGCTGGGGTTGCTTGGGCGATCGCCAGCTCATCCCCCCTATATTGGGTGTTTCTGCCAATCCCCTGGCTATTTGTCGTTGGCGCGGCGAGAAAGCTCCAGACCAACATTTCGCATCAGTCCGTGCACTTTAATTTTTCTCGAAATAAAATAGCCGATCGCATTCTCTGCGAAATCATCTCAACCCTGCTTTTAACCCAAGACTTTGAAGCTTACCGGCGTAATCACATCAAGGATCACCACGGCAAGAACTTCGCTACCACGGAGGACCCAGATGCGGTTTTTTTACTTGAACTCGGATTCTCTCCCGGCATGAGGGATGACGACGCCTAACGTGCTAGTCGGACGACAATGGCGATCGCTCGTTTTGTGAGATTTTTAATTAGCGATCGCCCCAAAAATGGGGATCCCCCCCTGCCCCCCTTGGAAAGGGGGGAGTGAAGAGATCCCTATCAGAGTTCTTGAAAAATCGTATCAGACTACAACGGCGATCGCTTTTTTTGTGAGATTTTCACCTTGCGATCGCCCCCAAAATACGCATCAAAACCCTTGTTTTTTATCACCATTGCAATCATGAATACCAAATTCTACTGGCGAAAATTACGCACAACGGCGATTTCTCCTTACTTTCATGGCTTATTTCTCCGAAATCGGTTTCTGAGTAACTTTGTTACTTCGCCGCTGTATAGGAGGGCGATGGCTATCATTTGGGTATCCGTGGTAGTCGTAGTCGTCACCCTTACTCACACTTGGTTTGCTTTCCTTGTGGCTTGGGTCTTTCCGCTCACTATTTTGTATCAAATTTCCGCCCTCCTGCAATTTACGTCAGAACACCGCTGGCTGGTGGTTCCGGGGATTGGCAAACCTGCGATCGCCCGCAAAAGTTTAGGGCGCTTCATGGGAGAAACTCCCCCAGATGCACCCTTCTCTGAACAGCCTCGGGAGTGGCTGCTGTGGCTACTGCGAATGCTCGGATATCATCTCCCCGCGCGAATTGCAGTGATTTCAGGGGAATTACCCGAACATGACTGGCATCACCGCCACCCCAATCACAAAGATTGGGCCAATGGTGTATATCACCGGCAACGGGATATAGAAGCCGGTTGCCCTAATTGGCCGGAAGAATACACCGAAGTTTGGGGTTTATTTAACGCCGTTGACTGTGTATTTAAAGGGCTGAGTCAAATGCCCCCAGCAGCAGAAGAACCCAAAGCAATTGACCTGAATGCGATCGGCCCTGCGAACCGCATTTAAACCCCAATTTATCACCTTCCTGGGAGCATGGATTCAATCCTCTCCCAGGGTTCTCAACCCCCTATTCATAGATTTGGAGAGATGCAGTGACTCATTTATTTTCACCCCCCAAAGTAGAGATATTCTCCCACCCCGTAACTGGAATGGTCGAAGAGGCGATCGCCCCCAATTTTCCCGGAAGAATTTACTGCATGGCCTCCTATTGGCCTGCTAAATTCTATCACCCTCATTGCACTAATTCCCTTGTTCCGGGTCAACCCTGCAAAGTTGTAGGCATCGAAGGCATTACCCTCCTCGTAGTGCCTTTATAAACCAGTAAACAACTAGATTTTTTTGAGAATTCTCTTAAGCCCCCCTTAGAAAGGGGGGTTGGGGGGATCAATCCGAAATTTTGCAACAAGTCTAATAATCACCCAAACAAATCCAGGAGAAAATTCATGTACGCTGATAACCAGTCTAAATTTATTGCCGTCCTCAATCCCAAAATCGAAACCTCTAAATTGATGAATGCCTTAGCTCATATCACCGCCGGAATTATCGCCAAATGTCAGCAAATAGACGAGTTGCAATTTTTGAACTACGAGTTTGCCGCAAATTGGGCTTCACCTGCTGCGATCGGGCTTTATCCGTTCATTATTTTATCCGCCAAAAACAACAATCAACTCAAAACCTTGCATCAAGCAGCCAATGAAGCGAATATCCTCCATAATGCTTTTACCGATAGTATGCTGGGCGCATCTGCTGCCGAGCAAATGCAAAACACCAAAAATGCTAATCCCGATGACTTAACCTATTTCGGCATTGTACTTTTTGGCACCGCTGACGAACTCACACCTTTAACTCGCAAATTTTCCCTGTTTAAAGGGTAGATTGTAAATAAAGACACGGCACTGCCGTGTCCTTATTTACAATCTATACTCGTCATTTTTATGTCAATCAAGCAAAGAAAAATGTAGAGATTTGAAGGGCCGATCGCGTCTCAATTGGTACAATTTAATACAATTCATTCCTGGGAGTCCTGACTTAATTTCTCATGCTGCCAATTCGGCCAATAAATCCGCCACTGAACCTCGGTGAACGGTTCCCGCTTCATATTCTTGTTGCGATCGCCCGACTTCTTGTAACAGTTCATCTCGTCGCCGTTGCCGGAGTCGCTGTTGGATAATCTCCGCCAATATCCCTTTGTCATCGATTGAAAGGGCCTCTACAACTTCAAGTGCTTTTTTAAATTTGGATGTTTCTTCTATATTTTTCATCAAGGGGTGCAAATGAACAAAATATCATTTTATGGTAACTCCAAAACCCTAGTTTTGTCAACCGATGAAGGTATAAAACCCTAAGTAGTAATTCCCAGAAATTGGCAACTTCAGTCACCCCGAGAGTAGCAGAACTAGGGGAACTCATACCAAATCCGGAGTGCAAAAGTCGTTTTTACTCTTCAGCCCGCGCAGGCGGGCTTTGTCCTGTGAGCCTCCAGGCTTAAGCCTGCGGGTTTTTACAGACCTTTGACAACCGGATTCCCTACCAGGAGGCGATCGCAACCCAAAGCTCAATAATTTTCCCATTCATCAAGGTAGATGTACGCCGTGGTAAGGTGCGTCAGAGCCTCTGATTATGGATCGCCTTGACGCACCCTAAACCAGATTTTAACCGGAGAAATCATGAGTTGCACCAGTAGCCGGTTTAAGATACAATTACACGACGCTCATTTCTACCAACTCATTCGCCATATCAAAATTGGCGGTGACATTTTGGACATCATCCAAATCATCCAAAGCATCCATCATTTTCAGCAACGATCGCGCTTGGTCTGGGTCCGTTACTTCTACATTATTATTAGCAATCCACCGCAATTCTGCATTGATAATCTCATATCCCCGCTCTTTTAAGGTTTGGTTGAGGGTTTCTAAATTAGTCGCTTCCGTAAACACTTCATAGCCCGATGTATCTTCATCCAATTCCGTCGGTTCATAAAACTCGGCACCCCCTTCTACCGATGCCTCCAACAGTTCATCTTCCTCTATCTCCCCTTGCAGGGTCACCACGCCTTTGAGTTCAAACATCCAACTCACGCATCCAGTCTCACCTAAATTGCCGCCATTCTTACTAAAAGCGGCCCTCAAATCCGCAGCAGTGCGATTGCGGTTATCCGTCAACGCTTCCACAATCACCGCGACGCCACCGGGACCATATCCCTCATAGCGGATTGCTTCGTAGTTATTGCTGGCATCATCCCAGGTTCCGGCACCCTTGGCGATCGCCCGTTGGATGTTCTCATTGGGAATCCCTGCCGCTTTTGCCTTATCCACGGCGGTGCGTAACTGAAAGTTGCCATCCGGATCTGGAACGCCACTGCGCGCCGCAACGATAATCTCCCGCGAGATTTTCGTGAAGGTTTTGCCTTTCACTGCGTCCACTCTAGCTTTTTGCCGTTTAATATTAGCCCATTTACTATGTCCAGCCATACCGTTAATTTCTGCTTGATGTACTCTACAGCTTTAGCATAAAATTATAAAGACATGGCGGGAAGAGTGGGTGCATGAGGAGGGTGGAGAAGCTTACAAGAGTAGTTTTTTACTTCCGGTACCCTCCCCTGTGTCTTGGGGAGGGTACCGGAGGTACAGTTACGGGAGGGCGATCGCCACCCGGTTGGGTCCTCAGAGTGGGTAGGGGCAACTAGCTTTGTCAAGGTGTATTTATAGTAGGGGCGCAAGCATTGCGCCCCTACAAGAAACAACGATTTTTCGTCATTAAATGTATCATCTCCTGCGGCTCCATATGGCTTAGTGGGTTTTATGCGAATATAGCGGTTCGGTGGACTCATGCCCTCACCCCCACTCCAGCCTCTCTCCCAATGTAGGGCCGCAGTCGGTTTGAGGTGAGGGCTGTACCGTATATAGCAGTCCTAACTCAGTTGTATCAGGGACCCATAGTTAAAACTGTTGTAGTGCGAGCATCTTGCTCGCTAGTTTTGTTACAAATCATTTAGAATTGCTATATTTATGAGAAACGCTATATAGCGAACCTAAATCATTCTGGCATAAAGATAGCGAGCAAGATGCTCGCACTACAAGACCATAAGGCATCGTGTAAAAATAAGTTGTGCAAATTTTATCTGGAATCCTCTGTGGATAATGCTTCTAGGTAAAAAATGGTTAAGTTATTCTTACATGACTCTTAAGGCTTAGATCCATTGTCAAACTGATTTAGACTGGCTATATTGCCTTGCCTCTAGAAATTCACAAAGAGAAAATCTAGAGAATCGAGTTCTCATTTGGACTCATCTAAACCAGAAGGTAATTCAGGGGTAAAGGTATCCAATGGAGTCAATCTAGCTTCATCTATTTTATCTTTAATTCTATCTTTTGTTTCTACATAAAGTTTGATACAATAACCCGGTAGTTCAGATAACTGTTGTTTGACGTGGCAGCACCGTTTTTTTGTATCACTACCTGCTAGAGAGTGGTTTTGAGCGATCAAGCTATTTTCTTCCGAACCATAGAGAACCCAAGTGAGATTGCATTGCTGATTTAGTTTTTTCCAATCCTGATGAATCTTATCAGTAAGTTCAACAAAATAATTATCCTGGCGTCGTTCTAAAATTGCCCCAATTGGAAATCCAATAAGCTTTATACTTTTCACAGAATAAGATTTTTTTGAAACTTTCACTAAAGTGTGAATACCATCAGAAAGTCGGTGTAAGTTTTTAGACCAATCTGATTCTTCTGAATCATAAATGTTATAGGCTTGGCTCTGTCCTGTATTAATTTTATTGCTAATTTTACTTAATTGGCAATTCAGGGCAATAACTGCTTGGCAAATATTGTCATAAGATTGCTCTAATTCTGTGAGTAATTGACGATACTGATCAAGCATTAATAAGTAATCGGGATATTGTTGAGCCGCTTCAGCGATTTGTTGTAACACCGGATAATTGCAGCGACCTGTTTTTTGCACCTCTTGGATAAATAAACATAAGAGGATTCCATGATACGGTTTTAATTCTGAAAAATTATTTTGTTGGTCGCGTGCAACTCTATCCATGTAAGAACACCAAACTTCATGTAACCAGATTCTAATAGTGCGTTCGACTCTAGTATTACGAGACATTTTTGTACTATATTTTATGGCATAAGTAAGAGTCATTAACAAAGCTCCTAAACTGGTAATAACTGACAAAGCTAGAAAAAATAGCGAAAATCCCAATTTCTCTAATTCCCAATTACTAAACTTTTGCCAAAAATTGTTAACTGCCAATTCGACAGCGATTGTGCCGGATTTAAGGCGACCTTCTTCTGTAAAGCTTTGGCTATATCGCTCCTTTAATTCTTCTTTTAAATAACCTAAATTTCCGAGTTTTTGCCTATTGTTTTTAGCTGCTTCCAATTCATTCCGTTGTTCGTTAACCACTTCTCCAAGTAAACTAGAACGCGGACAAGTTGGAATATTATCTTGGGGAGTATTACTCCAATCTTTATCTTCTTCCCCATATTTACCTTTAGTATCTAAATATAAAGAATTTCTGGTCGGATCCCAATAAGGCATGGTTTTTAAAATTTCAGTATCTCTGTCACATTTTTTCTTGTATTCCTCATATAATGTATTACGTTCTGCTAAATTTGCTGCTAGTTGAGCAAAATAGCTGTCAATAATTTCGCCAGCTTTTATCTGGCTTAATTCATCTTGATTGTTAATCAATTCTGCTCCGACGCCAGCTACAATAGATTGGAGAGTGCTAATCAGCAAAAATGCCATAACTCCTGCCCAAGACCACCACCATTTTCCTTTATTTCCACCCGCTGCTGCGGTTCCGGTGTTGTTTGTCCAAGTTAAAAGCAAAAAATCGAGTATGATGGTAGAAGTCAGGGCAACAAGAGTGCCCCAGTTGTTAAAAGCATAGTACAGGATCGGCCAATTCGTCATCGCATTAATCCAGGTAGCCCCAGACACCACTGTTGCCGTTATTTTGGAATCTTTTTGTAGTTCATCAGAAACAAAAACATCCCCATGTAAGTCTTCGGCTTGAGCCAAAAAATGAGAAGAAAACCACCCCGTGATTTTTTGAACATCATCTACTTCCAAGTTTTTAATCCATTGGTTAATAAGATTAGTGATTTTTTTCCCAAAAATATTAACAATTGTTTGAGGTTTCTGTTCTTCTTGCCGATCATGGTAAATTTTTTCTGCTTGGATGACTAAATCGCTATTAGCATCATTTTCAAGCCATTTAATTAAATCAAGGTCTTGATTATCTGCAAAAATGCGAGAGGAGAGTTTGTGATGTTGAGATTCAGGGTACTTTGTCATTTTATACTAAGTTCTTAAAGTTTGTTTGCAAAAAAGTGATAAACTATTGATACATATAAAATATTACTAAACAGATGGTAAAAATTTGCAAACTAGAAATTGCTAAATTTGAAGAGAGATTTAAAAAACTGGTAGGGTTATTTTGCTCAATTTTAAACCAATCTTGTTCTAAATTCAAAACACCATAATCATCCTCACCTTGCAACGCCTGAATCTGAGACTCGCTCAACTCAAACCCTTGCACTAAATTAGAAAAATATTCCCCTTCATCCCCTGGGGTATCCTCATCATTAATCTGCCAATCCACATAATGGCCGATTTCTTCCAACAACACGCTGTTAATGGCGGAAAGATTATCCGCATACTGACTCAGAAAGTCTTCGGAGAAGTAAATCGTATTATTTTCCCCCGCATAAGCAGCATTTGCGCCACGGAGTTGGGTTCCGGTGAGGATTTCGATTTGCGGAAGTGATGCAAAGTCTCCGGCAATCCACTGCTGCCGTAATCCTTCTAATTTATCGGCATGGAAGGTTTCGCCAAATGCGGTTTGGATTTTGAGGAGAAATTCTTCACGGTTGGCGAAGTCGCTTAAAGTGTTGTAGGCGTTTTTCAGGGACTCTTCTACTAAGGCGGCGTGAGTGGAGTTGGCAAGGTTGGTATTCAACATGGTTCTATCCTCGTTTTTGTTTGATGGTGTGGGCTGTTTTTTCGCTGTGAGGCACGGGTTTGGGTTGGATTCGGGGCCTGGGTGGGGATGATTGGGGGCGGTTTTACGGTGTGGGTTAGGGTTGGGGGCGCATCTGGTTTGTCTTCGATAGACTCCGGTGAAATGACTCTATTTATTTACTGGGGAAGCGGGATGAGTTTTATGCAGGGATAAATGGTGGTGGGAGAAAATTTGAGGGGGTGATGCTTCTGAAACCCTCTCTTGTGGCAGGTTAGGGGAATTTTGCCGGGAAGTGGCAATGGCCGATCGCCAAGGCATGAGACTCATAAAATAAACGCACTCCTTGCTACAAACAGCATCACGGTTGGGGTCTGGGGGGCGATCGGGACCGGAGTGGATTTCCAAGTCCCTCTTTTTAAGGGGGATTTAGGGGGATCCTTCTGATTGGGGTCAGAGTGCGATCGCCTTCTATTTGTCCCTCTATAGCTATCTCTGATGGATTTTGCTTTTTTTACGGGAAAAGTCGGATATTGTTACAAAACTTTACGTTAGGGGGTCTCGGTCGAGTTTCAAGGGGTGAAGCGGGTGAAACGGACCAATTGCTGGATAAGGCGATCGCGCTTCCGGTGAAGTGAGAGAAACGAGGCGATCGCTCAAGAAGAACCCCACCCTAACCCGGACCTTGGCAAGGGGAGGGGACCGGAGGGAGGTGCAGTTAATTAAAAGGCAAGAGGTGGCGATCGCTCAAGAAGAACCCCACCCTAACCCGGACCTTGCCAAGGGGAGGGGACCGCAGGTGTAGTTGATAATAAGGGAACTCCAAAAAATAAAACCTTCAAAAAACCCGCAGGCTCAAGCCTGGGGCTACACGGACAAAGCGGTGCCTGCGCGGGCTAAAAGAGCCTTGTTAGGTGCGATCGCATCAAAGCAAGGATGATTTATTTGTT
>NZ_JAMXOT010000463.1 GCF_024220515.1 Oscillatoria sp. HE19RPO
CGGGTAAAGTAAGCACATAACAAACCGCACCGAGATATCGGTGTTCATAACACAGGCCCTTGGCCTTTTTAACAAGCCCTGATTATAAATCAAGATAAGAGACAATCCCGCTAGAAATCTTCTGGCGGGATTGTTGGTTTCGAGGAGTTGATAATTTCCTGTCCCCAATAATAATCTATGGAGGGTGTCGTTGCTACCAAGAGGCTACCGGAAGAGGTAGAATCAGGTTCTATCTGTAGAGGGATAAACTTTGCCCTAGAGTTCGGGTACATTAAGAACATAAGAAAGCGCACCGAGATAGGTGCTGATCAGACAGGCCATTAGGTCTTTTTAGTAAATTAAAATAACAGACAATCCCGCTAGAAACCTCTGGCGGGATTGTTGATTTTCACCGATGGATTCCCCCGGTAATTGGAGGAGTAGGGTGGGTTTGAACCCACATTCACTCTAGACTAGGACAAGAAACCTAGTTTGTCTTGCCGTTACTGTACCAACGCCCTAGAGGTAGCAACAGGTTCTATCTTTAGAGGGATAAACTTTCTCGGAGAATTCAGTTATATTAAATTCATAAGAAAGCGCACCGAGTTTAGGTGCTGATAAGACAGGCCGCAAGGTCTTTTTAGTAAAGCAAAATAACAGACAATCCCGCTAGAATCTCTCTAGTGGGATTGTTGATTTTGAGGAAGACTTGCACCGTTACTTGCAGCAAAACCAGAAATTCTCAAGAAAGCCGGTTTTAGCTAAAACTAAATTGGATTGTTCCCTAGAGGTAGCAACAGGTTCTATCTTTAGAGGGATAAACTTTCTCGGAGAATTCAGTTATATTAAAACCATAAGAAAGCGCACCGAGTTTAGGTGCTTATAAGACAGGCCGCAAGGTCTTTTTAATAGAGCGAAATAACAGACAATCCCGCTGGTAGCAATACCAGCGGGATTGTTGGTTTTGAGTCTGGGATTAGGAATAGTTGCCTTTTTAGGGCAAGGAGTGGTTTGTTTCCGAGGGTTGGGTTGCCGGAATCCCTGGACGGCTAAACAGTTTAAAGTAAACTGAGTTCAAGAGTTCTTTGATGGGAAAGGTCATAAAAGTCAGGGGATTAATGGTGACGATGATGTTCCGATTATCCGCTTTGGCTTGTTTGACGATTTGTTTGGCAACCCAATCGGCAGACATGACCCCAATGGGATTGAGATTGCTTTTAAAGGGGCCAAGAATCAATTTTCTAACGATGCAAGGTGCATCTAATCGCCGCAAGGTGACTAAATCCCCGAGGGTGCGTTTGGTGAGTTCGTACAGGGGACTAAAGGCGGGATTGGATTCTGCTTCGGAGGTGTTAACCCAGACTTCTTTGCGGGCGATGTCTTGATTGGTACGAACTGTGGTGAAAAACAGTTCCATTAAACGCCAGGAGGAAAAGGCGTTGACTTGATAGGAATTCGCGATCGCCTCTGGGGTGCGATCGCCATGTACGTTCATGCCATGATTCAAGATGAGAATATCGACCTTTTCAAATAACGCCGCCAACTCGTTTTCTTGCCCAATTTGCCAGGTAACGGTATTCACCTCCAGGGTTTCTGACGCTAGGGTTAAGACGACTGCCTCATTGCCGGAGGTGAGGGCGATGACTTTGGCCCCTGCTTCATGGAGATGCAACAACAGCGATCGCCCCAGGGTTCCAGAAGCCCCTGTTACCGCTACGGTTTTGCCTTTGAGGGAAAGTGCAGTTCCCATAAGTTTGTCTATAAAAGTAAACGTCCCGCAAAAGTAAGCATTTTGGTTATCAAAGTGATGTCGCCAATGGTAGGGACGATTCACAAACCATCGCGAGGGTGGAGTGGCAAAAGGACCCGGTTGGTGAGTCAAATCCGTGAGGCGATCGGCTTCTGGGATGCCTAATCCTCGGGCGATCGCACTGCCTAAAAAGCAGAGGGTATAAAGACAACCAATCCCCGCAACCCAATGGTAACTCGGAAGAAACAGATAGGCCCCTAACCACCACAACAGCCCAAACCCCAGCATTACCAGGGCCTCGGGTACGTCATTGCGCCAATGCGCTTGTTGATAAATCTCTTCACTCGCTGGGGTGAGATTCGGACGAAAAACGCGATGATGCCAAACGTGCAAGCGATAGAGGGGTTGCCAAACATGGGCAAAAGCATGATACAAATCTCGTACCAGTTCCGCCCACAGAATAGAACCGAGTCCCCACGCTACTGTCGCAATCCAAATTGGGAGCATAGTTAGTTTAATACACCTTTTTTCTGTAATTTTAGGGAATGACCCCGATCGCCACCATTGTTTAAGTCCTAGCGCCACTACCGGCGGGGGTTTGAACCCTAGCCCTGTCAAGATGTGTAGATTGTAGGGGCGCAATGCTTGCGCCCTCCGGAGGGCGCAAGCATTGCG
>NZ_JAMXOT010000464.1 GCF_024220515.1 Oscillatoria sp. HE19RPO
TCGGTACTCGCGAACCACGGGACATCGGGCGTCTGCCTCTGCGGTTCGGTACTCGCGAACCACGGGACATCGGGCGTCTGCCTCTGCGGTTCGGTACTCGCGAACCACGGGACATCGGGCGTCTGCCTCTGCGGTTCGGTGACCCTAAAAACAAGTCAACAGAACAATAAGAAATTGGATATAACTCCCCCTGATTCTAGGAGAGCGGTGCATGAGTATCGAAACAGATAATAAGCCGAAACTTCTGGTCGTTGATGACGAACCAGATAACCTCGACTTGCTCTATCGCACCTTTTATCGGGACTATAACGTGCTGACGGCAGAAAATGCCCCACAAGCGTTAGAGTTGCTGGCAAAGGCGGGGGATGTGGCGGTGATTATTTCGGATCAGCGGATGCCGCAAATGAGTGGGACTGAATTACTCAGTTTGACAGCAACTCAATATCCCGATGCCATCCGGATTATCTTGACGGCTTACACTGATGTCGAGGACCTCGTTGATGCCATCAATGCAGGCAAGGTTTTTAAATATGTCACCAAACCCTGGGATGCTGATGAACTCAAGGCTTTGGTCGCCCAAGCATTAGATACCCACAATGTCCTGAAAGCGCGGACAAGGGAACTGTGCCGCACTCTGCGCCAGGAATCTTTACTCAATGCCATTACCAACACCATTCGCTCTCGGACGACTGAGGCCCAGATTTTGCAGACGATTGTCGATACCCTCGGCCAAATGTTTGAGGTGAGCTACTGCATTCTGCGTCCCTATCAGGATGGCCGCTTTATTGATGAATGGTTTATGTATCAAAAGCGGGAACTGGGCACGATCAAGTCCAACGGTCAAGGGCCAAAACTGCCCCTTGCCCCCTCGGGACCCATCTCAGAACCCCTGGGGTTGGCACAGACGGTTTGGGAAACCCATGATATTGAGGTGATCAATGATGTGGAAACCGATGAACCGTTACAGGGAAAGACGCCTCAACTCCAGCAACGGCGACAGATGTTAAAAGCGGCAGATATTCGCTCCTGCTTGGTGGTCCCCCTGATGTTTCGCTTGGAACTGATGGCAGTCTTGGCATTGCACCAATGTGGATCTCGCCGGGAGTGGCAGGATGATGAGGTGCAACTGGTGTTTATGGTGGCGGATCAGGCGGTGTTGTCCCTATCCCAGGCCCGCGCTTATGAACAGGTCCAGGCCCTGGCGAAGCGCGAGGCCCTGGTGAATACGATTACTACGGCGATTCGGTCGAGTCTGAATCCGAAAGATATTTTTGCGGCGATCGCCCAACAACTTGGCCAAGCGTTACAGGCGGATGGTTGTGCATTGTCGTTATGGACGGTGGAAGATGAGTATGTGCAGTGTGTCGGATTGTACGATGCGGCCAGGGAAGCGGTGGAAGCATCGGAGGGAGAACGACTGGAGAATGAAGCAACTCAACAGGTCGGACTCTCTGGTGCCAACCTCTCCCAGGAAGTCAAAGGGGAACCTCGCCCTCATTCCGGGGAGTTGCCGCGATCGGTGGTTCCGATCGCCGGGAATCCGGTGTTGCAAGAACTCCTCACCACTCGGGCTCCGGTGGTGGTGGATGACCTGGAAAAGCAGCCGGAATGGAATGTCATGGATTTACCCCTGCGATCGCCTGCCAGGGCTTTATTAGTCGTTCCTTTAATCTCTGATGGCGAAATTATCGGCAGCATTACCCTGCGCCAAGTCCGATCGCCCCGGCGTTGGCATCCCTCGGAAATTGATTTAGCCCAAGCGGTGGCTGCACAAGGGGCGATCGCTGTCCATCAGTCTCGTCTCTACCAAAAAACCCGCCAGCAGGCGGAACGACTCCTGGAACTCAACCGCCTGAAAACGGAATTTTTCCAAAATATTTCCCATGAGTTCCGCACCCCCTTAACCCTGATGATGGGTCCTTTGGAATCTGCCGTAGAGCATCACCAAGATTTACCCTTGGAACAAGCGGCGATCGCCCTGCGAAATACCCGTCGTCTCCTGCGCTTGGTCAATCAACTCCTAGACTTACAACGCCTCGATGCTGGTCGGATGCAGCCCACATTTCGTCCCTGCGATTTACTCGCCTTTGTCTCCCAAACCGTGGAAATTTTTCGCCCCTATTGCGAGAAAAAAGGCATCGAAATCACCACGGATTTACAGCCTTGTCCTTCCCTCTATTTAGATTTGGAAAAGTTTGATAAAGTCCTTTACAATCTCCTCTCCAATGCCATGAAATTTACCGCCGCTGGAGGTAAAATTATGGTCTCCTTGGAACAAGCTGGGGATTATTCTTTACTCCAAGTTAAGGATACGGGAATTGGGATTCGCACGGATCAAGTTCCCCACTTATTTGAGCGCTTTCGTCAAGCGGAAGGGTCCGCAAATCGCTCTTATGAAGGCAGTGGGTTAGGGTTAGCCTTAGCCAAAGAATTGGTCGAACTACATGGGGGAACCATCGCCGTTGAATCGAACTATGGGGAAGGTTCGGCCTTTATGGTCTGGTTACCCCTGGGCAATTCTCACTTACCCCCGGACCAAATTATTGAAGTACCCACGGGAGTAGAACCGGCCCGCGCTTCCGTGGAATTGGCCGATGTGCAGATGGAAGAGGATGGGGTCGGGTTTATCGGTCCTACTGGGATGGTGCAACCAGCACAACCTTCCACGATTCACACTCTCCACCCCACAATTGTGGTGGTGGATGACAATCCAGACTTGCGAAATTATGTCTCGGGGATTCTCACAAAAGAAGGATATCGAGTCGTTTTGGCCCGGAATGGGGCGGAAGGATTTGATGTGGTGATTAATCATCGTCCCCAGTTAATTGTTACGGATTTGATGATGCCGTTGGTTTCGGGTTTGGATATGATCCAGATGATTCGCGAGGATGAGTCGTTACGGGGAACGCCGATTATTTTGCTCACGGCAAAGGTGAATGAGGATACGCGCATTGAAGGGGCGGAAAGGGGGGCCGATGCTTATCTGGCGAAACCGTTTAACGATCGCGAATTGTTAGCGGAAGTGAGAAATTTACTGGCACTCAAGGAAAATGAGCGTCGGGTGGCCCAGTTGAATACTTATTTAACGGAGTCGGTCCTGCGGAGGTTTTTACCCCCTTCTATGGTCCAAAAAGCGGCCTCTGGGGAGTTGTCTCTGGATTTACGTCCGGAACCCCGGTTGATTACGATTTTGTTTAGCGATATCGTCGGGTTTACTCAGTTGGCGAATACGTTGCGATCGCGCCGGGTGGCGGAGGTGTTGAATCAGTATTTAACGGAAATGACGCAGGCGGTGTTTGATAATGGTGGGACGGTGGATAAGTTTGTTGGGGATGCGATCGTGGCGATGTTTGGTGCACCGGAGGATTTGACGCCGAATGAACAGGTGAGACGGGCGATCTCCACCGCTAGGCAAATGTTACAAGCGCTCGATCGCTTAAATGAAAACTGGGAACAGCAAGGTTTACCTCGGGTCCAGTTCCGCTGTGGGATTCATCAAGGGACTGCGGTGGTGGGGATGTTTGGCGGCAATTTGCGGTCAGATTATACGGCGATCGGTCCGAGTGTGAATATTGCCTCCCGCTTGCAGGAAGCTGCCGACCCCGGTACAATTCTCGTATCCGCAGCGGTGGCGGATTATCTCCATGATGATGAAATTGTTAAGTTCGGTTCCCTGCAATTCAAGGGTATTGATGAAACCGTTTTAACTTTTATGGTTCATGGTCATTCTAGGGGAAGCGATGGGGAACAAACTCGGGAAGAAGGGTAAAATTAAGGGCTAATCACGGATTAACAAAAGGTTATTATCGGGTTGGTAATTTTCAAGGATTTGTCCTCATCTGGGATTGTGTTTGAAATCACGGTTACCGATGAGGGCGATCGCATTCATGTCAGAGAACTATCACAATCCCTTCGGCCTCAAATCACCCCAATTTATCCTGAACAGAGAGATAGTGGGAGTATAAGAAAAGAAGAAGCAAATCGGAGGACAAAATCATGTTACCTCGCTGTCGGACCCAGCGCAAGCAATTCGTCAAAATGGTTTACTCGAAAGTCCAAGTCAACGGAAAACTAGAGTTAGTACCAATGGAATTATATTCTGATGGTTCCCTCAAACGTAGCGCTTAATGGGTTCACTTCGCATCATCAATGGATTAAATCCAGTCAATCAGGGAAATGCTTAAATGCAGCAACAATTAATGACTTTGACAACGGAATATTACCGAGCCAAAAAGGGGTGTCTATCCAGACACCCCTTTTTGATTTATAGGAGGAGTAGGGTGGGCATTGCCCACCGTAATTCATGTGGGCAGTGCCCACCCTACAATTGCTTAACTCCAGTTTAAAAAAAAGACTCAAACTCACTCAATCAACAACTGACATACCGGCGAATAAAACTTTCTAACGACTCCATCTTTATGCCAAAGGTTGACTCTAAAGTTGCGATTTCTTCCGCCGTGCAGAAAAACTCATTAGAAACCAACACACGCAACGTTCCCAGAGATTTCTGTAACCCCGGATTCACCAATCCCAAGGCATTGCGGACCCCATCAAAGACCATCATCGGGGGATTGATAATCAGGGGGTCACGATTAAAAATGCGGGCAAAAATTTGGGGAATTTCTTCGCGAGAGAGAATTTCTGGCCCTCCCACCGGGAAAATTTGATTCGCTGCCTCGGGGACTAATACGGAATCTGCTGCGATTTTGGCTAAGTCATCGGTACTCACCGGGGAGGTGCGATTTCGCAAGTCCCCGAGACTTAAATAAATCCCCGTTTCTTTGAATCGTTGTGCAAAGGGAATTAAAGCCGAGTCAAAGGCAGAAGGACGTAAAATGGTGTAAGTCAAGCCACTTTTTTCTAAATATTTTTCCACTTCTCGCTTGGCTTTAAACACTGGGGAATCCAGATAACCGCGATCGCAACCCAGCACAGAAATGAACACAAAATGCTCAACTCCCGCTGCTTTCCCATAATCAATCAGGTCAATATTTGCCCGATAATCGATCGCCTGTGCACCTCCGGTTTCCTTCCCACCATGAGCGCTGATGATATACTTCACCCCTTCACAGGCTTTTTGTATATCCCGTTCCCGTTTTAAGTCGCCAATGAATATCTCAGCACCTCGGTTTTCTAACTCGCTGTAGTCCGAACTCAACCGCGCAAAAGCACGCACGGGTACTTGTCTACTGGTCAAAACCCGCACCACGCGCCGTCCTAAACTTCCTGTTGCTCCAGTAACTAAGAACATCTTTATTTATGGATAAATGAATCAGTCTCTTGCTTATTTTAACCGATTCTAAAAAAAAGGGCTAGAGGCGGTTTTCCGAAGTATCCATTAAGTGGCAGTAACCCAGTGGGGAGATTTAGCTGTGTCCCTAAATTTTGAAAATAAGGGGGGTAAGCTCTGGCGTTTTTGACCGTTTAATCTTTCTCTAAGTCCTGAAGTGAAGAAACCTTAATATTTTCTCGCTTGTCGGATTTAGGGAACTCCAAAAAATAAAATACCCAAAAACCCACACCCTCAAGGGTGGAGGCTCACAGGACGAAGCGGTGCCTGCGCGGGCTAAGAACGTCTTTTTAGTTCCTTAAGCATCGCATTTGGGTGATTTATTTGTTGCA
>NZ_JAMXOT010000094.1 GCF_024220515.1 Oscillatoria sp. HE19RPO
ATCCGAGTGAGCAAATTGTTCGGCTTACTCTACAGCAATCTGCCCCTTCTATTTTAGCTGAAAGTCCACCCAGCTTACTTTTGACAAAATTCCTTCAGGCCAAAGAGTTATTCATGCATAACAACATACACAGACGCATTAGACAGTTAAAAGCCCCTTGATAATGATCTCATAGAACTTTTCACTGTCCAGTTAGAACGGGTTTATCAATATCAATTCGTCGGTAAACATACTATTAATTTTGTTGTGGGCGTTAGAAACCGGGTTTCTCCTTCAATTTGGATAGGTTGCCAAATTTTGGGTTATAAACCCGGTTTTTGAATCTTTGTCGGGGGGATTAAATTGAGTTAGGCAATGACGCCTTGAAATACTTTTTCAACCACTTTTGCTAAACGTTCCATACCCATTTCTATGGCTTCATCACTGGCGGTTAAACTCAGGCGAATACATTCATGTTTGTGTTTCCAATCTTCGCGTAAACCGGGGAAGAAACTGCTGCCGGGAACGGCTATGACTCCGACTTTTTTCAATTCTTGATAGAGTTCCCAATCCGTCATGGGTAAGTCTTGGAACCACATCCAGGCAAAAATTGCGCCTTCACCGCGATGCAAGAACCAGGGGAGGTCTTTTGGCATGGCGCGATCGAGGGTGGTTTCTAGGACGGTGAATTTTTGCTGGTAGTAAGGACGAATGACGGTTTCGGCAATTTCGGCTAATGCGCCTGATGCGATCGCCCTTGCTGCGATCGCCTGTCCATAGCGAGAGGAGTGAATACACAAATTGGTTTGGAAGGATTGCAAAATCTGAATCGTGCGTTCATCCCCGATCGCAATTCCAATCCGTTCTCCCGGTAACCCCGCCTTGGATAAACTCATACAATGAATAATATTCCCCCCAAAAATCGGCGTCATATCGGTGAAATTCAACGCCGGATAGGGCGGTGCATAGGCTGAATCCACAAACACTGGCACATCATAAGGTGCTGCCATTGCGGCAATTTTCTTCACCTCGTCCTCAGTTAGCACATTCCCGGTGGGATTACAGGGACGAGAAAAAATCACACAACCGGCATTTTCATTAATCTCTAATTGGCTGAAATCGGGTCGGTACTTAAACCGATGTGCTGTTGCATCTAAATCTAAGGTGGGTTTATAAGCAATTAAAGATTCCGGAACTAAACTGACTCCCCCATACCCGGTATAATCGGGACTTAGGGGTAAGACAATTTGTTTGAGTTGTCCACTGCTGCTGTATCCACCCAAAGTATTGGCGGCAAAAAAGTAGAGGCATTGACTGCCAGGAGTAATCAGAATATTGCGATCGCTCAGGTTTAATCCATAGCGCTTGTTAAAATCCGCTTTGATGACATCAATAAACGGCTGATACCCTTGGGATTCTCCGTAGCGACATACGACTTCCCCATACTCCGAGGAGGAGAGTAAATCTGCGGTACAATCGCGCCATAACTGTTCCACCTCGGGCAAAATGACCGGGTTTCCGGCACTCATATTAATTAAATCCCGATCTGAAGAAGCGCGTAAGGTTTCGCTAATATCTTTCATGATGGCCCGCACTCCAGTAAGCTGGGACATCTGTTCACCAAATTTAGTCAGATCGGGATTCATAGGACTTCTACTATTAACGATAAGTTTGCCGTGATTTTTACCGATTTTAGCTGATTTTTGGTGTTGCGATCGCGGCCCTTGGCTCATCTTCATAATTTCCAGGTCCCTTTGTTCAGGTGGCCGGTGACATTGAGGGACCTAGCCCTTTTCCGATTAGGGAACTCCAAAAAATAAAATCTCCAAAAACCCCGCAGGCTGTTCTATGAGCGTTCCGCTAGGAAAGCCTGGAAGCTCACAGGACGAAGCGGTGCCTGCGCGGGCGTGGACAGTCTTATTAGGTGCGATCGCATCAAATTGGGGTGATTTATTTGTTGGAGTTCCTTTACGCATTACCCCTAGATATGTAGAGGCGAGCAAGCGAATCGCCTCTACATATCTAGGGTTGCCTTGGAAAATATGCCTAAGTCCTGTCCAGATGGGTCATTCCCAATCTGCAATAGGATGAGGTCCCTCAGCGCGGGATCAGCCTCCCCACCCGGTGCGATCGCCCCTGTAGAGACTGAACGTCAAGAATTGCTCACAATTAATAACCCTGACGCACCGACCCTGACTCCCGAAATTGCTCCAGGAGATCCCCTGAACTCAACCCCTAGAACGATGAAAAATTTTCGGGTTAAATCAGGAAGGAAAGACGGTGCAAGGGTTACAGAGCAAGATATTGGCGGATTCCTACTCTAGGCCCCGGGGAACCCACAAAAGACGGGTCAAGAGGCGATCGCCCCTAGGGTCAGTTCCAGGAGAATTTGAAGCAAAACTTAAAATTGTGTAATAAAACACCTATTTACCGCCAAGAGGTAATAAATTTATAATTCATCCTAATGTTGCCAAAGGAGCAGCCCCGGGATACTCTTGGCAGCGATCGGTCCATCGAGAGTCTTCGGGGTATCGCCCTTGTGTCAAATGTCCGACAACCGAAAACCTCTCGAAAGCATGGTGTCATAGTATGGTGATTGAAAATTACACGAAAGCCAGCCAACAGTTGCGGGAGAAATTGCCCCTTCCCCTGAAACCCTTGGCAGAAATCGCTTATAACTATTGGTGGAGTTGGACCACTGAACGAATTTCTCTGTTTCGCAACATCGATCCCGAGGCATGGCAGCAGTGGAACCATAATCCCGTTGCCTTGCTGCAATTTGTTTCCCTAGAACGCCTCAGTCAGTTGGCGAATGACCCGGATTACATGAAACGGGTGAAAGCGGTTTCGGAGCAATTTCACCGCTATATGGCGATTCGGGATACCTGGGCGAGTCGAGTGGCCCCTCAGATTACCGGCGATCGCCCCGTCGTGTACTTCTGCGCCGAATTTGGCATCCATGAATCCCTCCCCATCTACTCCGGTGGTTTGGGAATGTTAGC
Organism: Oscillatoria sp. HE19RPO; assembly: GCF_024220515.1. Taxonomy (GTDB): domain Bacteria; phylum Cyanobacteriota; class Cyanobacteriia; order Cyanobacteriales; family Laspinemataceae; genus Laspinema. Next base: position 2,982 of record NZ_JAMXOT010000094.1, read on the forward strand.
TGGGGATCACCTCAAATCCGCCTCAGATTTAGGCGTTCCCTTAATTGGGATTGGCTTAATGTATCGGCAAGGATATTTCCGCCAACGCATTAACGGTCACGGCTGGCAAGAAGATTATTATGTAGATAATATCTTCGAGCAGATGCCGTTGGAGTTAATCACCGATGCCGATGGTCAACCGATTACGGTGGAATTAGAAATCCGCAATCGGGTGGTCAAAATTCAAATTTGGCGTGTACAAGTCGGGCGAGTTTCCCTCTATTTACTCGATACCGATCGCCACGATAACGACCCCCTCGATCGCTGGTTAACCGGACACCTCTATGGCGGCAACCAAGACACCCGGATCGCCCAAGAAGTTGTCCTCGGAATTGGCGGTGTCAGAGCATTAGAGGCCCTGGGAATTAACCCTGCCATTTGCCACCTGAACGAAGGACACGCCGCTTTCTGCACCCTAGAAGTTGCCCGCCTGGAAATGCAGCGCACGGGTAAGAGTTTCTACGATGTAGAACAGTCGGTTCGCGAACGTTGTGTCTTCACCACTCACACCCCAGTTCCTGCGGGTCACGATGTGTTTTCCGGAGACTTGATCGAGTCTTACTTCTCCCACTATTGGCCTACTCTGGGACTGACTCAGGAACAATTCATGGCAGTGGGTGCAAGGCGTTTGGGAGACCCTTGGGAACCGTTTGGCATGACTGTACTGGCGTTGCGGATGTGCCGGACTGCCAATGGCGTCTCTGCCTTACATGGGGAAGTTTCCCGGAAGATGTGGCATATTATGTATCCCGATCGCCCGATGGAAGAAGTCCCGATCGGTCATATCACCAACGGCGTGCATCAGCGCACCTGGACTGCACCTCTGCTGAGTGACCTGTATGCTCAGTATTTCGGTGAGGATTGGTCCAATCGCATCGCTGACCCGCAAATGTGGGCGAAGGTAGATGACATTCCCGATGAGGAACTCTGGTGGCGTCATCAACTGCTGAAAGAGCGGTTAATTGCTCACACTCGCACTAAAATTAAACGTGCAAGGCAACAACGGGGAGAAAATCCCCAATGGGTGGATGCAGCAGACCGGATTTTAGACCCGAATGTGCTAACAATTGGGTTTGCGCGCCGCTTCAGTACCTACAAGCGGGGGTATTTGTTGATGCATGATTTGGAGCGATCGCTACGTCTGTTCAGCAACCCAGAACGCCCGGTGCAAATCGTGTTTGCCGGGAAAGCACACCCGGCAGATGAGCAAGGCAAACGGATTCTGCAACGGATTTATGAATGGAGTCAACAACATTCCCTGTTGCAAAACCGCGTGATTGTGCTGCCGGATTACGATATGTACACGGGACGGAAGTTGGTGCAAGGGGTAGATGTGTGGTTAAATACCCCCCGTCGTCCCCTGGAAGCATCGGGAACAAGCGGTCAAAAGGTCTGCTTTAATGGCGGGATTAATTGCAGCGTGTTAGACGGATGGTGGTGTGAAGGCTATCAAACGGGTCCTGATGGCAAAGGGATGAATGGTTGGGCGATCGGAGAAGATGCTCATACCAGCGACCAAGAAATGCAGGATAAAATTGATGCAGAATCCCTGTATCGGTTATTAGAGGAGGAAATTGTTCCCCTGTATTACGACATCGACCCGAATACTGGCTTATCTCACGGTTGGATTAAGATGATGAAGGGTTCGATTAAGACCAATGCACCGTTATTCAACACCGATCGCATGGTGGCGGATTATGTGGCAAAGGTGTATGCACCCGGGATTCAGCTTGATTTAGAACCGATTCTCGCCAGCGTTTTGGTGTAATTGGGATTATCGGCGGGGGTTCAAACCTCCGCCTGCCTGTAGAGGCGATTCGCGAATCGCCTCTACAGTCGGATTTAATTGGGATAGTAGTTGTGGTGATTTGGCAAGCAGATTTTTATCGTCGTCCTTTACAAAGTGCTACAGGGGAACCGTTATGGGAGTTGTGTCTCTGTGATGCAACGCTTAATTTCCAATGGAGTAGTCGCTGTTCCCAAGCGGAGGCAAACTCAACTTGGTTAGCGGAACAACTGCAAATTGCCGGGGAAGGGAGATTACCGGAGGCGATCGCCGTGTTTCGTCCCCAGTCGCTGAGTTTGATGGTAGCAGCAGGGGAAAAGTTGGGGGTGAAGGTAGAAGCGTCTCGACGCACTCCGGCTTTAAAATCATGGTTGGTGCAAAAGGCGCAGAAGTATAGAAATGAGCCGAATTATACTCATGAACCTTATGAACCGTTAGTCAGCGATCGCCCGCCACCGGGACCTTTGCCGGAAGAATTATGGGGCGATCGCTGGCGGTTTGCTTCCGTGAGTGCCGCTTATTTGATGGAAGTGTTTGCTGAAAGAGCAATCCGGATTCGTCATATCCCGGAGGAATTGACGCCAGTTGCCTTGGGACTCCCTTCTAATGCGGTGATTCCGGGAGTGGTTTTCGATGGCGGACGGCAATCGCTGAAAATGGCTCAATGGTTTCAGGAAGCATCCCCAGTGGCGATCGATTACAATCCCGGACCTCCCAATGGACTAATTTTAGAGGCGGGATTAGTAGAACGGTGGATTATTGCTACCTTTGAGGATACAGAAGTTGCCGAGGCGGGTCAAACCTTTCAACAGCGGAAACAGGCAACTCAGGGGTTACATTTTTTGCTGATCCAACCCGATGATTCTGGGATGACCTATAGCGGGTTTTGGTTATTGCAAAATAGCTAAAACCTGAAACAAGGTTGCTACAAAGAAAGATATGGGGATTTTGCTGATCCTTGAAATATGATAGAGCCTGCTGGACTCAGGGATCCAGCAGGCTACTTTTTATTAATAGACATTCATAAGTGCCAGTAATTAAGATTGAAGAGATAGTATCCACGAGAAAACGAACCACGGTGCGTAGCCAAACATTTGTTGCTACTCATGTTCTGCGCTCTTGAGAGGACAACACAGAAGAAAAACTGCGTTAGCTCGACTGAGAACCAGCATTTTTCATCCGTAATTACCCCATGAACCTTACTCGACAACCCGAACTAACCCGCGTTGAACTGCATCAAAGACACGACTAATTTGCGTATGTTCACGGTCATTCAGGGCATTTTTCGAGAGTAGCGTTGTCATCAACAGTTGTTGGTCAACGCGGGTTATTTGCCGCAAAGCAAAGATTCTATCGACAATTTGATCCACCGAAAGTTTAGGTAAAGTTGTTTGACTTAGCATGATTGCACCCTATTTGCATCTATTGCACAACACTCAATTTTTATTCTTAAAGATTTGGTGAATTTAGGGAGCGATCGCCAACATAGGATGACTGTGAAAAATTGGCAGAAAATTCGCGATCGATGTCATTGACAAAATTCAAAAAATGGTCATGGTTGAGAGATGAGCCGAGGTTGCCGGAACGGAGGGACCTATTTTGGGGGCGACTGCCTCCCCAGAAGATCCAGAAGTTTCTTAAGGGCGATCGATGATACTCCGTATCAATCAAAGGGATACTTTCTAAAGGATATTTCTCTCCCCATTGTTCCTCCCTCCGGACCCCTCTGACCCGTGAACCACCAGAGTGGTGGTCATGGGATGCGCTATAATGGCATCCATCAATCCCATCTAAACCCTTGTCATGAATACTTTACTCGCCGATAAATTATGCAGCTTTGAAGACTATCTCCAGTATGATGATGGAAGCGCGAACCGATATGAATTAGTCAATGGGAAATTAGAGGTCATGAATCCACCCCGTTTAGAGCATTTTTTAATTGCAAGATTTCTTGAAAAAGCGTTAGAATCTGAAATAAACCGCAAATCTTTAGAATGGATCTGTTTTAAAGATGCAGGAATCAGAACCGGACCACAGAAGTCTCGTCTAGCGGATATTTGCGTGGTCACTCTCGAACAAGCCCAGGAATTAAGCCAAAAATCTTTGGTGTTTCAAACCCCGCCTTTATTAGTGGTAGAAGTGGTCAGTCCTGAATCCGTCAACCGGGACTATCGATATAAGCGATCGGAATATGCAGCCGCCGAAATCGTCGAATATTGGATTGTAGACCCCATCCTAAATCAACTCTCCCTCTTACGCCTAGAAGAAGGATTCTATGAAGAAACCATCTTAACCGCAAGTCAACCCATAGCCTCTCAATTTTTCCCCGAATTAACCTTAACTGTTGACCAAGTGTTAGCAGCCGGAAACCTAGGCGCGTAATTTTCAGAAAACTGTCATCATAAATTGGCCTTAATTTGAGGTAAGTATAGTTTTTTAAACCCTAACTATGATAAGATAATACTTAATCAAGACATCACACTGGAGTGCCATCTACTCCTGCTGACATGGAAACAGACCCGATATTTTACAGACTGTTTAAACAACAACCCAGTTGCTTCTTTGAATTGATTGGTCGTCCCGCCTCCGAAGCAGAGGCTTATGAATTTTCGTCCGTGGAACTCAAACAAACCGCCTTTCGGATTGATGGGTTGTTTATCCCCAAAGCTGAGTTTCCAGAAATGCCCTTGAATTTGGTAGAGGTACAATTTTACAGCGACAAAAAATTTTATGCCAATTTATTTGCCGAACTCTTTCTATACCTCCATCAAAACAATCCCGCTCAAAACTGGCGAGTGGTGGTCATTTTTGGCCGACGTAGTTATGAACCGAAGGAACTGGCCCCCTATAAAGCACTACTGAATTCTAATCAAGTTCAGCGCATCTATCTGGACGAGTTATCCGAGGTCCCCGAAACCTCGTTAGGAATGCGGATTGTCCAGTTAATCATTGAGAAGCGAGAGGCTTCTGCTGCGGAACAAGCCAGACAGCTTGTGGTTCAGGCAAGGCAGAACTTGACCGATGACGCTGAACGTGCAGAAGTTGTAGACTTGATAGAGACGGTCGTATTGTACAAGTTTTTTAAGTTAAGCCGCGAGGAGGTCCAAGAAATGATAGGCGTGAATGAATTCAAGCAATCCAGACTGTATCAAGATATTAAGCTCGAAGGCAAACTTGAAGGTCTGATGCAAGGCAAGCTGGAGGGTAAACTTGAAGTAGTCCCGCAGTTGCTTTCCCAAGGATTTACGGTAGAGCAAACGGCACAAGTTTTGGGGTTAACTGTCGAACAAGTCCACCAAGGGATTCAAGGAACTTAGGTTAGACGAAGGGCTAAACCCTTTCAATCTGCGGGAGAGTAATTGACTCTACCGCAGTATTTTTTATAAAAAATAGTGTGGTTTTTGAAATAACCGATGACGCCGATCGCGCAGAAGTTGTAGAATTAATAGAGACGGTCGTATTGTACAAGTTTTCTAAATTAAGCCGCGAGGAGGTCCAAGAGATGATAGGCGTGAATGAATTCAAGCAATCCAAGCTGTATCAAGATATTAAGCTCGAATGCAAACTTGAAGTAGTCCCGCAGTTGTTGTCCCGGGGATTTACAGTAGAGCAAACGGCACAAATTTTGAGTTTAACCGTCGAACAAGTGCGCCAAGGGATTCAAGAAACCTAGGTGTGATGACGGGTTAAAACATTTGAATCTGCGGTAGGGTGATTGACTCTATCGCAGTATTTTTTATACAAAATCGTGAATTTATGGGATGGAATAGGGCCTGATTTGTTTAATCGATTAAGAGGTTGATTTAAACTGACCTTAAGTTTGGTTTATTTTTTGAATGAATCTAGGACTTGAGATAACGGTAAATCCATCGTTTCGGCAATTTGTTCGGGAGTTAATCCTAGTTCATTGAACTTATAGATAGTTTTGATAACGGTAGGGTCTAAATTTTTTTGATTTGAGCTTTCCTGATTGGGGGTGGAATCTGAATGTAAATCAGGATTGACCCTCTCCTTATTATTTACTTCCAAATTATCCGGATTAGCACAAAGGTTGAGATTAACAATTTGGACGGGATTTCCAATAATTTGATGATTTAAAAGCCCCAAACGTTCAATCGTAGCGGAAAAATTAGATTTGTTTAAGTCTTCCCCTAAAATTTGTGACAAAATTTGCCAAAGTTCGTATCCCTCATCCTTGACATGACCCTTCGTGCATTTATACTGTTCGGCAATGTCTGCATACTTCTCACCATTAAGGACGCCCTTCAAAATTGCCATTTGCAGATTATCAAGATGTTTACCCGTTTGCTGAAACACTAAGTCATCAATTGATTTCAACACCGATTGCCAGTTCATAGTGCCGCGATCAACCCTCTCAAACTTTTCCCTATCCGCTATTATCCGCTATGATCCGCCCTTTTAAGATTTTTTAAAAAAAAGAGCCGTCTTTATCCGTCCTTTTCCGACTTGTCTAAAGGAATAAGGATTAGAAGACAATAAGGATTGAGCAGGCGATCGCACTGCCAGAACTTGAGCAATGCTTGTGTAGGGGCTTGCCAGTGAACCTTGCTACCTTAACTCAAAGGAGAAAGTGATGATTAGAGCTATCGTAATTCTATGGACCCTTGTGTGCGGATACTGGTTATTTTCTGGTGCTGGATCCTTAGACACTACAATGATGGAATCCAGTGATGCCTATGTAGCAGGTGCTGGACTGGGTATGATTGGGGTTGTGATTGTGTGGGGAATCGTGGTCATTCCCATATCTGTGATTGGCTTACTATTCAAGAAGTAAAATTGACTGGGCGATCGCACCTGTAGAAAATCCAGGAATTAACCAGATATAACTCAACGGCGATCGCACCGTTGTTGAGGAACTTTCAGGACTGCAATAGGGTGCGATCGGCCTTGATTCTTTCTACTCTTCTAAGTCCTCCTATCAGATCCTAGCCAAGTAAAATCTGATGGGCCATGATTTGCAAAAACATCTGAATTAACAGGTACAAGGAGCAAACAATTATGATTGATTTGATTGTCGGATGGGTTCAAAACTCCTTTAATTTTTTCAATGTTACAGGGTTCAAACCCGTAGAAAAATTAACCCCTAGTCAAATGGGGTATAAATTTGAGCATGACGAACTCAAACGCTTAATGCTAAGACTCAAACGATTTGAAACCGTTGAATTCACCGATGTAGGGGGGACCCCACTGACTCCACAAATTGTAGAGAATCGGTATGGTAAAGATGGCGGGATTGATTGCGTCATTCGGATTATTGCTCCCACGAAAAAAGGAGCCAAAAACGTAGCCACACGAATTAGAAATATTTTGATAAATGGTGATTATTAATGGCCTACCAGAAGATTGCTTTAGAGTATAAAGATCGGCATTTGACTCGCCCTATGCTAGATCAGATTGTAGGCGCTCAACTCCGCGCGGTTCCGGATGCAACAGAAATCATCATTCGATGCCGTTCAGCAGCCAGGACCGCCTATGAAGCGGTGGATTCCTACTCCATTAAAATTACGATAGTTGCTCGGGAAGTTACCCCCTAAAACCTATGACCTATACCCTAAACTTTGCCCTAAAATTGAAAAAAGAGGGTGAATATATTGTTTATGATAAAGAGAGCTTTACCCAGGGAGCTATTCTAATATCAGTTCCAGAGCTTGTTACAATTTTCGAGAAGTTCATCCAACAATCCTTTGAAACAACTGGACTCCTTGAGCAGCCTCTTCCTGAAGTTCAGGATGCTAACCCGGATCAAGAGGAGAAGGTTCAGGGTGAAGTCAAGGAATTGGAGAGGCAATCCAGTCAAAAATCACCCATTAAAAGTCTATCTGGTCAAGTCTACTATTGTCAAAGCCAAAAATTAAAAGATAGCCAATCATTTCAAGAGTTTACAAACGATTTGGTTCAGTACATAAACAGTTCTCTGTCAAAAATAAATGCCGATAACTTCCTTAAATATGACACGAACAATTTGGTTTCAGGCATCAAAGAAGTATTTGACTTAAAAAATTATTTAATTGTCTACATAATGACTTCTAAAAAGCAGTACAAGGAGGGATATCTATACGTCATGGAAAACTAATCTTGCTGTGCTGTAGTTCATCTGAACAGTATCATCTGAATCAGTCAATCCGGAATCTATTGAATGTGAACTAAACATCATGCAAGTTATTAAATATCTTGCAAAAATCTCTTAGCCCCCCTTAATCAATCGCGCAGAAGTTGTAGAATTAATAGAGACGGTCGTATTGTACAAGTTTTCTAAATTCAGACGCGAAGAGGTAAAAAAGATGATAGACGTGAGTGGGTTCAAGCAATCCAGACTGTATCAAGATATTAAACTCGAAGGCAAACTCGAAGGTCTGATTGAAAGCAGACTCGAAGCCAGACTCGAAGCCAGACTCGAAGGCAAACTTGAAGTAGTCCCGCAGTTGCTATCCCGGGGGTTTACGGTAGAGCAAACGGCCCAAATTTTGGGGTTAACTGTCGAACAAGTCCGTCAAGGAATTCAAGAAACCTAGGTTTTACGAAGGGTGAAACCTAGGGAATTGGCAGTGAGAATCTAGCTTAAATGTAGATGCGAGAAAGCGAATCGCATCTACATTCTTTAGGGTTTTATGTTAAAGATTTCGTAATTCTTGAAGCTGTAGGACCAGAAACCGGGTTTCTTACTTTAATGAATGGCTGATTCGCAAAAAGTTGGTAAAGAAACCGGGTTTCTGGCTTTAATGGGTTTAGCGGGTCTCGAATCCGAGATACCCTCTGGGGGTAATCATCCAATTTTCATAGAGACTGGTGCTTTGATTGCCGATGAGGATGGTACTGAGCATATCTATGGGGTTTTCTAGGAGTTTTTCCAGGGTGGTGAGGGTGATTTGTTCGTCTTCTCGATATGCCGATCGCACGATCGCCACGGGAGTATCGGGTTTTCGGTACTTGAGAAAAATCCCCTGTGCGGTGGCAATCTGTTCGGTTCGAGTGCGAGATCGCGGGTTATAAAGCGCGACCACAAAATCCGCTGCTGCGGCTGCTTCTAACCGCTTTTCTATCATCGTCCAAGGGGTGAGCAAATCACTCAGGCTAATCGCACAAAAATCATGCATTAACGGTGTTCCCACCCGAGAGGCAGCCGCTTGTAAGGCGGTAATTCCGGGAAAGACTTGTACCCCTGGGGTTTGACCATCCCAACCCCCATCCCGGAGTTGTTCTAAGACTAATCCCGCCATGCCGTAAATTCCCGCATCTCCAGAGGAAATTACGGCGACGGTTAATCCCCACTCGGCAAACGCGATCGCCAGTTCTGCGCGCTGTCTTTCTTGGGTAATTGGCAACGATTGCACCAGTTGACCCGGACGCAAGAGGGGTTTAATTAAATCAATATAGAGGGTATAACCAATCACCAGATCTGCTGTGGCAATGGCGGTTTGTGCGGCTGGGGTCATCTGGTTTAACGCTCCTGGACCCGTTCCCACTAACCAGAGTTTTCCCTCACGTCCGGTATATTCTCTCTCCGCTTGGGCGATCGCCACTGTCACGGCACCGGGTTCCCCCTCTAAGCGAAAAATTTGCTTAGAAACGAGAAGAGAATTGGCCGTTTCACCCAGGGAATTCCCCTCTTGCGCAGCAACGATCGCCGCGGCTTCTGCTACACTGGGAGTTCCCACTTCCTGTTCCACCACCGTTGAGGGGGTGGGAACTGTAACTGACTTTAAAACCTCTGAGGGAAAGGTTTTTAACGGCCACTGACGCGCCTCGCACAACTCCAATAATCCCACTTCATCGCCTTTAATATCAAGGGTGGCAATTCCGGCGATCGCAGCTTGTGCGAAATGATGGGACTGACAAACTTGGGCGATCGCCGTTTCCAGCACTCGCCGCGATGTTCCTCGTTCGCAACCGACTCCCACCCACAAGACTCGCGGATGCCATTGCACCTTGGGGAATTCCGAATCTGGTGCAAACTGGCGCTGGATGGCACTAATCCAGACTCTTGCCTTGGAGGGTTTTGAATCATCCGGCGATTCTAGGACAAAGGGATGATTTTCCGGTAAATTCTCTTGCCACAGGGTGCAACCAACTTCTTGGATGACTTCTACGGGTTCCTGACGAGCGATCGCCGCACTGACTGCGGTCCACTGACCCTCCCCTCGTTTCCAGCCAAAGGGTACGCCTAGCACATCAATTCCGGGCAATTGCAACGCCGATGATGCGCCGGTGAGGACGGGGGTTGCACCGAGGTGAGAGGCGACTGCCTGAGTCAGTTTGTCCGCACCCCCTTGATGTCCACTACATAAACTAATGGTAAATTTCCCCGCTTCATCCACCACAATCACTGCCGGATCGATGGATTTGTGCTGTAACAACGGTGCGATCGCCCGAACGACTGCGCCGGTTGCTAAACAAAAGATAAAAGCCCCACAATCCGGCCAAATCTGAGCGAGATGGTCCGTTAATGAACCCGTATAAACCTGCACTCTGGGGTGAGTTGTCTCATCAATCGCACCTTGACAAGATGCGGGTATCCAGAGGATGGCATCGGTGGCATCACACAGAGATAGTAATCGTTTGACCCCCGATGGGGTAACGGCGATCGCGGCGATCGGCTGATAATCCTCAAACAGTGACAATTTCAACGGACAATTCCTGATATTCAACGCGCCAGTCTTTTGTATTGATCCGTTATAGGCGGGGCAGTTCATATACTGCCCCTATCCTATCGGATGTTCTGCCTAAAAGGGGAGCATCTCAATTTGGCCTAAAACCGCTCTGATCTCTCCGCCGGTGCCCCCTCTCCTACAAGGAGAGGGTGGAACAAAACTCTTTCTCCCCCTTCCCTCAGAGGGAAGGGGGTTGGGGGGTTAGGTCTCTTTGCAAAATTGAGATGTTCTCCCTAAAAGGGCCTCAGTCCTGAGTAGATTCCGGTGACTCACCCTACCCTTGACTCAGGACATCAAACCCCGAAACCCTTAAATATCCAGATCCATCAGTTTGAGTTGAGGACCGTAGGTTTCGATGAACTCACGACGGGGTGCGACCCGATCGCCCATTAACACCGTAAACACGCGATCGGCTTCTGCCGCATCCTCAATTTCCACCCGTTTCAACGTCCGACTTTCTGGATTCATCGTAGTTTCCCAGAGTTGGGTTGGCATCATTTCACCCAACCCTTTAAACCGCTGAATCGTGTAGTTCGCATTCGCCGGGAATTCATTGCGGATCAAGTTTTGCAGTTCGCGATCGCTGTAACAGTAGAAATGATTCCGTCCCCGTTCTACCTTATACAACGGCGGACAAGCAATATAAACATACCCTTGATCCACCATTTCCCGTTGATAGCGATAGAAGAAAGTCAGCAGCAGAGTCCGGATGTGCGCCCCATCAACGTCCGCGTCAGTGTTATGAGCACATAACCCGCCAGTTCCGCAAACGAAGTTTTCATCCCCTTCTACAGAGAAGTCATACACATAGTCACCGACTAATTCAATCTCCTCAGCCGATATCACTTTCAGTCCCATTAAATCATCGCTGATGGGGACGAAATCCTGTGCTTTGCGGGTGGGACGGGCTAAATGTTCCTCCAACTGTGGTGCATTGGCATGATGTTGCCAGATTGCTTGACAGAAAGCGATTTGCTCTTTCCCACAAATGGTCAGGGTGTAATAGGGATGGCGGGTTTGGATTAGCGCATCCCCTGGGGTTGAGGGTTGATGTTCGGTGGGAGTGGCAATTAATCCCAGTTGTCCGAACAGATACAGCAACCCTTCTTTCAAGGCAGGGGAATTGGTCGTCCAGGAGAAGTTATTGCTGCCAATCGTGCCATCTCCGAGGAAATAGCCTTCTAAAAAGGCCAATTGCAGGTCTTCTGGGAGGCTGAAGACTAAATCAGGCAGTTGCTTCTCATGGGCGGGTTTGGCTAAACCCCAGGCTTGCAATAACCGGGCGGCAGCGACACTATGGAAATAGAGTTTAATGCCGTCACTGTCGGGGTCAGGATAGCGCCGTGGCGTTTCTCCGAAGGTAGCGGCGATCGCCTCACTCAATGCCGGGATAAACTGCTCGTCTTTTTTACCCAGATTTAAGCTCACTTGGTGTTGACTCAGGGTTCCCTCAGCAACATACCATCCCAAGAATTTCATCAATTCCTTTGTAATCGGCAAATAGCGATTAAAGGCTTTATTTTGATGCGCCTGGGGGACAATTTGCACCGCGTCACCGAGTTGGATCAGTTCGCTGGGGGTGAAATACTCAAATGCTTTATAGGCAGTGACTTCACGCCACAGGGCATTTTTGCTGGTATCATCCTGTTCTAACAGGCGATCGAGTTTAGAAGGGACGGTTTCATAAACGATGTTCTCGTTCCCCCCGATCGCCTCTAGGTATTCCAAAAAGTTCGGTAACGTGGGACGATTGATACCCCGTTCCCAATGACTGATGGTAATCGGTTGTTTGACACCGCAGACGGTTGCCACCTGTTTCTGGGTGATACCGGCCATTTTCCGTTGGGAAATCAGTTGTTGCCATGCCGTCGCTGCCAATTCCACCCGAGGTTCGTTCCATTCCCCTGGGGTAGCAACTTTAGCCAGCAGACGCTGACTGGCAATCCGGCGCACATCTTCCCCTTTTAAGTAGAGCGATCGCGTCAGTCCAGCGCGATACAAGGTCTCCAGCAAATCAATGCGAGTTGGACTTTCTGCGGGACGCGGTAACCGTCGAGAGGCGACTAACAAATCTCCCGATTTGACTTCGTTGCCTTTTTTGAGAATCACTTCTCCGTTTTCATAGACGAATACGCTATGGGAGGAGGTGACTTTGACTGAGCGATTATACCGGGTGGTAATTTTATACATGGCTTCTTCATGGCCATGTCGAATCACCGCTTTCAAGGGTTTAAAGCGGGTGGCATGGGTCACGGGGTCGAAGGACACCACACGATAGCGTTCGGGACTGCGACGCCCTTCTACGCATTCGTCAATAAATTGACCAATTTTGACGAACTCCGTTTGCCCTTTGTCATCCATGACCAGAGTGGGTTCGTCTCCCGCTACGCTCATGATAATGATTCGATGATAGCGCAATTGTGTGGAGTCAAACTCTTCCCCTTTAATCCCTAAACCGAGGGCGGCGATTAGGGCTTGAATTTCGGTATTCTTGTAAATCTTGGAATCATCGGTTTTTTCGATGTTCAGGATTTTACCGCGTAAGGGGAGGATGGCTTGGAAACGGCGATCGCGTCCTTGTTTGGCACTGCCTCCCGCACTATCCCCTTCTACAATGTAGATTTCACTTTCACTGGGGTCTTTGGTACTACAATCCGCCAGTTTTCCAGGCAACGGAGATGATTCTAAGACCGATTTCCGGCGCACCAATTCCCTGGCGCGTCGGGCAGCTTCCGCAGCATTAAATGCCTGAATTGCGCGTTCTAAAATCGCATCCGCCACACTGGGGCGAAATTCTAAATACTCCGTGAGCACTTCACCCACTAAAGAATCCACAATTCCCCGGACTTCGGTATTGCCTAATTTGGTTTTAGTTTGCCCTTCAAATTCCGGGTCCGGCACTTTCACGGAAATCACTGCCGTTAACCCTTCCCGAACGTGCTCGCCACCGAGATTGGAATCCCCTTCTTTGAGTTTATTCCGTTTGCGGGCGATCGCATTCATGGTTCGGGTCAGAACCGCTTTTAATCCTTCTAGGTGCGTCCCTCCATCAATGGTCCGGATGTTGTTAGCAAATCCCAAAACATTATCGGTGTAAGCATCGGTGCACCATTGCAACGAGACTTCCACCTGAACATTATTCCGTTCGCCTTCAACGTAAATAATTTCTTCATGAAGAGGCTGTTTATCTCGGTTCATGTATTCTACATATTCCCGAATTCCCCCTTCATAGCAATAGCTTTCAACTCTGGGTTCATTATTTTTGAGCAGTTCAATCCGATTATCGGAAAAGGTGATTTTAACCCCAGCATTTAGGTAGGCCAGTTCGCGTAATCGGCCCGCCACTGTGCTGTAATCAAATTCAATGCCGGTACTAAAAATTTGCAGGTCCGGTTTAAAGCAAACGGAGGTTCCTGTGCGATTTTCTTTAATCGGTTTGCCTGTCAGTTCTCCAATTGCTGCACCCCGTTCATACCGTTGGGTATGGACTTTTTTCTCTCGCCAAACGGTGACTTCAACCCATTCCGATAAGGCATTAACCACGGAGATACCCACCCCGTGTAATCCTCCAGAGACTTTATAACCGCCTCCTCCAAATTTACCTCCGGCGTGGAGAACAGTCATGACGGTTTCCAGGGCGGACCTTCCTGTTTTAGAATGGATGTCCGTAGGAATGCCTCGACCGTCGTCGGTTACGGTACAAGAGCCATCTGGATTGAACTCAATTTCAATATGGGTACAGTGTCCAGCAAGCGCCTCATCGATCGAGTTGTCCACAACCTCGTAAACTAGATGGTGGAGTCCTCGGGGTCCGGTGGTCCCGATGTACATCCCCGGTCGCTTGCGTACTGCTTCGAGTCCTTCAAGAACTTGTATTTGGTCAGCGCTGTAGTTGCTGGTCATACCACGATAGCTCCATTAATCGGGCTTTTGCAGCCCACAAAGTGTCAGAATACCAAAAACTGTCAAAATTATAACACTAAACGGTTGTCAGCGATGATAGCCCGATTAGAAGAGAAATTTTTTGGGGGGATGCAGGGGGGGGATGGGTCATTTGTCCTTGGTCCTTGGTCCTTGGTCCTTGCTCAAATGACAAATGACAAATGACAAATGACAAATGACAAATGACGATCATGCCTGGATTAATTGTAATTTGTGGGGCGACGGCGACGGGGAAATCCAGTCTGGCATTGGATTTGGCCCAGGGTCTGGGGTCGCCAATTTTGAGTGCAGATTCCCGTCAGGTTTATCGCGAGTTTGATATTGGGACCGCTAAACCCACTGCTGCCGATCGCCAATTGGTCCCTCATTATCTCCTGGATATCTGCGATCCGACGGATAATTTGACCGTGGCGGATTATCAGGACCGGGCAAATCAGGCGATCGCTGAGGTTCAGGGACTCAATCAGGTCCCCTTGTTAGTCGGAGGGACCGGATTATATCTGAAGGCGGTGGTTAAGGGGTTGAAAATTCCCCGGGTGGCCCCTAATCCTGAATTGCGATCGCAGTTGACTGCCTTGGGTCAAGCTCAATGTTACGCCATGCTGCAACAGGTGGACCCCGAGAGTACCATCCGAATTCATGCCAACGATGCGGTCAGAACCCTGCGGGCATTAGAAGTATTTTACGTCACCGGCTGCCCAATTTCTCAACAACAAGGAGAAAATCCTCCCAGTTATCCCATTTTACAGATTGGTTTAGATTGTAGCGAGGTCCAAGAAGGCGATCGGCGAATTTTAATTCGTACTCAGGAAATGTTTGAGGCGGGTTTCGTGGCGGAAGTGGAATCAATTTGTCAAAAATATGGGTCTGACTTACCGCTGCTTCATACCCTCGGATATGCTGAAGTTAAGCAATATTTGGCGGGAGAAATTTCCCAGGAAGAAGCACAAGAATTAACGGCATTACATACCCGACAATTTGCTAAACGGCAGCGGACTTGGTTCCGAGGCGATCGGCATATTGAATGGTTTGCCGTTGATCGGCCCGATTTGCTAGAACGTGTCTGGCAAAGAGTTCAAGGGTTTCTTGAACAGACAAAAGTCGCCCAGGTTGGCCTCCCTTCCCTAACGAGTCGAACCCCTTAATCCTGACTATTTTTATCCAGTTGAAGTTAAAGTTATGAAATCTACTCAGTTGGAACCCAAGTTCATTTTATCACTAACTTTGAATATCATGGGTTTGATTCTAGCGGTGGTCTTGATTGCAAAAAAAGGAGGAATTCCCTACATTTTAAGACACTTCAATTCAACTCCGGCAAAAACCTCTTCTCAGTCTTGGGTTGAGATTTACTATCAACATCGCCAGAGTTTGTTTGAAAATCTTACCGAAGTCAGCAGTCCCATTATTTTTCTGGGGGATAGTTTAACCGATTCCTGTGAATGGAACGAGATTTTAAATCATCCCCAAATTGTCAATCGGGGAATTATGGGCGATACAACCGATGGGGTCTTGAATCGATTAAGTCCAATTCTCGCCTCTCAACCCCGTCAAATTTTTCTGATGATTGGCATTAATGATTTAGCGCGAAAAAAGGATTTTTCGGGGATTTTAGTTAATTATCAACAAATTTTAGCGACTATTAAACAACAATCCCCGCAAACCGAAGTTTATGTCCAAAGTGTTTTACCCATCAACCCAACACTGTTTGAAAAAGGCCCTAGCAATGAAATGATTAGAAATTTGAATACTCAACTGAAACGGTTAAGCGAAAATTATTCTTATTCTTATATTGATTTACATTCTCAACTGGTGGATGAAAATCAACAATTGGATGAACGCTACACCCTAGATGGGTTACATTTGAATGGGACTGCCTACTTGATTTGGAAAGGGGCGATCGCAAATTATGTGCAACGCGACACGGAGGGATTGGATGAAGAATCAAACCGATTCCCCAACCCACCCCAACCCCTAACCCCCACCAATGACCAATGACCCCCACCAACAACCAACAACCAACAACCAACAACAAATGACCAATGACAAATGACAAATGACCAACAACAAATGACCAATGACAAATGACCAACAACCCACAACATTATCCGAGGTGAATGGATGGATTATCTGAAGTTTATTGAAATGCTTCCTCATTGTTATGAAAATTGGGGTCAAGATTCAGTCAAACCCTGTTCTGACAAGTTCCAGGAGGTCCTCGATCGCGTCCAAGGGACGACGACAGCGAATTTGATGCAGTTAATCAATTTAGCGGTGTCTTGTCTGGAACCCGGGGAAATTTATTGTGAAATTGGCACTTATCAAGGGTCGAGTTTAATTGGCGCATTGCTGGATCAACAGAATCGCCACGCTTATGGGGTAGATAATTTCTCGGAATGGGATGAAAGTAGCGAGAGTTATGAAACCCTGATTGAAAATTTAACCCAATTTAAGGTGTTGGATCGGGTTGAGTTTTACAATCAAGACTTTGAAAGGTTTCTGCTGGATTTACGCGATCGCCAACCTACGCCTAAAGTGGGAGTCTATTTTTATGATTGTGCTTATGACTATCGATCGCAACTCATTGGTTTACTGTTCATGAAAAACTTTTTAGCCGATCGCGCCTTAGTGATTGTTAACAATGGTCACTGGAAAACCGTCCAACAAGCCCAAAAAGATTTTATCGCCGCCCATCTGGAATGTCAAGGGATTCCCGAACTCTCTACCGTCGTCGGGGAAGCAACATTTGGCAATGGAATTCAAGTGCTTAGTTGGACCAGTTCCGCTAACAATCGCTATTCTGCTGCTTCCGCACAGAGTCGCGATCGGCAACCCGTCGGATAACAAATTGCCGGCAGTTTTGCACAAAAATTATCCTAAAATACCCGGATAATTTAAACTCAAACTTTGATAAACCCTAAGCAGGAAAAATTACCATGCTGGCCCAAAAAACCCAATCAAAACGCGACTGGAAACCGATTATTAAAGAATTTGAACGAGTTGTTGGTAAAGATGGAGTAGTCCGAAGAAAAGAAGAACTCCTTACTTATGAATGTGATGGATTAACCAGTTACCGGCAACGTCCGGCATTAGTGGTATTACCTCGAACCACCGAACAGGTTTCTGAAGCGATTAAAATCTGCGATCGGCATAACATTCCCTGGTTACCCCGAGGTGCAGGAACCGGACTCTCTGGCGGTGCATTACCTATCGAAAACTGCGTCTTAATCGTCACCGCATTAATGCGAAAAATCCTCAACGTTGACCTAGAAAATCAGCGAGTAGTCGTCCAACCCGGGGTAATTAATAACTGGGTCACCCAAACCGTAAGCGGCGCAGGATTTTATTATGCTCCCGACCCTTCCAGTCAAATTATCTGTTCCATTGGTGGCAATGTTGCCGAAAATTCCGGCGGGGTTCACTGCCTCAAATATGGCGTTACCACCAATCATGTTTTAGGCTTAAAATTAGTCCTGCCTGATGGTGCCATTGTCGAAGTGGGAGGTGAACTCACGGAAATGCCCGGTTATGATTTAACCGGATTATTTGTGGGGTCCGAAGGCACATTAGGAGTCGCCACAGAAATCACTCTTCGCATTCTCAAAACCCCAGAAGCGATTTGCGTCCTCTTAGCCGATTTTACCAGCGTTGAAGATGCCGGTGCCGCCGTTTCTGCCATTACCAGTGCAGGCATCATTCCCGCTGGCATGGAAATGATGGATAACCTCAGCATTAATGCCGTAGAAGATGTCGTTGCCACCGGATGCTATCCCCGAGATGCCACGGCAATTTTATTGGTAGAAATTGATGGATTGCAAGTCGAAGTTGATAAAAACAAAAAGCGAATTTCTGAACTCTGCAAGCAAAATGGGGCGCGAAATATTACCTCTGCCAGGGACTTAGAAACCCGGATGAAATTATGGAAAGGGCGCAAAGCAGCCTTTGCCGCAGCGGGACATTTAAGCCCCGATTATTATGTTCAAGATGGGGTCATTCCTCGGACTCAATTGCCTTATGTCTTGAAAGAAATCGAAGGACTCAGCCAAAAATATGGCTATCGAGTGGCGAATGTCTTTCATGCCGGAGATGGCAACCTGCATCCCTTAGTGCTTTATGATAATGCCATTCCCGGGGCCTTAGAACAAGTGGAAGAATTAGGGGGAGAAATTCTCAAACTTTGCGTAAAAGTCGGAGGAAGTCTCACCGGAGAACATGGCATTGGGGCCGATAAAAAATGCTACATGAGCGAAATGTTTAATGAAATTGATTTAGAAACCATGCAATGGGTGCGTAGCGTGTTTAACCCCAAAGGATTGGCAAATCCGGACAAACTATTTCCCACTCCCCGAACCTGTGGGGAAGCAGCCAATGCCCTAAAGACTCAAAAGTTTGAGGGAATAGAGGCGTTTTAAGGGTTGATTCCCGGGGAGCATCTCAAGAAGGCAAAGAGACCTAACCCCCCAGCCCCCTTCCCACCTCTCCCCGGCCCTCTCCTACAAGGAGAGGGAGGTATAAGGAATGAATGTCTTTGCTGGAAGGGGGAGCAAGACGTATAAATTCCCCTTTGAGGCGAAATTGAGATGCTCCCGATTCCCGGGGAGCATCTCAAGAAGGCAAAGAGACCTAACCCCCCAGCCCCCTTCCCTACGAGGGAAGGGGGAGCAAGAGTTGTAAATTCCCCTTTGAGGCGAAATTGAGATGCTCCCGATTCCCGTGAATCAATCCCTTTGAACCCTCTCAAAAACAGGTTATTCTAAAAAGCCCCCCTTTTTAAGGGGGGTTGGGGGGATCATACCAGTATTTTGTAAGAAGTCAACTGGGCTTAATACCGTTTAACCTTAAACTCATACTGGAGAAAGGTGTCCGGGTCTAAAGGTGGAAATTTTTGTTTCCAATTGGAGACAATATAAAAATAATTTTTGGCATCTTCTAAACAATATTCATAAATTCTATTGATAATTTCGCTGGCATTTTCTTTTTGAGACAGGACGCGCTTGGCATTCCGGCGAATGTAAAGACCATTGATTTGTTTGTCAATGTTGATATCCAGATATTCAAATAATCCATTTAATCCGCCGCGATATCGCGATTGTTTGGGGTCATACAAATCTAAAATAGTCAGAGGACTGATGTCGG
The DNA here is from genome assembly GCF_024220515.1 of Oscillatoria sp. HE19RPO. Taxonomy (GTDB): domain Bacteria; phylum Cyanobacteriota; class Cyanobacteriia; order Cyanobacteriales; family Laspinemataceae; genus Laspinema. The sequence continues at coordinate 22,551 of NZ_JAMXOT010000094.1, forward strand.
GTTTGAGTCTCAAGGACCTGATTCGTTTGGTCAAACAATATAAATCACTGTTGATAATATTAAATCCGACAAAAATTTTACTTTGCAATAATTGCAAGTCGCTAATAATTTCCTTAACGAGATGCTTTTCTTCTCGATAATTTTCAATTAATTGTATTTTAATATATTGAGAATCATTGGACTCTAGGATTCGAGTAATTGTATAGCCAAAAATTCTTTGTTGAACTTTGTTGGGTGTGATGTAAACCGGGAAAAATTCTAAATCAATAAAGACTAAGTTATGGAGAGGACCCTGATAAAAATTGTTAATGAACTGAGTTTCCAGCCAGAGTTCTTTTTTCCACATGGTAGCCTACAATACAAGAAGATAGTTAATAAGAGATATACTATATCATACAATTCTATCGGGATTTTCATGGCAACTTCCCGGGGTTAATCGCACCAAGGCCCTAGGAAAGTTGAGACCCTCTCTCGGGATATTCACGGCAACGGCAGGATTGCCGAGTTATCCCTGTAATGGGCCAGATTTCCCCGGGAAAATTCCAAGCGGGTCCTCCGTTTCCTTGGATGCCTGGAGAAAATCACTCTCGTGAAGTTTGACAGTGACCGTAGTGGCAGGCTACAACCGAGGAGACTTTGTGTGTGGACACGATTATTTTAGGCGATCGCGTGGATCATGAGCTATGTAGATGGATTGGGCCTCAAATTGACTTGGGACGCCTTGTTAGAACAGTTTTCTGCCGATCGCAAACTCGGTAAAAAAGTCTTATTTAATTTAGTCAGTACCTATTCTCATCCCCAACGATATTATCATAACCTCGGTCATATTCAGTTGATGATGTCAACCTTGGACCGGATGAAATCTCTGGCGACGGATTTCCCGGCTATTTATTTAGCCACTTGGTTTCATGATGTTATTTATGACCCAACTGCATCGGATAATGAGGAAAAAAGTGCGGAATATGCCGGGGAAGTCTTACCGAAATTAAACATTCCCGCCTCAACCATTGCCGCCACCCAAACCCTGATTCTTCGGACGAAACATCATGAAGCAACAGCGGATGACTTGGATACTCAAATACTCCTGGATGCAGATTGGGCAATTTTGGGGGAAGAACCCTCAGAATATCAGTTTTATTCCCAAGCCATTCGCCGAGAATTTGTGATATTTTCAGAAGCCGACTATCGCCAGGGAAGAACCCAATTTTTGGAAGGAATATTACAGCGCGATCGCCTATATTTTACGCCCCTAATGTTTGCGGAAAAAGAGGCGATCGCCCGCCGTAATTTAGAACAAGAAATTAAAACCCTTTCCGAGTAATAAAGACCCACACCCTCAAGGGTGGAGGCTCACAGGACGAAGCCTGCCTAAGCGCTGGCGCGCAGGCTACGCCAAACGCAGGCTGGAGAAAACCCACACCCTCAAAGAAAACCCACACCCTAAAGGGTGGGGCTATACGGACGAAGCCTGCCTCCGCAGGCTGGAGAAAACCCACACCCTCAAAGAAAACCCACACCCTAAAGGGTGGGGCTATACGGACGAAGCCTGCCTCCGCAGGCTGAAGAGGAAAATTGGTCTTTGACAACCGGATTTGGTATTACAAATATTTCTGCAAAATCACCTTTAATTTATCCTTAATCCGAGGAGGTACTCGTTCCATTGGGGTTAAAATTGCATATTTTAACGCCGAATGCGCCTTACTTTCTGGCGGATTTTCACCCACCCGACGTACAACTTCTTGAATTACTTTTTGGGCATGATCCGCATTGGCATGGAGGTGATCCAATATCATCTCCACTGTTACACTATCATGCATGGGATGCCAACAGTCATAATCCGTAACCAAGGCCAAAGTCGCATAAGAAATTTCCGCTTCCCGGGCCAATTTTGCCTCGGTTAAATTGGTCATGCCAATGACACTCGCCCCCCAACTGCGATACAAATTAGATTCAGCTTGAGTGGAAAAAGCCGGTCCTTCCATACAGACATAAGTCCCGCCGCGATGCAGATTAACCTCCGGTAAATTCAAACTGGCAACTGCATCCCCGAGGATTTCCGCGAGGCGATCGCAAACAGGTTCCCCAAAGCCAATATGAGCAACAATTCCCTCACCAAAAAAGCTGGACATCCGATGTTGAGTGCGATCGATAAACTGATCCGGAACCACCATATCCAGCGGTTTCACCTCCTCTTTCAAAGACCCCACCGCCGAAGCCGAAATAATATAGTCCACCCCTAACTGTTTCAGGGCATAAATATTAGCCCGAAACGGAATTTCCGAAGGCATCAGACTATGGTGACGACCATGACGGGCTAAAAAAGCCACCCGGATGCCATCTAAACTCCCCACGATCGCCGCATCGGAAGGAGAACCAAAGGGGGTATTCATCGGCACTTCTTCGATATCTTTAAGCGCCTCCATTTGATAGAGTCCGCTTCCCCCAATAATACCGATTTTAACGGGTTCCATTGTATCTTAATTCCTCTATTGTTTCAAAACAAAGCCCGCTGATGCGGGCTTATCTTAATGAAGTTTAAATTAAATGGGGTCGGTTTTTAAGCATTCGTTCCCTCTTTCACCAAATGCCCGATCGCACTCGACACCAACGATAACACGATTGCTCCAATGATAGCTGGCAAGAAGCCATTGACATCAAACCCTGGGGTAAAATATCCCACCAGGGCCAGAGTGATGCCATTAATCACCAACAAAAATAATCCCAAAGTCAAAATCGTTAACGGTAACGTCAAAAGGACCAGAATCGGTTTGACAATGGCATTAATCAACCCCATTAATATAGCAGCCAGGGCAGCGGATGAAAACCCAGCGACGTAGATACCGGGGACAATATAGGCTGTAATCAGCAGGGAAATGGCCGCAACCAACCAAGTGATGATAAAACCGAGCATAAGTCTATTTCCAGGGTCACTTCACCTTAAATTGTAACCACAGATTTGGGCAATTAGCCCCCAGATGCAGTACCCTGAGCTATAGACCTTGCTGGGTTAGTGTAAAAAAAACCTTGACAAATTCCGTTATGAACTTGCGACACTTGGCTGCTGCTGCCTTAGCTATCCTGCTCTTATTCATGCCCTTACCCGCATTAGCGCAGGCTTATAAATACTATCCGCCTCCGCTTTCCTATAGCAATGCCCAACTTTCCGGCAAAGACTTTTCAGGGCAGTTTCTAAGGACCGCAGAGTTCTCTAATGCAGACTTACAATTTACGAATTTCTCCAATGTTCAGGCAGAGGGGGCCATTTTCAGCCTCTCCATGATGAAAGAGGCGAATTTTCATGGGGCGGATTTGACCAATTCCATGCTGGAATGGACCAATTTAACCAATGCGGATTTCACCGATGCAGTGTTAGTCGAGGCGCTGTTTCTCGGTGCGAATGTCAAGAAGATGAAGATTACCGGGGCTGATTTCACCGATGCCATTTTAGATGGGGCGCAAGTCAAGCAACTCTGTGAAACCGCCAGTGGCGTTAATCCGAAAACCGGGGTTGATACTCGTGAATCCCTCGGATGTCGGTAACATCATCTTCCAGTCTATAATCGTTATTTCTTGTAGGGGCGCAATGCTTGCGCCCTTGGTAGGGGCTTCGAGCATCGAAGCCCCTACCAATACACAGGGAAAGAGCTAAAACCAATGCCTGTAGGGGCGAAACGGGTTTCGCCCCAGGGCGCAAGCATTGCGCCCCTACCAATACACAGGGAAAGAGCTAAAACCAATGCCTGTAGGGGCGAAACGGGTTTCGCCCCAGGGCGCAAGCATTGCGCCCCTACCAATACACAGGGAAAGAGCTAAAACCGATGCCTGTAGGGGCGAAACGGGTTTCGCCCCAGGGCGCAAGCATTGCGCCCCTACCAA
>NZ_JAMXOT010000095.1 GCF_024220515.1 Oscillatoria sp. HE19RPO
GGGGAGGATGTTTGTAGTAACGACTTCAGTCGTTACCTCGTTACTTGGCGGACGCCAAGTAACGCAACCCTGTCCGGATCCTCCAGTTCCTTCACAGGCGCTTCAGCCCCTCATGGTGAGTGTCACGGCTTCAGTTATGAAACGACTGAAGTCGTTACTACGAACTGGGGAGAACGACTGAAGTCGTTACTACGAACTGGGGAGAACGACTGAAGTCGTTACTACGAACTGGGGAGAACGACTGAAGTCGTTACTACGAACTGAAGAGAACGACTGAAGTCGTTACTACGAACTGAAGAGAACGACTGAAGTCGTTACTACAAACATCCTCCCTATCCTCCCTATCTCCCCCATCTCCCCCATCTCCCCCATCCCCCCTATCCTCCCTATCCTCCCTATCCTCCCCTATCCAATGACCAACGACAAATGACAAATGACCAAAACTATGAACGCAGATAGCACTAACCGGATTTGGATCTACGACACTACCTTAAGAGATGGCTCCCAGCGCGAGGGGATGTCCCTGTCTATCGAGGATAAATTGCGAATTGCTCATCGCCTCGATCGCCTGGGGGTCCCATTTATTGAAGGCGGATGGCCTGGGGCCAATCCCAAGGATGTGCAGTTTTTCTGGAGACTCCAAGAAGAACCCCTGCAAAACGCCGAAGCAGTTGCTTTTTGTTCCACCCGTCGTCCGGGAAAAACAGCGGCAGAGGACCCCATGTTACAGCCGATTCTTTCCGCAGGGACCCGCTGGGTGACGATTTTTGGCAAATCCTGGGACCTTCATGTGATTGAGGGACTCAATACCACCCTGGAAGAAAACCTAGAGATGATCCGCGATACCATCGAGTTTTTGCGGAGTCAGGGACGACAGGTGATTTATGATGCCGAACACTGGTTTGATGGTTATAAACACAATCCCACTTATGCGCTGAAGACTCTAGAAACGGCGATCGCTGCTGGTGCGGAATGGATTGTTTTCTGCGACACCAATGGCGGCACCCTACCCCATGAAATCAGCCAAATCACGAGTACCGTGATTCAAACCCTCCGCCAAACTACCGATATCCCCATCAATTTTGGTATCCACACCCATAATGACGCGGAAACGGCGGTTGCCAACGCTTTAACTGCGGTTCTGGAAGGAGTGCGGATGGTTCAAGGCACGATTAATGGCTATGGTGAACGCTGCGGCAATGCCAACCTTTGCTCTTTAATTCCCAATCTTCAGCTTAAATTGGGCTATGATTGCATCGACCCGAGTCACTTGGTGAAACTCACCGAAACCAGTCGCTATATCAGCGAAGTTGCGAATCTCGCCCCGGATGATCATGCTCCGTTTGTAGGACTTTCAGCCTTTGCTCATAAGGGGGGAATTCACGTTTCTGCGGTTCAGCGCAATCCCTTGACTTATGAACATTTACAACCGGAATTAATCGGCAATAAGCGCCGAATTGTGGTGTCGGACCAAGCGGGGATGAGTAATATTTTGGCCAAGGCGGCGACGTTTGGGATTGACCTGAATAAAAAAGATCCAAAATGTCGGCAGATTTTGGAGAAATTGAAAGAGTTGGAAAATCAGGGCTATCAGTTTGAGGCGGCGGAAGCGAGTTTTGAATTGTTAATGCATGAAGCAGTAGGCGATCGCCAGACGTTTTTTGAAATTAAAGGCTTTCACGTCCATTGCGAACAACTCGAAGGCATGACCAATGTTCTGGCAACGGTTAAGGTTGGGGTGAATGGCAACAATATTTTAGAAGCGGCTGAAGGCAATGGTCCAGTTTCAGCTTTAGATGCCGCCCTGCGGAAAGCGTTAGTTAATTTTTATCCGGCTTTAGCTGACTTCCAACTCACGGATTATAAGGTGAGAATTCTGGATGGCGGGGCTGGAACTTCGGCCAAAACTCGGGTTTTAGTGGAATCAAGCAATGGTCAGCAACGCTGGACGACGGTGGGGGTTTCTACTAATATTATTGAAGCCTCCTATCAAGCGGTGGTGGAAGGATTGGAATATGGGTTAATTCTGCAAACCCAAGGTAAGGAAGTGCTCACGGTTTCTTAGAAAGATATTAAACTAATCGCGTTTAGGGGAGTTGGTCTCTTGTCTTGACTCCTTTTTTTTATATAGCGGTTCCCACTGTTATGAGGTACATTCTTTGGGAGTGCGTTGGCGCTCGCGGAGCGTGTGCGGTAGCACGTAAGCCTGTGCGCCAGCACAAACATCTTGCTCGCTAGAAACATAGCGAGCAAGATGCTCGCACTCCTGTAAATATCTCTACCGCATAAGTCCACCGAACCGCTATATATCTCTGGATAGAGAAGAAATTAAGGAGGAGAATCACGGGGTCAGTCACTTATCAAACTGTCACAAACGGTCCGGTAGCTGCCTGAGACTGGAATAATAATAAAGTGATTCTTAATTGTCTAGGATTTTAGCCCTCATGCAGCGCTTAGAAAATTCCACTGCCTCTGAAATCAGTTTTTCTCAGGTTCCCGAAGATCCTCGCGTCGAGCTCTCTGTTGCGGAAAGGTTGGGAGAATGCCAGGAAAATTTATTACGAGTTTTAGTGGTTGCCTCTGGGGGTTGCACGGCGTTGAGTTTGTTGGCGTCGCCGATGGTGGGACAAATTGAAGCGGTGGATAGCAATCCGGCGCAGTTGCATTTAGTGGAGTTGCGCCGTCAGGCATTGTTGCATTTACCGTTATTTGATCAGATGGCGCTGATTGGGGGCGATCGCACTACGAGCAGTCGGGAACGACTGGACCTCTACAAAGAATTGCGGCCCCATCTTCCAGAAGCGACGTTATCCTTCTGGGATGCTCGACTCGACCAAATTGCCGAGGGAATCAATCAGGTGGGCCGATTTGAGACCCTGACGACCCAGTTAGCGGCCCAATTTTCGGCGTTAGGGTTGGATCCGCTACAAAATCCCACCCAGAGTCTGGCTCATCCCGGGTGGCAAGATTGGGTTGAGTCGATTTTTACCCCCGAGGAGTTGGTGAACATTTTTGGAGAAATTCCGGTGAAGGGGTGGCAGGGACTTTCATTTGGGGAGCATTTTGCTCAGAGGTTGGCAGTGGCCCTCAACAAGATGCCTCCCCAAGAAAATTATTTTATGACCCAACTGTTTGCCAACTCTTACGCTGAGGGGTTAAAAGGGGTCCCAGTTTATTTACAAAATCTTGCTCAAGGGACGATTTTGGCCCTGGGTACCCAGCGCCTCAAACTGCATGGCGGTCAGTTTTTAGAAAAAGTTGTGGAACTGGGTCAAGCGGGCGGATTTGACCTAATTTCTATGTCCAATTTTGGGGAGGGGATGGACCCGGATGAGTTAGGGGGGGCGATCGCCAAGATGACGCAATACTTAAATCCCGGTGGGGCTTTAATCGGACGCCGACTCCAGGGTAATTATGATTTAGGGGCGCTGATGGGCCAGTCGTTGCACGTGGATCGGGAATGGAGCGATAGATTACTAGGGATGGAACGCTCATATCTCTATGAAGAGGTGGTGGTGGGGTTTGCCTGATGAGAACCAATCCAGTTGTCAAAAGTCTTTTTTACTCTATAGCCCGCGCAGGCACCGCTTCGTCCGTATAGCCTCCGGGCTTGAGCCTGCGGATTTTTGTTTTTTTACTCTATAGCCCGCGCAGGCGGGCTTCGTCCGTATAGCCCCAGGCTTGAGCCTGCGGGTTTTTGCAGACTGCCCCTGGGAACCCTGGCCCCCGACTTAACCCCCTCTGGATGGCTGTGAAATCCGAAGTCCCTGCCCCTAAACTCCTTTTAGTGAGGGAAATTCTCCACAACTCGATTGTTTTCTCACTGAAGCGAGATAAAATTGGCAGTGAACAAAAGCTCACTTATTTGCATCTAAGACCAAGGCAACAGTCGTCGTTACATAAGGGTGAGAGAACTGCTGTGATTCCGCAAGAATTTTTAAAAGTGGTAACAGTCGAACGGGGCGTCTCGGACTCGGAAATTCAGGTCTTATCTTATGCGCTTCATGGTGAATCGATCGCCGCGATCGCAATTAACCTGGGGATTCGACCTGAAGCGGTCCGCAAACGACTCGGTGAAGTGTACAAAAAATTTAAAATCGGGGGCGCTGGACCCGGTAAAATGGCCAAGTTACAACAAATTCTCGTCAGCGAGTATCAGGACCATCAGACCGGGATCAGCTTAAACAGTAACGGACTCCAGAATGGGTCCGCTTCTTGTGTTAAATCCATTTATGATTGGGGCGAGGCACCGGATAGTTCGATTTTTTATGGGCGAGATCTGGAACTGGCCACCCTATCTCAGTGGATTTTAGAGCAAGAGTGCCGGGTGGTCTCCATTTTGGGGATGGCAGGGATGGGTAAAACTGCCCTGTCTGTTAAATTGGCTCACCAAATTAAAGAGCAATTTGATACGGTGTTATGGCGAAATTTGCGCCAAGGTCCATCCCTAACTGACCTCCTGGATAATTTACTTAAATTGCTCTACCCTCATCAGGGCGCTTATTCCATTCCGGATCTCAATGACAAAATCTCCCTATTCCTAGAATATTGTCGCCGTCATCGCTGTTTATTAATCCTGGATGGGGTGGAAACCCTGTTAAAAGGGGGTGAACTCTCGGGACAGTATCGGGAGGGTTATGCCGAGTATGGAGACTTTTTTAAACGGCTTTCCTGCCAACCCCACAAGAGCTGTGTGCTGATGACCAGTTGGGAAAATCCCAAGGAAATTAGTTTACAAGAAGGGGATTATTTACCCGTTCGGTCTCTACAATTGACGGGGTTAAATGCAGAGGCATCTACTCAAATTTTAAAAGATAAAGGATTGATTGTCGAACCCGCCTGGGCTAATTTATTTGAGCTATATCGAGGCAATCCTTTAGAACTGAAAATTGCAGCGCGGACGATTCAAGAATTATTTGGGGGCCAAGTTGCAGCATTTCTGAAACATGGCACGTTAGTGTTTGGGGAAATTGGGGAGTTGCTCGCCCAACAGTGCGATCGCTTGTCTGGATTAGAAACAGAAATTCTCTATTGGCTGGCGATCGAGCGTCAACCTCTATCGTTAGAGCGTCTACGTCAGAATATGTTGTTGCCGGTGCCGTTACAGGAATTATTAGAAGCGGTGGCTTCTTTGGGACGGCGATCGCTGCTTGAAAAAATAGCCAACTCTGAACGAGCCTTATTTTCCCTCCCGCCGGTTTTGTTGGAATATGTCACGACGGCGTTGATGAGTCAACTTTTTGATGAACTACAGGAGGTTTTTAACACCAAAAAGCCGGAGAAATTTTTGCTGTTCCGTAGTCATGCCTTGGTGCAACCCGAGGCAGCACCCCAGGTTCAACAGGAACAACTTGAGCAGATGATCGCGCCCCTAGGCGATCGCCTCCGACGCACGATTCGGAGTGAAAGTCGGATCGTTGATTATTTAACCCAAATTGACACCCTCTTGCAAGGAGAACCGACCCTAGAAACTGGCTATAGCAGTGGAAATGTCAAGAGTCTCCTAAAATCCCTCCAACCGGAGAAAAAATAAGCGATCGCGCTTCACAGGACACCGACAACCCCCCAACCCCTTTCCCGGGCAAGGCGCAGCGGAAAAACTTGTCCCGGGTAATTTTTGTTTGATGCATCTACTCTGAACAGTCCCCTCCCCAAGACATAGGGGAGGGCTAGGGCTAAGGTCCCATCCAGAGTCCCAGTTAAGCGGTTCCCCCCATCCCCCAAGGACAAAGGACAAAGGACAAAGGACAAAGGACAAAGGACAAAGGACAAAGGACAAAGGACAAAGGACAAAGGACAAAGGACAAAGGACAATCTCCCCAATCTTGCCAAACAATTTGGGAAATTTGTGATAAACTACTTTAGTAGAGAAAAAACTCTACACTAAAAATCAAAACCAATTCCGTACCCATAGCAAGCGCCAAAGCGAGCTCACCGATCAAGAAGTTCGACTTCGACCCTGTGCGATCGCCCTGCGGATTGATTGGCTATACCCTAGGAAGCCAATCTCGCTACTGACTGTTGTAGGTAGCCCCAACAAGTTTAATCCTTCCCGAAATGTGGAGACTTTCTGACTTGGAAGACACCACCTACCACCTGACTCGGCTCAATGCGATCGCCATCCCGGGCAAGCGTAACCCATAGGGTTAGGGGTTTGCTCCTAGGCAGGACCGCAGGAATCGAAAAGCAGGTTTAAGGCCCTCGGGAGTCCGAAATTAGGCGATTCGTAAAAAAAAATCAAAAATAGACTTGCCAAAAGTAGCGTGCTACGATAAAAGATATAAAGTAGCTTTCCAACCGATTACCGAATCTAGGATTTTTCCGAACCGGCACTCAACTCACTGAAGTTGGGGATTGCCGAGGGATCCAGATAGCGAAGATAGCGTGGCTCGACATTATTTGATAGTCGAGAACCGACGATCATTCCTCCCATTGACCTAGAATATCGGCTAGAGCAAAAAGAAAGGACTTTCTAATGGTTCAAAACGTTTCCTTAGCTTCAGGTGGTTTACACAAACCGTGCAAATCTCCCGATTATATACCCTGTTCGGCTGGAAGTGTGTCAAGGCCGATGCCAAACCGACTCGACGGTCTAACGAACTTGACTAGCTGAAACTGATGGTAAAAAATGCAGGCACTTTTTTAAAGAAGTCTGGAAGCGGAAACCCCCAACTTCGCGCTGGAACGGCATACCCCTCCAGCAAAAAACCACCGTCAACTCTACGAGGATGGCGAAGAAAACCTTGCGAAGTATGGTAAAAAGATTGGAAAGCAATTGTATGTTGTTAGAAGTTTTTGGAAAATTAAAGAGGTATTATGACCCAGCAGGTTTGTCACTCGATGGATAAATTACAGCGTCAGGTGCGCTCGTTAGTAGAATCAAAAATCCTCAAGCCCACAGATAGCCTCTGGAAAATTGCTTTTCTCTATGGAGATGAATGGGCTTATTGGAAAAAAGAATTACTTGAATTTGGGTTTTCAATGAAAGATCCGGTGGTTCACCTCTTAGCGGTAGAAACCTGGGAAGAAGACGAGTAGAAGCTTATAAATACAGAATAACCGGGAAAAAACAGAGGAGCGATCGCCCGATCCGTTATCGTTTAGCCCAGATCGATCTAAGGGTTTTCGCTCATCTGTCTTCCCCAAGTGCCCTATTTATAAGCACTGGGATAAAGCCCTAGCCAGTTCTGCAGCGGTTTGATAGCGATCGCTCGGTTTAGATTCGGTCGCCTTTTCAATCGTCTCTCGGACTTGCGGAGGAATGCGCGGATCACCTTTAAGGTTAAACCCATAGCCCGAACCGCGAAGCTCAAAAAACTTCTGAGGACTCTCCCCAGTCAATAAAAAAATCAACGTTGCACCGATCGCATAAAGATCCGACTGAGTTAATGGCTCACCTCGGTTTTGTTCCGGTGCCGTATAATCCGGTGCGCCAATGCAAGTACCCAAGGGCGTACCAATTTCCTTAACCGCCCCAAAATCCAGCACGATAATTCGATTATCCACCGTCCGCACCATCAAATTAGCCGGTTTAATATCCCGGTGAACAATGGGCGGACTTTGGGCATGAATATACTCCAATACCTCACAAGTTTGAATCATCCAATCGATCGCCTGAGATAAAACAACCGGACCGCGCTGATAAACGCGCTGTTCCAAATCCTGACCGTGGATCATCGCCATTGCCAGGTATTTTTTACCCTCATCCACAAAAAAATCATAAAACTGGGGTACCCCAGGATGATTCAACCCCTTGAGGATCCGGGCTTCCCGCTCAAATAACTCCCTTGCTTTGGGAATGCGGGTCATATCTGCATTCATTTCCTTTAACACCAACATTTTGGGACGGGGGTTATTTTCCTCCGGAGGAACGAATGCCAGATAAGTTGTACCCATTCCCCCTTGACCCAAAGTTTTCAAAATTTGATACTCTCGGATCTGCCGTTCCACATGAATCGGCGCGCCGCAGTGAATGCAGAACAGGGTATTGGGCGGATTATTGGCATGAGTGCAAACCGGGGCCGCTGGGACCGCCTGAGAAACCGAGGCTTCCAGGATAAACTTTAACAGGGGACCGCCTCGGGCTAACTGAATTAGCGCCCCATTGCTGAGGCGCGACTGCTGTACCGGGTGACCATTGACAAACGTGCCATTAGTCCCATAATTGATCGCCTGCCAGACTTTGCCGTGCGTGCTATCCTGGGTCAGATGTAACTCCAAATGCAGGCGAGACACGACCGGATCATCAAGCACCAGATCATTCTGTTCCGGCGATCGGCCAATGCGAATCACATCAGCATTCTCAAACCGCCACTGTTTAATCGGAGAATTCGTGTCATCTACCAAAACCAGAGTAACCACTTCGGCAACTCCTCGAAACATCATTGAAACTGAGTCTTATACCCAACCCGGGTATCAACACTTGTTTTTATAGAGTAGCCCGCGCAGGCGGGCTTTGTCCCTATAGCCCCACCGTTAACGGGTGTGGGTCTTTCTACCGGCGCACCGAAAGCCAAAAACCGGGCTTCGGTGTCCGGGGATTTACCGTTCGTGGACCAGAGCACGAACGGCGATCGCCGTAATATTATCGTGACCGTTATATTGATTCCCTAACTCAATTAACGCCTCAACCCCAGGCTCTAACGGCATTTCTGCCTTCAGGAGGGGTTCGACATGAGTCAAATAGTGAGTCTCTAACAAATCATTATCCGTCAGACCATCAGAAGCCAGAATCAATAAAGTATCTTCCTCTATCTTAAAAAACTGTACATCGGGGCTGACAAAATCCTCATTGCGAGGTCCCAGCGCCTGGGTGAGTTGGTAGGCATCCGGACGCAAGTAGGCCGTTTCCGGATCCACACCGCGCTGAATTTCCCGTTGCCCCACTTCATGATCCACCGTAACTTGCTGCAATCCCCGAGTGCGAGTAAAGCGATACAGCCGACTATCTCCCACATGAGCAACGGCTACATTCTGATCTTGAACTAACACCATCACCAGGGTTGTCCCCATTCGCCCACTGCCTCCGCGTTGTTCCGCTTGGTTGAGGTCATAAATTGCCTGATTAGCAAACAGCACCCCGGTGGAAATGACCTCTTGATTGGGTAAGCTATCCTGCCAATGGCGATGGAAATATTCCCGCAGCTTTTCCACCGCTAAGGCACTGGCAATTTCCCCGCCTTCATGTCCCCCCATGCCATCACAAAGAATGTAAAGTCCCTTGTGCTGGGTTGAAAACGCTCTCGCACCCTGACGCTGCTTGACTTGGGTTTCAATGCCAAAATCGTCTTCGTTATGGGTGCGTTGCCGTCCAATATCCGTTTGTCCCGATGCTTCGAGGCTTTCTAACAGAATCGGCATGACCATCGTGGGACTATCATCCAGATCTAGGTTATCCGAGATTGCTCCCAGATAAATTGGGTCCGATGGGGGGGAACTGATGGGCGTTGCCGGTTGGAGTTTAGATTGCAGGGTTTCCAGGCGCGATCGCAGCAGTTCCACATTGTCCAACTCTGCCGAGGCTAATTCCGCCACCACCTGTTGTAACTCAGCAATCTCATCCTCTTCTGTCTCCGTTGTCAGTTGCGCGGAACTCAAAAGAGTCTGCCAAAACTGCCCTACGGCTGTGAATCTTGGGGTCACATCGGGCAAGTCGAGATACAGACGTTGCAGAGACAAAATTTGGTCTTCTACATCCAGACGGAGATTTTGGGGTTCCAGTAAACTTTGCCGACAATGCCAGGGTTCTAATCCGATCCAGAGTTCCGTCACTTCCTGCAACCAGTGGACAATTTGGGAGGGCAGGACCGGGTTAGTCTGGACATATTCGATGAGGGCCGGTTGAGTGGAACGGTCTTCTAAGAGGATAACCCGGCGATCGCCCCAGTGCCATGCATCATGGATTGCCGGAACGATCGCGTAAAATTGGGAGTGGAGGGCCAGATACGCTTTGGCGATCGCCGGAATTGCCAGCGCCCAAGCGGGATTAGGATTATCCATGCGATCGGGAATTTCTACAGGGTGAGAACTCAAGGCGAATAGGGGCGATTGTTGCAGGGGAATGCAATCGAGTACCTTGACCTGAATTTCCCCCTGGGTAAGTTGATTTAACGGCAGATCGTCCAAGAGTTGATAGCGTTCCTCTTGGTCTAAAAACGACCCGGCAGGCAGCATCTCGTCGGTTTCCTCGTCGGTTTCCTCGGAGATTTCTAATGCTGCTGCCGCAGGGATGACCCCTGCGGATGGTTCTTCAGATTCTTCAGATAGGGGAGTTTCAGGACTATCCAGGTCCGTCTGTTCTATTGCCGGTTCTGTCTCCGGGGAGTCCTCCTCCAGGGTAGCGACTGTTGGGGTTTCTTCTTCTGCCTCAACTTCCAGGATTTCCGAGGGTTCTGTAGTTTCTTGGATTTGGGCCACCACTTCCGACAGACTGGTGATGGTATCCACCTCGGCAGTCTCAGAAGAAGTAGTTTCAGAGGAAGCAGTCTCAGAGGAAGTCTCAGAAACTTCTTCTTCTGCCTCTTCTGCCTCGGGTTCTATTTCCGTTCCTTCGGGGATATCGGTTTCCAGGGGTTCCGAGACGGACGCCACAGCCATTTCCGCAGTCGGTATGGTTGCCACCGATACGGATTCCTCAACCCCTGGAGTATCAACCGCTTCTGTAACCTCCAGACTCTCGGATACTCGTTGGCGATCGACGATCGCCAGCCAAATTTGCCCCGTGACTGCACCGCAATTATGGCAGTTTAAATCACTGGCAAGCACCGAAGTTCCACATTCCCCACAGGATTTATGGGTGAGGGACATCCCACATTTTTGACAAAACTTGTGGGAGTTAGGGTTCTCGAAATGGCATTTAGGGCAGACAAGCATAGTAATATTCCAGTTCAGAAATTTAAGAGTTTTAATCAACCCGGATTTTTAACGATCGCATCTTAATGTAGGATACTACCTGGATTTTAGCGTTCCTATCCCATCGAGTTAGCAAGCCCAAAGAAGGGGACCCGCACCCTAAAGGGTGGAGCGATACGGACTAGCCCTGTCAAGGCGTATTGATTTGTAAGGGCGCAATGTGCAGGCCCCAGGGGCGCTTCTCGAAGCGCCCCTACAAGAAACAATGATTTTTCGTCATTAAATTTACCACCTTGACAGGGCTAGGCTATACGGACATTAGCGCAGCCCGGGCCGATAGGGCTATAGCCTGCCTACGCCGCGTCATTCACAAAACAGTTTGTAAGAACCCTTAAAATGCTTGGATCCATTCCTTGACCTCGTATTCGGTCCAAATCCCATTTTTCCAATAAGGGTCACCCTCAACTGCCTCTCGGACGGTTTGTTCATCGGGGGCTTCATAAATCCCAAACACTTTGGTAACATCTTGGGTAGGACCCAGGGTAATCACTAAACCCGCTGCTTTTTGGGCGCTAATTCCATCCAGATGGGCTTGTCGATAAGGGGTTCGTTTTTCCAGCACATCTTCGCAGTAGCTGCCCCACATTACATACTTCGGCATGGTTTAATTTCTTAGACAGAACTTTCGCAATCTTTAACATTAAAACCTAAATGTAGAGGCGATTCGCGAATCGCCTCTACATTTAGGGTGGATTTTCAATATCTGCGTAAGTCTTGTTAGAGAAGAGGTTGACAATTGAACCACTATATCCCCAGGAATAGAGGAATCTAACAGTAGGTCGGGAGTATGCACCCCCGACCGTTGGTTTTGGGGAATATGTCCCCGGGAAGAGAAGGGGTTAGCTTCGCAAACTCACCGCAAACTGGCTGACTAAGGCATCCCGAACCTTTTGATGGGCCGGTTCTATCTCCTCGTCGGTGAGGGTGCGATCGCTGGCCCGATAGACCAGTCGAAAAGCTAAACTCCGTTGTCCTTCCGGCACATTCTGTCCCCGATAATCATCGAACAGTTGCACGGACTCTAACAAAGACCCTGCCGACTGACTCATCACCCCAGTGAGATCGCTCACCGCCACCTCAACCGGCGCATAGAACGCCAAATCCCGGTCTGATGAAGGATAGGAGGAATAAGCGCTAAATTTGCGCCCGAATGTATCTTTCGTGAGAACATCTAAAATGGGTTGTAACTCCATTTGGAAGATATACACTTCATCGGGCAATTCGCGGTCTTGTCGGAGTTGGGGATGGAGTTGGCCGAAGACCCCGATATTCCGGTCTTGCAACCACAAAGAAGCAGTCCGTCCCGGATGTAACAGGGTGGGATAGGCATTGGATTCAGGACGATAAGCCATCTCCAGTCCCAGGCGATCGCAGACACTTTCCAGAATCCCTTTCGCCTCATACCAGGACATCGGCTGTTCCCGACCACTGCGGACCCAGCGGCCTACGGTTGAGTCACCGCCTAGAATTCCGGCTAGGGTCTCTTGTTCCTTCAGTCCTTCGCTATCTTTCCAGAATGTGCGACCCAATTCAAACCCATTTAGAGGACCATTGCCTTGGGCTAAATTATACTCAAATGCATCAATAGTCCCAGAAAGCATTTCCGTCCGTAAGGCGGAATATTCCACAAACAGGGGATTGGCTAAAGCAATTTGATTTTCCTGTTCTGCCTTAACTAACGAGTAATGCATCAGTTCCGTCAAACCGGCACTGCGGAAGGCCGATCGCAAATCGCGCCTTGCCTGTTGTTCCGGTCCAAGTTGTCCGGCAGCACTTTGGGTCGGTAAAGTTTCGCAGAACTTATCATACCCATAAAGACGGGCAATTTCTTCGATTAAGTCAATTTCCCGTTCCAAGTCCCGAGCCCGATAGGGCGGCACTTTTACGGACCAGACTTGATCGGAAGTAAAAGTACATCCCAAGGCGGTGAGAATCCGTTCGATATCCGTTGCTTGTAATGGGCCGGTGCCTTCCCCCTGTTTGATGGGTCCGAGAACTTGATTCACGCGATCGTAGCGCAGTTGAATCGATTGGACCGAAACCCCGACGCGCAGTTCTTCGAGACGCGCATCAGCGATGCGCTGGTGAACCATCTCACGCCCGCTTTCCCAGAACTTGTCATACCAATAACGACGGGCAATTTCTTCGATTAAGTCAATTTCCCGTTCCAACTCCCCAGCACGAGAGGGCGGCACTTTTACGGACCAGACTTTAGTAACAGTACATCCCAAGGCAGTGAGAATCGGTTCGATATCCGTTGCTTGTAATTCTCCTGTGCCTTCCCCCTGTTTGATAGGACCGAGAACCTGATTCACGCGATCACGGCGCAGTTCTATGGATTGGACAGGAGCCCCGATCCGCAATTCTTCCGGACGTGCATCATCGATTCGTTGATGGACAGGGGTACCGTCTGCGAGTTCTTGGAACAGGGCGATCGCGCGATCGCAGGCGGTTTCTAATCCCGCATAATTTACCCCGCGTTCATAGCGCGCCGAGGACTCCGTGCGTAACCCCACCGCCCGAGACGATCGCCTTACTGCTGGCGGGTCAAATAATGCCGCCTCTAAAATTAAATTCTCAGTCCCTTCATGGACTTCGGTTTCCTCCCCACCCATCACCCCAGCAATCGCCACCGGCTGATTATTGGCGGTAATCAAGAGATTTTGGGCTTGGAGGGTGCGAGTTTGACCGTCAAGAGTTTTGAAAGTTTCGCCAGATTGGGCAAACCGGACGCCGACGGTGAGGGAATCTCCTCCGGCGAGGGTTTGGAGGCGATCGCGATCGAAAGCGTGTAACGGCTGTCCCCATTCCAACAGAATGTAATTGGTGACATCCACCACATTATTAATCGGGCGCACCCCGGAAGCTTGGAGACGTTGCTGCAACCACAGGGGAGAAGGAGCAATTTTGACCCCAGTAATTTCCGTGCCAATATAGGCAGGACAGGCTTTGGATTCGTCAATTTTTAATGACAGACCCTTGCCTCCGGGGGTCGGGTATGTACTGGAGGCAAGCGGCAATCGTAACTCACCCCCGGTCAGGGCCGCCACTTCCCGGGCGACTCCCACCATACTCAAGGCATCAGCCCGATTTGCCGTAGAGGTCAAGTCTAAAATCACATCATCCAGACCCAACAAGGGAGAAACTGCCGTCCCTAATTCAGGGTTTGCCAAGTCAAACTCATGAATCCCCTCGGATTCTTTGGTTAACCCCAATTCGGCTAACGAGCAAATCATCCCTTCTGAAGGAACGCCGCGCAGTTTAGCCTTTTTAATTTTTAAGTCAATTTTGGGCAGATAGGTGCCAATCGGGGCCACTGCCACATAAATATCAGCCTTAGCGTTGGGTGCGCCACAGACAATATTTAAAGGGGACTCCCCGCCAATATTGACCTTACAGACGCTTAGTTTATCGGCATTGGGATGTTGTTCGCGATCGATAATTTTTCCCAACAGGACACCGTTGGCCCAAGTGCGCCGGTCTTCGATATCTTCTACTTCAAATCCAGCCATCGTCAGCGTATGGGCTAACTCTTCTGGAGACATCGTGATGTCTATCAGTTCCCGCAACCAGTTTAGAGAAATCCGCATGGATATGGACGCCTAAAATAAGTCAGCCTGACTCATTTTACAAGAGCATGGGTCTACTCAGGGGTGGAAACTGGGTTTGGGGTAAAAATCGGCTAAGGGTATTCCCCCAAATAAATTGCTATTGCATCGGAGGGTTAAGGACCTAACAATACTCGATTAGCCCGCGCAGGCGGGCTTCGTCTGTATAGCCCCACCCTTGAGGGTGCGGGTTTTTTGGATATTTTATTTTTTAGAGTTGCCTAAGCACTTGCAGCCCGCGCAGGCGGGCTTTGTCTGTATAGCCCCACCCTTGAGGGTGCGGGTTTTTCGGATATTTTATTTTATGGAGTTGCCTAAAAGATGCCTCGTTTGCCATTGGGTTTAATAGTCAACCAGTTAGTGCGTGCCATTGACAACTGAGTGTCGCTAATTCTGGCCCCGGTGAGGTTGGCCCCGCAGAGGTTGGCCCCGCGCAGGTTGGCTTGGGTAAAGGAGGCTTCCATCAAGTCGGCCCCTCGGAGGTCCGCGCCTTCTAAATTGGCATTGACAAAATAGGCTTTCGTTAAAATGCTATCCCGCAGACAAGCTTTGATTAAAGTAGCGCGTCCGAAGTTGGCACTGGTGAGGTCGGATCCTTGGAAGTTGACGCGATTGAGCTTGGCGTCATAAAAATTAGCGCCGGATAGGGTAGAGGACCGCAAGTCTAACCCGGTGAGATTGCAGTCGCCAAAGTCTCGTCTGCCTTTGCCATAGGCGAGGCGAACGGCTTTGGGATCTAAGATGCCATCACTGGCAACCGTGGAGGCGGCTAAAGTTTGGGTGCGAAAGCTCGTTGCCATACCGGGATGAGAATTCATCCCTGAATTTAAGGCAGTCCCCCCGCGACTGGCGGCTTTGGCCTTTTTATTGGCGCGGCGCGTTCGTAGCAACTCGACTTCTCGGGCGGCAGGGGATAAGGCGTGGTTATTTTTTTGTTCGAGTCGGGTTTCTTCTTCTGGTGGGGGTACCTCTTTGCGTCGCGTCGAGAGTCCTTCGGAAAGGGTTTGACGGTGGGATTCTACATCCAGGGCGCGGAGGGCTTCTTCGGAGCTTTGGTAGCGATCGCGCACGGAAGCTGCCAGCATTTTTTCCAGGACTGCTGCAAAACTATCACTGACATAAACGTAGGGACGCCAGATCAGTTCGGTTGTCATGGGGTCATAGTCGAAATGTTTCGGGGATTTGCCAGTGAGCAGGTACAGGCAAGTGGCTCCTACGGCATAGATATCGCTGGCATACACCGGGCGCAATGCCATTTGTTCTTGAGGGGCAAACCCCGGGGTCCCGATCGCAAAGGAGGTAAAGGCGGTTTCTCCAGTGGAATTGGCGTTGAGCAGTGCGGTTTGACTCACTTGGTCCTTGACTGCCCCAAAGTCAATCAGAACGAGCTGATTATCCACGTCCCGGCGAATGATATTGGCGGGTTTGATATCCCGATGGATGACTTCATTATCATGAAGATATTTGACCAAGGGCAAGATTTCCCGCAGAAATTGTTTGACCGCAAATTCGGTAAAAGGTCCATTGCGCTTGGTTTCTTGTTTGAGGGTTTGACCGCCCACATATTCTTGAACTAAATAAAATTGGCGATCGCTTTCAAAGTAATCGAGCAGTCTGGGGACTTGGGGATGATTGCCAATTTTCCCCAGGGTTTTCGCCTCGCGCTCAAATAGTTGCCTTGCCATATCCAGGACCCGAGGCGAGGTTGAGGCAGGGCGCAGTTGCTTAATGACGCAGACAGGCTTTCCAGGCAAGAGGTCGTCTACGGCTACAAACGTAGCCCCAAAACCACCTTGACCCAATGCTTTCAGGACGCGATAGCGATCGCGCAGGAGTAAATTTGAGCCACAGGCTTGACACTGGATGGCATTGTCGGCATTTTTAGGTTCCGGACAGGCGGGATTGACGCAGTAGCTCATGAAACTTCACCTGATTGTTAAAACGGATGTTTTTCGACACTAGGAGTGAGTCGTCGTAGATGCAAGACCCTTTTTGCTTCCAGCATAGCAAGTCCTTTGAGTGAATCTATCTTTACCTTAGACCATTGCTTGAGAAGTCTCAAAGACCAGGGAGCCAATTGGGTAAAGGAATATCAAATTTATAAGGCGATTCTATAAAGTCTTAGTAAATGCCAAGGCGATCGAGAAGGGACAAGCGCTCCAATTTGCGATCGCTCTATGCATGAGGGTTCCCTCAATTCCCCCTGAACAAACAAGGCCGCTCCGGTTTTTTCCGGAAATCTTCGACTTTCGTCGAGTTGGCTCCTCTCCCGGGGCGATCGGTTGTCCCAAGGGAGCCGGTTTTGGCTTGTTTTCTTATTTAAGTGATTTTTTGGCAAAAAAACTTTCTCCAATCGCAATTTCATAGTAGGCCCCATTCATCAATCACCCCAACCCCAGTCGTTCTCTTGTCAATGTTCGTAGTAACGACTTCAGTCGTTCTCTTGTCAATGTTCGTAGTTGTTCGTAGTAACGACTTCAGTCGTTCTCTTGTCAATGTTCGTAGTAACGACTTCAGTCGTTCTCTTGTCAATGTTCGTAGTAACGACTTCAGTCGTTCTCTTGTCAATGTTCGTAGTAACGACTTCAGTCGT
>NZ_JAMXOT010000096.1 GCF_024220515.1 Oscillatoria sp. HE19RPO
GCGGGGGTGCCGATGGCGTCATCGTGCGATCGCCAATTTCTTTCGGCACAAAATCGTTATCCTTCGCCCCAGGAATTTTAGCCAAATAACAATCCCTCACCGCCAACAGAAAGCCTTTAATCGCATCCGGTGCACCGGATTGAGCATCAGCGGTTTTAAAGAAATCTTGCCATTTCTGGGAGTCAGTTTTATACAAATCCACCAAATACAAACCCGCTAAATATTCCGCCACCGGGTCCAGGGCAAACCGCAGGTTTTCTTTACCAACCCCAACAGTTTGTAGCAGACGCAACTTGGATTCCAGATAATGCAAACGTTGGTCTGCATCCGGTATCTTTAAAGCGGCGATCGCATCTTTAATGTGAGCACTGGCGGGACGATAGCGCTCTTTCAGACATTCCCAGGCGATCGCTTTAGCATCTTGGTGCAGAGTGCGATCGGCGAGTTTATCTTCCGTGACATCCCGATTCAATTCGTTTAAATAGGACAACATTAAATCCGGGATATTCTCCGGCAAATCTGCCGATTGATACCCTTCCTTTGCCGAAATTAACTGTTCAGCATATAACTTTGCCAGTAATACCGTAATGTCTCTCGTCCCCACCATATCCGAGAGTTGAATGCAGGCGTTGAAAAATTCCTTATCCGTGAATAAACCCCGCTTCCCCCGTTGATTGAGGTACGCTTCCATAAACGAAGACAGCCGATTTCCAGCGATGCGAAGGGGTTTAATGCGGCACTGAGTCGTGCGATTCAGCGGTTCTTCCAGTCGCGAAGTAATCACCAAAGCATTGATATCCAATGATTCCTGTTGGATTTGCTGGCGGGTGGCTTCGCTCATTTCAGAAATGTGGTCTAAGATGACCAGAATCCGCCGATGTTTGAGTAAATTGGCCAGCAATTCATCAGAAATGGGCTCCGCTTTTCCCGTGAGGTCCTGGAGTTGGCGGCGAATGGTTTCCCGCAACGGGTGAGGGGTGGCAGTGAGTCGGGGGGTGAGTTCTTCTTCGATTAAAATGGGAATGGTGAGATGGGGAGCGAGCCGATGTTGGGGAGTTTCTTCGATGGCCCAAAGTGCGATTTGACAGGCGATGCTCGTTTTGCCCGAACCGCCTTCCCCGACAATCAGCAGACAGGCGCGTTGGCGATCGAACAGGGGACGCAGACTCTCCGAGGTGAGGTCCGGGAGGGTATTGCCATCGAGGATAACGGGGATATTGATATAGGTGCGACGTTCCTGGACGGTTTCTATGGTTTTAAATTCCTCTCGGACAGTGCTGATGTGAGCAGTCACCCAGGCATCCATCACCCGAGGGCGATCATAAAACCAACTAAAAAAGGTCCAATCCCGAATCTTCACCGGCGCACCCCCCCAGGATTCGGGGAATTTAAATTCGTAGGGTTTCAGAGCGTCATTAATCGCCACCAACAACCGGGGACACAACCAGAACAGCATCGACCACAGAGAGGGGAAGAACACCAGATAAAACAGTCCTCCCGCCAACCATTTATTTTGGCGACTCCAATTTGAAAAATGCGCGTTTTTCTGCGCTTGGAGCGCGTTAAGGGAGAGGCGCAGAGTAGAGATATCCGGGTTTGATAATGCAGGATTAGCCCATTGGATAATTTTTAAAGCGGCAGACAAATCCAAGATGGCTCGATCTAACTCGGCTGGCGAGAGGGTTGTTGCCTGTTCCTGAACGCTAAGGGCGATCGACACCAGCGCCTCCGCTGCACTGAGACGCACCGATGAATTTGAGTCATTTTGGAGGGCCTTTACCAAGTCGGGAACCGCTGCTTTGGCATCCGCACCGATACTTCCCAACGCCTGCGCTGCACTGAGACGCACCGATGAATTTGAGTCATTTTGGAGGGCGTTTACCAAGCCGGGAACCGCTGCTTTGGCATCTGCACCGATACTTCCCAGCACCTTCGCTGCATTGAAACGTATAAATGAATCTGAGTCATTTTGGAGGGCTTTTAGCAAATCGGGAACTACCGCTTCGGCATCCGCACCCATACTCCTCAACGCCTCCGCTGCAGTGAAACGCACCCATAAACTTGAGTCATGTTGGAGGGCATTTACCAAGTCGGGAACCGCTGCTTTGGCATCCACACCGATACTTCCCAGCACCTTCGCTGCATTGTCACGCACCGATGAATCTGAGTCATGTTGGAGGGCCTTTACCAAGTCAGGAACCGCTGCTTCGGCATCCGCACCCATACTCCTCAGCGCCTCCGCTGCACTGAGACGCACGAATGAATCTGAGTCATGTTGGAGGGCTTTTACCAAGTCGGGAGCTACCGCTTCGGCATCCGCACCCATACTCCCGAGCGCCTCAGCTGCACTGCGTCGTACCCATGACTCTGAGTCATTTTGGAGGGCATTTACCAAATCGGGAACTGCTATTTTGGCATCCGTACCACTTCTCCCCAGCGCTGCAGCCGCAATGCTTCGCACTTGGCCCTCAGAGTCATTTTTCAGAGAT
This sequence comes from Oscillatoria sp. HE19RPO, assembly GCF_024220515.1. GTDB lineage: Bacteria > Cyanobacteriota > Cyanobacteriia > Cyanobacteriales > Laspinemataceae > Laspinema. The sequence continues at coordinate 2,490 of NZ_JAMXOT010000096.1, forward strand.
GCTCTCAACTCGGGAACAGAATCTTTTATGAGTTGGTATAAACCTTCTTCTTCCGGAATGCTTAACCAGCGGCTCGGCAAGGGAAACGAGGCGGCAGCAATGCGCCGGACTCGGGGATCTGGGTCTTGTAGTAGTAACTTAAGCAAGGCAGGGCCAACAGAATCCAGATTCCTATGCCTCGTAGTCTTTAGAACTGTAGCCGTTATCCCTCGCACTCGAGGGGAGTCCGACTCCAAGGCTTTCAGTAAGTCTGGAACCGCAGGATCACCAATTCTCCTCAATGCCTCAACTGCACCCTGACGGATGAGAAAATTATCGGACTCTAAGGCTTTGATTAAGGCAGGGACAGCAGGTACACCAACTTCTGCTAATGCCGCTACGCGATCCTCCCGGGTGAATTCATCCGCCACTTTTAATTGCTCAATGAGTGGGGCAATTTCCGCGTCCGTGGGGGTTTCGGCGGTGGCGGGGGTTGTCAGCAGCAGGGTTGAGGTCCAGGAGAGGACGGTGAGAGCAACGGTGGCAAAGAGTTTATGGGAGCGAGTGTGGGTCATTAGCTACCAGGATAAACCCCCTTACGGAGGTTCCCCTCAAAGTTAGAAGAATATTGCTTCTATTATAATTGGCGTTTTCTCAGCAGAGGGTTACATTCGTGACATTTTTCGGCAGGGTGGGAAAAGCAGGAGAATTTCCTCTCCGGTGGAACCCGCTTAATTTGTCAAGGGCAGGATTTCCCTTCTGGTTCCCTTCCAGCAGGTTGAGAAACCGGGTTTCTTGCGACAATTTGGGTGAGGTGGCAAAAGTTATGGTAGAAACCCGGTTTCTGGTTCAAGACTTACCCAGATGTTGAGAATCAACCCGAAATGTAGCCGCGATTCGAGAATCGCCAGTCCAATCCACCCTAAATAATGTAGTAGTTGCAACAACCGGCGGGGGTTCAAACCCCCGCCTGTAGTGGCGCTTCGCGAAGCGCCCCTACAAGGCCGCCAATCGTTTGAACCCCCGCCGGTGTTGAGAATGGTGCAAGATGTCAGTTAAAACCGACTAAACATCCCACTGGATAAGACTTTCAGTCGTCTTTAGACGACTTTAGCTGTTAGGCCGCCAATCGTTTGAACCCCCGCCGGTGTTGAGAATGGTGCTGCGCTATCAACTATTCCTCGGTTAGCGGAGGCAAAGCTGCCATAAATTCATCTAAGGAATTCACTTCAATCAGGCACTCCCCTAACTCCTCTAATTGCTCCATATTCAACCGTTGCAGAGTTGTTTCTACCAACTCCGGTACTTCTCCAAACCGACGCCGGAGCAGGCGCTGGATAAACCTCCGTCCTCCTTCTTCTCGTCCTCGCTGCTCTCCGATCCGTTCTCCTTCCTCTAAAATGGATTGACCCCAGGGAGATTCCAGTAATGCTTGGTGTTCTAAGTCCATAACTTGCTCCACCCGATTGGTTCGGAATACAACTGTAGCAAAAATTCCCAGAACTTACGCAATATCAAAACCTAAATAATGTAGAGGTGATTCGGGAATCGCCTCTACATTATTTAGGGTAGATTCTCAAAATATGCGTAATTCCTGTGTTTTTTTTGCAGTAGGACGCCGGAGATTTAACGCTCTACTGCTCTATCAACTACTCCTCGGTTAGGGGAGGCAAAGCTGCTATAAATTCATCTAAGGAATTCACTTCAATCAGGCGATCGCTTAACTCCTCTAATTGCTCCACATTCAACCGTGGCAGAGTTGTTTCTACCAACTCCGGTACTTCTCCAAACCGAAGCCGGAGTTGGCGATGTAGAATTCGGACTGCTTCTTGCTCTCGTCCTCGCTGCTCTCCTTCTTCTCGTCCTTTCTCTAGTCCTCGCTGCTCTCCTCGTTCTGCTCCTTGCTCTAAAATAGCTTGGCCCCAGGGAGATTCCAGTAATGCTTGTCTTTCTAAGTCCATAACTTGCTCCACCAGATTGGTTCCTAATACAAATGTAGCAAAAATTCCCAACAATCGTTGTAAATCTTCGGCGCGTTCTTCATCTTCGAGACGGAGGGAGGCACGGCGTAATATAGTTTCGCTTGCGCCGCCTTTCATGACGGGTGCTAAGGGCAATAATCCCCGGAGATTGGGTTCAAAGGCGATTTCTACATCGGTTTCCCAGAGATTAATCACCCGATAGTCTTGTCTTGCCTTTAGTCCTAGGACTTCGGATTCATAGTGGTCCAGAATGGGGGTGTTTCCTTCGGGGGGGAAAATATTGATCAGGACTGGATAGACGCGGATATTATATTTTTCTTCCGCGAGTCCAGCATAGGCGCGAATCCTGCGCGGCATTCGCGGATGGGGACGAAATTGGAATTCGTTGAGGGCGAGAATTTCTCCAGTTGTTGGGCTATAGGCTTTGATTAGGGTGTCGGTATCTCGACTAATCCATTGGAATTCGGAATCGAGGAGGGTTTGGGCTACCATATCGGGTGTTTTGGTGACCCATTTCACCCATCCATCCGGGGCGAGGGCGATTAGTCTCTTGCTACTAATGTCTGCTTGTGCCATATTTTATTGTGGGAATATTTCTATTTATATTAAATCATGTTTAAGCAAGATATTTTATTAATTTATGTAAATTTGTAAAATTAAGAAATAGTATTTTGACCGGCATTTATTAATTGTGAACAACCCTAAAATTGTAAGTTTTCCTCGTGACGTGGCTCTGCCGCGTCACGCTGCTTTGGAGGCTCTGCCTCCAGTCCCAAAGCAAGGGCTTAATCTACCTATTTTACCTGTCACAGCTTCAACTCTTTACCACACAGAGGTACAGGCGGCAGAGCCGCCAAGAATGCGTGACGCGGCAGAGCCACGTCACGAGGATAAGAGCCACGTCACGAGGATAATGAGTGGTTTATCAACGGGTTTTTAGAAGTTCCACATCACTTGATTTTCATCGAGTTTATCGGTGACAATACGCCCGATCGCATCAATTTCTTTGACCTCTTCTGGGGATAATTTCACATCGGCTGCTTTGGCATTATCCGTGGCTTGTTGCTCGTTTCTTGCGCCGACAATGGCACAGGTTTGGGGTTGAGCAATTAACCAGGCTAAGGAGAGTTGGGCTAAGGTACAATCATGGCGACTGGCAATGGGTCGGAGTTTCTCTAAGGCTTCTTGAACTCGCGCATAATTCTCCTTATCGGCAAAGAGTTTATTTTTAGAGCGATGGTCACCTTCGGCAAATTTATGATCCGGTCCAAATTTGCCGGTTAAAAGTCCCTGGGCGAGGGAAGAATAGGAGATAATTGAAATGTTGTTTTCAACACAGTAGGGCATTTGGTCGTTTTCGATTTTTCGCCAGAATAAAGAATAGGGAGGTTGCAAACTATCAATCTGTCCATATTGTGCCGCTTCTTCCAGTTGGGTGCGGTTAAAGTTGGAGACACCGACTGCCCGAATTTTGCCTTGTTCTTTCAGTTTGACCATTGCTCCCATTGTTTCGGCAATGGGAACGGTTTCACTTCCATAGGTTCCAGAAGGCCAGTGAATTTGATAGAGGTCGATATAGTCGGTTTTGAGGTTTTTTAAGGAGCGATCGCAAGCTTCCATTACTTGGTCATGTTTGAGATGAGTTGAGAAAACTTTGGTGGCATAAATGACATTCTCTCTCACATCAGACAGGGCGGAGGCGACGATTTGTTCGGAATATCCATCTCCATACGCTTCTGCTGTATCAAAGGTGGTAATTCCGGCGTGATAGGCAGCGCGCAGGGCTTGGATGATATCATTATCTTCGATGCCTACCCACATCTTTTTCCCCGCTTGCCAGGTTCCGATAATGATGGGGGTAATTTTTAACTCGGATTTGCCTAATGTTCTCGTTTCCATGTTGACCTCTTAAACTAGAATGAAGACTACTTTTTACGGTGGTCTGTCTTATTTTAACGATTCGTCTCAATAGGGGTGATTACATGGAATTAACGGCTGCTTTGAAGGAATGGGCGACTGCGGTGGAAGCGTTAGAACGAGGGGAGACTATCCTGTTACTCCGCAAAGGCGGGATTCGGGAAGTGGGGGGTCGCTTCCAGGTTCCGGAGTCGGAGGTGTTGCTGTATCCGACGTTTGAGCATCAAAAACCTGAGTTGCTGAAGGCGGACTATGGCTCGAATGTCACCCCAGTGGCGTCGGGATGGCATCCAGAACGGGTGCGGATTGGCAGTTGGGCGAGTATTACCGATTTGTGGCCGATCGCCGTGGAAACGGAGGAAATAGCCGCATCTGTGCAGTCGGCGTTGCTACCGTATCACATTTGGAACGATCGCTTTGTGGGCGATCGCCTCCAGTGGAAACCCCGTCAACCCCTGTATCTGTTGCTGTTGCGGACCTATCGTCTTGCTGAACCGCGAGAAATTGCTTACTGTGAGGCGTATGGCGGATGTAAGTCATGGATACAGCTAACCGAGGCAGTCGCCACGGCAGACTCATTCCCGGTGTTGGATGAGGTGGCATACAGCAATTTGCGCGATCGCCTCCGGGACATTGTGGCAACGCTGACTTATACTGACTCTGGCGATCGCTCCTGATTGCTTGCGTCGCATTGGGTAATAAAATGTCATAGAATAGGGATTTTGTCCAGAGGAGGGGTTGGGTAATACCCTGAAACCTCTAGGGTATGATGACAGGCGATCGCTATACCACTTGCTGGACTGTCCTACGGTTTACCTTTATTCTCTGTCTAAATATAAATTATCCTCGGGATGCATCCCCAGACAGTCTGCACTTTCTGGGGAAATTGGCGCAATTTGCTGTATAGGAGTCAGTTAAAAGAGTGACCCAATCGGGTTTCCGTACTGGGGAGAGGGTGAATAGATTGAGAGTGTGAAAAATAAATGGACGTTCGGAGTAATACGGAATCCGGTTGTCATCGGTCAAAACCCGCACCCTCAAGGGTGGGGCTATACGGACAAAGCCTGCCTCCGCAGGCTAGAAGCGAAAACCGACTGCTTACAACCAGATTCGGTATAACACTCCCTGATGAAACGTCAATATTCTACCTCTCAATCTTCTAAGGTTATGAACAATAAATCTAAATCTCGTCGCGCCATCGCCTCTCTTCCCGCCAGTTTAGCTGCCTTATTACTCTGTACCGGGGCCGCAACGGTACTTCCCACGATTGCTCAAGTGAGAACTGGCCAGACTCCCATTGCTGCTGCCACCAGTAATGTCCTCTATGTCAATCCTCAACTGGGACGGGATACTAATGCTGGAACCAGTGAAGCAGCAGCGTATCGCACCATCACTTATGCGTTGCAGAAAGCTCAAACAGGGACGGTGATTCAGTTAGCTTCCGGAACTTATAGTAAAGATACCGGCGAATCGTTTCCCCTTCCGGTGAAATCTGGAGTGACTCTGCGCGGAAATAGCAGCAACAAAGGACAAGGGGTGCTGATTATTGGCGGTGGCACTTATCTGAGTCGCACCTTTGCTAGTCAAAATGTGACGGTGAATGCTGCTAATACTAGCACAATTGAAGGGGTAACGATTACGAACCCGAATGCTAGTGGCACCGGGTTATGGATTGAATCCACCAATGCTGTGGTTCGGAATAGCACGTTCAAAAATAGTCGTCGGGATGGGATTTTTGTCACCGGCAATGCCTCCCCGAAAATTGAAAATAACGTGTTTATTGAGAACGAGGCAAACGGGATTTCCATCGCCCGGGAAGCTGGGGGTGAAGTTCGCGGGAACATTTTCCAGAATACCGGATTTGGTTTGGCAGTCGGGGGAACTTCCTCGGTGTTCGTGATTGGGAATACGATTTCCCAGAATATTGATGGGATGGTGATTTCCAATTCTGCAACCCCTGTCTTACGGGAGAATGCGATCGAGGGCAATGAACGGGATGGGATTGTGGTCATCTCTTCGGCGCGTCCGGACCTGGGGACGGTATCCAGTGAGGGACAGAACCGCATCCGCAATAATGGACGCCATGCTTTATATAGTGTGTCTTCGGAATTGATTCAGGCGGTGGGGAATGATATTGACCGCGATCGCATTATTGGTTCGATCAACTTTGTTCCTGCCGATGTGCAAATCGCCTTTCAGGATGTAGAAGGACATTGGGCGCAAGCGTATATCAGCGCTTTGACCAAAAAAGGGATTATTGCCGGATTCCCCGATGGCACATTTAAACCCAACGAACCTGTAACTCGCGCCCAATTTGCGGCGATCGTTGCCAAAGCATTTGCACCAGCAGCACAACGGCAGGGAATGGCGTTTCGGGATGTCACCAGCAGTTTCTGGGGTGCCGATGCGATTTCTATGGCATACCGAGGCGGATTCCTGGCAGGGTATCCCGAAGGTGTATTCCGTCCTAACCAAGAAATTCCTAAAGTCCAGGCGATCGTTGCTTTAGTCAGTGGATTGGGATTACGCAGTAATGATACTGCTACCCTCTCACGGTACAATGATGCGGCACAAATTCCAGACTATGCCTTGACAGCAGTAGCCGGGGCAACGGAAAATCAATTGGTGGTAAACTATCCCCAAATTGGTCAGTTCAATCCGAATCGGGAAGCAACTCGCGCGGAAGTCGCTGCCTTTGTCTATCAAGCGTTGGTGAATGCGGGCAAAGCAGAAGCGATTCCCTCTCCTTACTTAGTTGCCACTCCATAGTTGGGCCTGGGGTCATTGCCTCACTTTGAGTGTAATACGGATTCCGGTTGTCAAAGTCTATAAAAACCCCGCAGCGTCAAGCCTGGGGCTACAGGAACAAAGCCCGCCTGCGCGGGCTCTTCCATAAAATCGACGGGTTACAACCGGATTTTGTATAATTTACCTGGAAAAAACCCCGCAGCGTCAAGCGTGGGGCTACAGGAACAAAGCCCGCCTGCGCGGGCTCTTCCATAAAATTGAATAGAGACAACCGGATTTGGTATAATTTCCCCAGAGTCGGGATGCGGCAATGCTGCATCCCGATTCTGATTTATACGGTACCATAAGTAACGCCTAAGCGTTTGAGCCATTTGCGGTAGGCGATCGCCGATTGATCGCAAGCTAAATGCACCTCTGCTGCTAAATCCAGAGGCAACCGTTTGGGACGTTGGGATTCTACAATGGGTATATCCTGCTGAACTACGGTTTCTTGAAACTGCCGCAAATCTTCCTCGGGAATATCCTGTCCGTAATTCATGGCAATCCACATCCACCCTAAACACATCTCTTCCTCTAAGGGGGTAATGGTAAAAAATAATCCTAACTTTCCCCCTTGTGCTGCTTTAGCAAAAGATGCAGTTAAAGGACGCCAGATGCGATAATTGTAAGTCACTTCACCGCCAACGCCAGTTCCATCGGGGTCCGGTTGCCACACCTTGAGGTTGTTTAAACTGATGCCTTCGCTATCGGTTTTTACTTCATAGTCTGCTACTTCGGTATGATTGGCATCCCCGAGAAATCCATCATGGACAAAGGGGAAATGGGAGACATCAATAAAATTTTCCATCGCCCGCAACCCACTGGATTCATACCGAAATGGACCGCATAAAAATTTTCTAAAGTTGGCATCCTCCCACTCTAAAAACGGGGGAATGTTATCTGAGGAGAGTGCTGCTTCGGTTTCACCTAAATTTACCCAAACTAACCCATATCGTTCGACACAGGAATAGGCTTTAACCCGCATATTGGGAGGGGGTTTGGGGGTAGAATAGGCGGGAATTAAAACGCATTGACCCTCGGGATTATAGGCGAGTCCGTGATAGGGACAAACGAGGGTATTTCCGCAAACTTTGCCCAGAGAGAGTCGCGCACCTCGGTGGGGACAAATATCTTGCCATGCCATGATGCGATCGCCCGACTGCCACAGCAGCAATTCTTCTCCAAATAAGCGCACCGGGGTGATAGTTTCCGCTGGTAAATCACGCACTGCCGCCACCGGATGCCAATCATTCTTTAAAATCGGGTCAATGTTCATAGGGATGCAATTGTTAACGGTTCCTAGGGTATCAAAATTGAGAGTTTTACCCGGGTCAGTATAGCATTTAGGCAAGATTTACGCATTTCTAAACCGCAAACCGTACAGGCGATTCGCGAATCGCCTCTACATTTGTGGATTATGTTAAATATTCCATAACTCCTGTTGATGTCAAATCCAGTCTTCTCTCTTAGCCCGCGCAGGCGGGCTATAGCCCAAGGGGCATGGCTTCGCTAACGTCCGTATAGCCCCACCCTTTAGGGTGCGGGGCCAACCCATCTAATGCTGACTAAATTCCACCGAATTTCTAGCATCTTTTGCCCGGTCTACATCCACACAAGCTAACAAAATGAGTCCCGAAATAAAGAAGATAATCACCCCTAAAATAGCGAGACGGTTGCTGCCGGTAATTAGCCCGATCGCCGCAAAAGTTAACGGTCCTAAAATCGCCGAACCTTTGTTAAAAACCGAGTAAAATCCATAAAACTCCGCTGAGGCATGAATGGGAATCATTCCCCCATAAAATGAACGACTAAGGGCTTGAGACCCCCCCTGCACAAGACCGACAATTCCGCCCAAGATAAAATATTCTGTCGCATTGGTCAAAAAATAGGCGTAAACAATCACCAGACACCAGCCGACTAAACTCACCATCAATGCTTTTTTTGCTGTTATTTTTTTGGCTAACTTACTAAAGCTTAATGCCCCAAAAACACTGACAAATTGAATGAATAATAACGTCACCATCAAGGTGGTGGTTCCTAGACCAATTTCTTGCTGTCCGTAGATGGTTGCCATCGCCATAACGGTTTGGATACCATTGTTGTAGAGCAAATAGGCAATCAGAAATAATAACAAGTGTTTAAACTGCTTAACTTTACGGAGGGTGACCAGAATTCTGATGAGTCCGACTTCAGTATAAGCCCTCCATTTGGGCAAATGTTGATACGCCGCAGGTAAAGATTCCACTGGGGGTTCTTCTTGCACATTTAAAAAGGTAATAATCGCAAATCCACCCCACCATAACCCTGCCATTGCGATCGCCAGTCGGACGGCAAGTTCCTGGGAAATCCCAATAACATCATGTCCCGTCACCAATCCCAAAGAAAGGGCGAGTTGCAGTCCCCCTCCCACATAACCAAAAGCAAACCCTTTTCCCGAAACCCAATCGATTTGGTCATCTGAAGCAATTTGCGGCAGAAAGGCATCATAAAAAATATTCGACCCCACAAAACAAATTTGAGCAATCACAAACAATATCATTGTCTGCAAGATATCCCCAGAACTCGAAAAGACCAGGGCAACTGTCGCTAAACTTCCCCCATAGCAAAACAAGGTCAAAAATCGCTTCTTTGACGCAGAAAAATCGGAAATTGCTCCTAAAATTGGTGCAAAAATAAACACAATAAAGGCAGATGAACTAATCATTAAAGCCCAAATTGACTCAGCCGTGAAATAGGCCCCGCCTATATTTACGCCTTCTGGGGGAACGACAACAGCAGCAAAGTAAGGTGGCAATAAAGCAACCAATACTGTCGTAACGTAGGCAGAATTTGCCCAGTCATACATCACCCAGCCGAATATTTGCTTTTTATTGTTTAACATTTGGAGTTCCAGATAATTTCAGCATGGATTTGGGTATTCCGAGGAAAACACTTCTTAGGACTTCGAGGCGTGACGCATCAACGCCTAAATGTACAGGCGATTCTCGAATCGCCCCTACATTTAGGGTTGATTCTGAAAGAATCCGCAAGTCCTGACTTGGGTACTGTAGCGGTTAGAAACCGGGTTTGTTGACCAACTGTTTACGGTTTAGCAACCCATCTGAACAAAAACCCGGTTTCTTGTCCCTGGGGTCTAAAACTGTACCCTTGCCCTAGGGAGTGAATTTATTTAGTTTATAGCTGACTTGGGGCAAAGTGACAAATTTTTCTGGAGAGTAACTCCCGGTTGATGCTGCCGCAGAGAGAAAAGGCATGAGGGGGGATATTGTGGGTGGGATACCTTGTCCATCCCCCAAATTGAGTCCATCCATCTCATCCGGCATCGGTGGCGATCGCCTCCAAAGAACATCCGTCTCAGGCATTCAGTTTCTGAGTCCCTCCTGCCTAAATTTTCCCCTTGAATCCCCCCAAAACTACCGCCTCACCGGAATCAAAACTCCCGTTTAAAATAGAAACAGTGCAGTCTATAAAAATAGCCCTTTATGAACACTCACTGGAGACGGTGGAAACCCAGATGGTATCGCCCCCTCCTCTTCACCCTTGCCCTTATTTTTAGCCTAATTTTTGGACTGGAACCCGGAGGAGAAACCTGGGCAAAAGTCTCTCCCTTATCCGGAGTCGTCGGTGTAGAAAATCTGGATTCATCCCGTTACCCCACCAACCAAGCATTGTATGTAACCATGCGCGATGGCGTCAAAATTGCCATTGATATCTGGTTGCCCAAACAATTAAACCCGGATGAACAAATCCCCACCCTGATGCGGATGGACCGCTACTGGCGATCGCTGGGAATTATGGGCTATTTTCCCGAATTTGACCCGAACTATCCCGAGGCACAACTGGCAAATAATGCCGGTTATGCGTTAGTTTTAGTCGATTCCAGGGGGACGGGTTCCTCCTTCGGGACTCAAATCTATCCTTGGTCCCCGGATGAAATTCAAGACTATGGAGAAATCGTCGATTGGATTATTGCCCAACCTTGGTCCAATGGCAAAGTTGGCAGTTATGGAACCTCTTATGGTGGGAATGCCACGGAATTTTTAGGGCGATTAAATCATCCCGCAGTCCAGGCGATCGCCCCTCGATTTAATGACTTTGACCCTTACACGCAACTCGCCTTTCCTGGCGGTATTTTTAATGAATGGTTTGTCCAGCGTTGGAGTGAAAACAATCGCCGATTAGATGCTAACGATCGCGATTTTGTCTGTTTAATGGAAGAACTAGAAGGGGCAATTTGTGATGCCCTAAAAGTTGTGATTACCGGGGCAAAACCTGTCGATGCCGATCGCGATGGGACCCTGCAAGCGGAAGCACTGCGCGATCGCACCGCCAACTTAGATGTATATAAAGCCGCCCAAACCATCACCTATCGCGACGATCGCTATGGCACAACCGGCGTAACTCTCCCAGCCTTTAGCCCCTACCACTTTCAAGAAGAAATTTCTCAATCCCAAGTTCCTATATTTAGTATTGCCAGTTGGTTAGATGCGGGAACTGCCAATGGTGCACTCAGTCGATTTCTCACCTATCGCAATCCCCAAAAAGTCGTCATCGGGGCCTGGAATCATGGCGGGACGGAAGATGCCAGTCCCTATCAACCGCCAGATCTGTCTCCGGACCCGCCCCTCTATGAACAAATCGAAGAATTGTTAGAGTTTTTTGATACCTATCTGAAACCCGATAGCAGTCGCCCGCCCATTACCCGAGAAATCCGCTATTACACAATGGTAGAAGACCAATGGAAGACTACCCCCGTTTGGCCGCCTCAAGGCATTGTCTCCCAATCCTGGTATTTCAGCCAGGACAATGGTTTGACTCAAGTTGTACCCCAAACTGAAGCAGGGACCGATGAATATGCGGTAAACTTCGAGGCTACCACTGGCACCCAAAACCGCTGGCATACCAAAGCTGGGGGGAAAGATGTGATATATAATGACCGCGCTAGGGAAGACCAAAAATTAGCAATTTATACAAGCACACCCCTGGCAGAAGCGATGGAAATTACAGGTCATCCTGTAATTACACTTTATGTGAGTTCTACCGTCAATGATGGGGCCTTTTATGTATATTTGGAAGATATTAATGAACAGGGAGAAGTGCTATATGTGACCGAAGGACAATTGCGATCGCTGCATCGGCAGATTTCTTCTGAGACCCCCCCTTATGCCGTCTTTGGACCTTACCATTCCTTTGAACGGCAAGATGGACAACCCCAGCAACCAGGGGAAGTCATGGAACTGTCCTTTGACTTATTACCCACCTCCGTCCTGATTCAGAAAGGGCATCGCCTGCGCGTGGCGATCGCCGGTCATGATGCCGACACCTTTGCCCGATATCCCGCCCAAGGAAACGCTATCTTAACCCTGCATCGGAACGCCATCTACCCGTCCCATATCGACTTACCCGTTATGACCCCAAAATAAAAGCGCGATCCAAATCGCGCCTTTATTGCCCTAATGAGTAGTCTCAAACCGATCTCCTGAATTCCTTCTCACCTTGCTTTACACTTGCGGGTAAAACTTACCCTTTTTATGGAGCCAACTGACCCCATCGGGATCTTTATCCCGAGTCCAATCGCAGAAATTGGGCTTGTTTTTTTGGCGGGAAACACTAGAGGGGTTGATCCCAAAGCGTCTAGCCAATTGCAGTTGGGTAAGGGGAGGGAGTGCCTGACTGGTGGGAATACCAGTCAGGCGACTGATTCCCCCAAGGATGCCTCCAGCTTGGCAATCCTAGTTTCCATCACCACCAACCGCTTATCGAGAGCAGCTTTGGGCGCTAAAGGCGTATAGCCGACATACTCGGAAATAGCCGATAGCGCGAGGTCCTCTAGGCTAATCCCGTTTGCTTTGGCCTTGTGACTCATCGCATTCATCAAGCTGGTTGAGAGATTGAGATTAAACTGCTGTTTGGGCATTGCTGTATCGATATTTAATTTTTAGCAGGCTTATTTATCTATACCTCATATTGGTGCAGTTGCTGGGGATATATCCGATTTTTTAAGTATTTTTTTCAAAAAATTACCCTCGGAGATCGTCATCAATCGCCGCTAGTTTAATGGGTTTTGAAACTCAAACAACCCAAGGACGGGCCGCAGTGGGTGCGGAGGCGATCGCACATCTTGATCCCCTTGTCAGTCAGTAGCCGATCTCAACCAGGCGATCGTCTCCGTTCCCGCAACCCCAACCGCATCGTCAATTCAGAAATCATCGAGGCGATCGGGCCTTCTGAAGCAGCACAAATCAAGATCCGCCAACTTTAACCGGGCCAAAAAAGAAACCTCCGATCAGCCCACCGTTCACCCTTGCGCCTTCAGACTTCCACCAGTCCCTAAACCCCCTTTCATCAAGTCGTCAACACGGCATCAGTTTGGGAAATCGCACCGGAGTAAACCAACCCGCGTTCCATATCCATCGTTAGAATAGCCCCTTCGCGAATCAACTTCGTGGCATTCTTGACCCCAACAATCACCGGAACGCCTAACCGCAACCCGATCACCGCCGCATGAGAAGTCAAACTATCATCCTCCGTGACAATTCCCGAAGCTTTGCGAATCGCATCAATATAATCCGCATTGGTACGCGGGGCCACCAAAATTTCCCCAGGGCCAAAATTGCCCACATCCAGGGCCGTCTGAGCCACTCGCGCCCGACCACTCACCGAACCTTGACCCAGACCGATCCCCTTACCGAGCACCGCCGTCACCACTTCCACCTTAACCAGGTCCGTCGAACCCGAAACCCCTTGCAGAGTACCAGCAGTCATCACCACCAAATCCCCCTCTTGCAGGAGGTCTTTTTCCAGGGCCACATTAATCGCCGCCTGGAAGGTTTGTCCTGTGGAGGGTAAATCTAACACTAACAAGGGTTTAACCCCCCAAACCAATTGCAACTGGCGGGCCACATCCACATGAGGGGTCACCGCCAGAATTGGGGTTTGGGGCCGGAACTTGGAGACATTCCGGGCAGTGGCCCCGGATTTAGTCAGGGTCATAATTGCCCCGGCATCCAGTTGTTCGGCAATTTTGACTACTGCTTGACTAATGGCATTGGGAATCGAACGACTGCGATCGTAAGTAGAACCCTGACCGATCGCCTGATCGTGTTCAATGCGACAGGCAATCCGGGCCATCGTTGCCACCGCCTCAATCGGATGTTTGCCCACAGCAGTTTCATTAGAGAGCATCACCGCATCCGTACCATCGAGGATAGCATTGGCCACATCGGAAATTTCCGCCCGAGTCGCCCGGGGGCTATGCACCATACTGTCCAACATTTGGGTCGCCGTAATCACCGGAATCCCCAAACGGTTGCAGGTGGCAATCAAGCGTTTTTGGACAATCGGGACTTCCTCGGCGGGAATTTCTACGCCCAGGTCCCCCCGCGCCACCATAATCCCATCGCATAAGGGCAGGATGGCTTCCATTTGTTCCACCGCTTCGTGCTTTTCAATTTTGGCAATCACCGGCACGTTCTTGCCACTGGCAGAGATCAGTTCTTTGATTTCGAGAATGTCCTGGGGATTACGCACAAAGCTCAGGGCCACCCAATCCACCCCTTGATCCAGACCAAAGAGTAAATCTTCCCGGTCTTTTTCCGTGAGGGCTTTAATCGACAGGTAGACTCCGGGGAAGTTCACCCCCTTATTGTTGGAGAGGGTGCCACCGACCACCGTGCGACAGTGGAGTTGTCGGGTTACGCGGTCCACCTTTTCCACCCGCATTTCGACGCGACCATCATCCAGGAGGATGGTGGCCCCTTCGGGAATTTCATCGGCCAGGGGTGGATAGGTGACACAGGCAATTTCTTGGTTACAAGACAGGAATTTGCTGGTCAAAATGAACGGGTCACCTTTTTGCAGGTAAATTGACCCGGACTCAAATTGGCCCAGGCGAATTTTAGGTCCCTGGAGGTCTTGGAGAATGCCCACGGGTTGATTGAGTTCAAAGGAAGTTTGTCGAATCAGGCGAATGCTTCGCTGATGATCTTCGTGAGTCCCGTGGGAGAAATTGAGTCGCAGGGTGGTTGCACCGGCTTCAATCAGTTCTCGGAGGATGTCCGGCTGACTGGTAGCAGGGCCTATGGTGGCGACTATTTTGGTTCGACGCAGAAAGTTTCGCAATTGCATGAACGTCCAAGGGGGGGTAGAAGTACGTCCCTAGCTGATGAGGGTAGTGTTTCATCAAAAAATTAGCTGCTAAAGACTCCTAACTATAATCCTCGAAAAAGTGGTAGAGATGAAAGCAGTCCTTAGATCGACTGCCTTTTTGGTTGGACCCTCAAAGACAGTTGCAGCTAATTGACCATTGAGTCTCGTCCCTATAAATAATATTTATAGAAATCCCGAAGATTAGACTCAGGGATTCACAAAACTTTATATTTAAGAATGCTTATCATACATTTTTTGAGGATCTGTTGAAAGGAGTTACGACGACGATGCCAGAGGCGATGCCGCCCCGAACTGTTCCGAAAGAGTTACTGGGACCTCCCGGCGACTTTAATCCGACCCTGCTGATGTTTTTTGGCGCACTCGCCTTGATCGCGATCTCGACTTTGGGATACTGGCGGCTAGACTGGCCCGAATGGTGCTGCTTTTGTACGAATGTTCTGGCCCTGCATCTGGCGGGGACGGTGATTCACGATGCTTCCCATAATGTGGCTCACCGCGATCGCCTCATGAATGCCATCTTAGGTCATGGCAGCGCCTTGATGTTGGGATTTGCCTTCCCTGTGTTTACGCGGGTTCATCATCAGCATCACGCCCATGTCAATGACCCGGAGAATGACCCAGACCACTTTGTGTCCACAGGCGGTCCCCTCTGGCTGATTGCGGCGCGGTTTTTTTATCACGAGATCTTTTTCTTTAAACGGCGACTGTGGCGTAAATATGAGCTATTGGAATGGTTTTTGAGCCGCTTGTTTGTAGCAACTATTGTCTATGTGGCTTGCCAATATGACTCTTTGGGCTACATTCTCAATTTTTGGTTTTCTCCGGCGTTAGTGGTGGGGTTGGCCCTGGGATTGTTTTTTGATTATCTGCCCCATCGTCCTTTTAAAGAACGCAGTCGCTGGAAAAATGCCCGAATTTATGCCAGTCCCATTCTCAATATCCTCATCTTGGGACAGAATTACCATCTGATTCACCATCTATGGCCCTCGATTCCCTGGTACTACTACCAGCGAGCTTACCGGGAAACCCGCCCCCTTTTAGAAGCCAAAGGATCGCCCCTGTGTCTGGGAATCTTCCAGGGAAAAGACTTTTGGAGTTTCCTGTACGATGTGGTTCTGGGGATTCGCTTTCATCACCGGCATCGTGGCGATCGCAAACTCGAAAAAGTTTAAAACAATCGCCCCTCATACCGGATCCAGGAGATAGGGGCTATTCTTGGCCTTACCCGTGTAGGTTTTTTACGTTCAAGGGGATTTACCTCAGATTTGAATACACTTCCGGTCCCCAGAGTAAGTGCACCTCCGGTCCCCTCCCCTTGCCAAGGGGAGGGGACCGTTCGTAATAAACCTACCCTTGTAAGGACGGGCTTTTCTTATCCTCTCGAACCCCCGTTAAGGAGCAATCTGTCCCCCTCACCATTCCCCAACGGAGGTAAAACTCAAATCCGGTCTAAGATTTTTCGCATGACGCAGATAGGGATGATAAATCTCTGTATGGGCTGAGGCAACGTTGACATGAATCAAAAATCGAATACATCGTTCTAAATCTCCCTGAACGTACATATGCTGCACATCCAACAACGGGACATTTTCCCAGTTGGGTCGTTGACGGGCGATCGCAGCGGGGAAAATCGCATCCAAATCCCGCGTCACGGAAAAAGTCGCACTAATAATTAACTCGGGATCCAGCTTATTTCGAGCTTCTAATTCGTCAAGCAGTTCATTCACCGCCTCTCGAATCGCCTCAATGGTATTGTCCGAGGCTGTAATTGCTCCACGAATTGCCTTAACTGTCCACTCCACTCGAAAAATCCTCCTTTTGTGGTTTTGTCGTTGGTCGTTGGTCATTGGTCGTTGGTCGTTGGTCGTTGGTCGTTGGTCGTTGGTCGTTGGTCGTTGGTCGTTGGTCGTTGGTCGTTGGTCGTTGGTTACTGGTCCCTTGACAACTGACAAAGGACAACTGACAAAGGACAACTGACAACTGACAACTGACAAAGGACTAATGACAAAGGACTAAGGGTGTTCCAACAAATAAATCATCCAAATCCCGATGGTTAAGCACCTAACAAGACTGTGTTAGCCCGCGCAGGCGGGCTTTGTCCTGTGAGCCTCCAGGCTTCAGCCTGCGGGTTTTTTGGGGATTTTATTTTTTGGAGTTCCCTAATGACCCCTTATGGTCGATACAACCAAAGAGGCTGTCCATTATGAGAAAGCTCAAATTCACACCAATCGAGCCCGGCTAAGACACCCGTCGAACCCAGGGTGCTCGCCAGTAACCGATTTAAGAGCGGTTTGCGGTCCTCCAAGGTGTAACACTCGGTTTTTTTAGGGTCAAGACCCGCGAGTTCTGCCGCCCAGATTCGGGCATCTTCCTCGGTCCCTAATCGGTCTACGACTCCTAATTCCACCGCTTGTTCTCCGGTAAAAATCCGCCCATCGGCAAAACTTTTCACCTGCTCTACACTCAGATTGCGCTCATCGGCAATGGTTTGGACGAACTGGTGATAACTGATGTCGATCATTTGTTGCAGTATTTCTTGTTCCGGTGGCGTCAGTTCCCGGTCAAAACTCAAAATGTCTTTGTAAGGTCCGGATTTAATCACTTGGAAGGAAACGCCGACTTTTTCGAGCAGTCGTTCTAAGTTATTTCCCCGGAGAATCACCCCAATGCTCCCTGTGATCGTCCCCGGATTGGCGACGATATGGGGCGCACCCATGCCAATATAAACCCCACCGGATGCGGAAATATTCCCAAAACTAGCCACGATTTTAACGGTTTGGCTCAGTCGTTTTAGGGCTTTGTAAATTTCCTGGGAGTCCCCGACGGTCCCTCCGGGACTATCAATCCGTAAGAGTAAGGCTGGAAATTTTCTCTCTTCTATGGTTTTGAGGGCGGCAAGCACAGTTTTACGGGTTGTCCCGTTAATGGCACCGTTAATTTCAATACGAGCAATTTTTTTCCGAAATTTCCGAAAAGGCCAAATCATAGTTCAGTAGCACGAAGCAAGATAAATCAGTTGAGCTGGAAAATGGGACTGTCTCAATTTTGCCTAAAAACCGAGGGGACCTCTCCCCCGGTGCCCCCCTCCCCACCTCTCCCCGGCCCTCTCCTAAGAGGAGAGGGAGAATAAAGAAATTTTTTATTGCGGGGAGGGGGGAATAAATGTCTTTCTCCCCCTTCCCTCTTAGGGAAGGGGGCTGGGGGGTTAGGTCTCTTTCCAAAATTGAGATGCTCCCGGGAAAATAAACTGCCAAAGCGATTCCGGTCAGGATAAGGATGCCTGTCTCCAGTCAGGGTTCTGTGTAGTCTTGGCACTCCTTTCTAGTTTGCCTTATCTTTGAGTTCCCCATTTAAGATTGACATTTAATCTAATTTGTGCATAAAGTCCAGCAAGACTCGTTGCCCCTTGGTACTCTAACCGGGGGTTGGTTTTGTTTCAAATTTGTAACAAAACTACATAATTTGCTACAATCCCGTTATAAAAGTAATTTTTGCGCCCAATACTGCGATCGCCTGAGCAAGAACGGTATCCAAATATAAAAACTTATGCAACTCAAATTAACCGAATCTAAATTCTCATTCACGCCCCTATTAATGATTGCGCCATTTTTCCTCTGGGGTACGGCAATGGTGGCGATGAAAGGAACCCTCACCAGTACCACACCCCTGTTTATGGCGGGGGTGCGGTTAGTTCCAGCGGGACTGTTGGTGTTGGCAGTCGCCGCGATCGCCGGACGTCCTCAACCCCGGGGATGGCAAGCATGGCTATGGATTTCCCTGTTTGCTGCTGTTGATGGGTTCCTCTTCCAAGGGTTTCTCGCGGAAGGATTAGTCAAAACTGGAGCAGGTTTGGGGTCGGTGATGATTGACTCCCAACCCCTCGCCGTGGCCCTGTTGAGTGCAGGGTTGTTTGGAGAAATCATTGGAGGCTGGGGTTTCCTGGGGTTGGGACTGGGTATTCTAGGGATTAGTCTGATTGGTTTACCCGATGCCTGGATTTGGGGCTTGTTTAACGGGTCCTTCGCGATGCCTCCCCTGCACCTCTCGGGGTTATTTCAGAGTGGGGAATGGTTAATGCTATTGGCGGCCCTGTCAATGGCAGCCGGTACCGTTATGGTAAGATTTGTCTGTCGCTATGCCGATCCCGTTGTTGCTACGGGTTGGCACATGATTATTGGGGGCTTGCCCTTGTGGATGCTCTCGGGACTCACGGAATCTGAGCAGTGGGTGCATTTAGACTGGAATGGCTGGATGGCATTGGCTTACTCTACGGTTTTTGGATCGGCGATCGCCTATGGTCTATTTTTCTACTTTGCTTCCACGGGGAACCTCACCAGTCTGAGTTCCCTAACTTTTATGACCCCAGTTTTTGCCATCCTCTTCGGGAATCTATTTTTATCAGAAACCCTCTCTGAGTTACAGTGGAGTGGTGTTATCCTCACTCTGATCAGCATCTACCTGATTAATCAGCGCGAACAACTCCCCACTGGGGCGATCGCAACTTTGAGCGCGAAACTCAGAACCTCCCGTGCATCCACTCGCTACATCCCCAGTGGCGAAACTCCCTCACCGGAACCGATCCCCGTTTTGAAAGGGTCGGAAAGTCACCCGGTTGAAATTCCCATTCAACTTCGAGTTTCAGATTCAGAAAGTTAAGCTATCCCAGGTTGACTGATTCTATCGGCATCCGGGTAGCTGAAAATTGCGATCATTCCGGTGTGCTATTAAAGGGATTGTATTCTTAGCGCATCGCGTTGGGAACAGAAAGCAAGTTAGCTTAGTGTCATGCTTTCTTTGGATCAACTGGTTGGATCTGTACCCCTATTATGATCGCCTACCATCCCGTTTTATTACTCATTACTACTTTAACCGGCTTGGGAATTTTTCCCGGTGCCGAGGGTGGGAGTTTGATCCATCAAATCCCCACCCCTGTTACCTCCCAAACTCTCTACCAGGGCGAGGTTCTACGAACTCCAGTTCCAGGAAATCTGCCCTCGCTTCGCGATCGCGCCCCAGCTCAAACTACCCCGGCCCCCACTGGGAAACTCTCCCTCAATCCGGAGTCCCCGATGAGGCCCACCCAGGAAACCCTGGAACTAGCCCAAAATGAACCCAATCCCGCCCCCCGAACTGAACGCTCTCCCAGAAATCGTTTCACCCGAAAAGACATTTTCTGGCTGTTAATTCTGAGTTTCGGGACTCTTGCCTTTGCGGGAATCTTTGCGGGGGGCTTTTATTTGCTCACCCATTCCGGTGAAACCGTTGACGATGAGGATGGGGATGGAGAGGAAATCCCCGAAGCCCCTGAAGGGTTCAAGGACCCGCCCGATCGGTTTTCAGAAACTGCCCCCAAACCCGAGTTGGAATCCCCGATTGTAGAGAAGAGGGATTCAGTTGAAAATTCCCCGGTGCCACCCCATCATGGGAATGGCTACAACGACAGGGCGATAGAACCTTCCCAAAAACTCCCTCCATCAGCAGCAATTCCCCCTCCTTCTGCTGAAGAAGGGTTAGTCCGGAGTGAACCCCCTCAGCTTGCCAAAATTGATGCGATCGAAACCTTAATCGAAGAGTTGCAAAGTCGAGTCCCGACTCAACGACGCAAAGCGATTTGGGAACTCGGGCAAAAGGGTGACTCTCGGGCAGTGCAACCCTTAGTTAATTTATTAATGGATTCCGATTCTCGGCAGCGCAGTTTAATTTTAGCATCCTTGGCAGAAATCGGAAACCGGACTCTGCAACCGATGAATCGCGCTTTGATTCTATCCCTGCAAGATAGCAATCCGGAAGTGCGTAAAAATGCGATTCGGGATTTAACCCGGATCTATGATTTAGTCTCCCAAACCAGTCAACTCCTGCGCCATGCTTCAGAAGATTCCGATCCCGAGGTCCGAGAAGCGGCACAGTGGGCTTTGTCCCAACTCAATCGCCTCCGTCCCGGTGCTAATTCTGAATCCCGTTCTTCGTTACAAAACTGGTCTCCACCTACTGAAACTTATCCAGAAGATATCCCCTAGTTGGGCTTGGATTCGGAAGGGGTGGAACTGGAAAGAATCCCTTGATTTTCCAGGAACAGTCTGAGGAATGAATTGGCGTGATGCTCAAGCCAAATGCTCGAACGGGGGCGGATTAAAAACCAGGGTATATGATATTTTTAGGGTGTAAAAGTTTGCGGATTTTCTCGTTTAGGGCAACTTGTAAATCAACCCTATTAAGGGTGATAAATTATTAATAAATAAGGGAGTAGGAAGCGCACAATGGCATCGGAAATCGCGGGTTTAAATTTGAATCGAATTGTGCCACCGGCATTAAAACCCGGGGATTTGTTGCGCGCCGTTGCCCCCAGTGGGGGTCTACGAGAGCAGTCGGCATTTCAGAAGGGGTTAGATATCTGGAGATCGCGCGGGTATCGGGTAGAACTGACTGCTGGTTATGACAACTCTTGGGGATATTTGGCGGGGACCGATCGCGATCGGCGTCAACAACTGGCGATCGCATGGCAAGATCCAGACTGTCGCGCCATTCTCTGCGTCCGAGGCGGATATGGAGGGGCCAGACTTTTAGAAGATTGGACCTGGACCCCAGAAGCAACCCCACCCAAATGGGTAATCGGATTTTCGGATATTACCAGCTTGTTATGGAGTCTGAATAAAGCAGGAGTCGTAGGAGTGCATGGTCCCCTCCTCACCACGATCGCCGCTGAACCGGATTGGACCATTTCCCGGTTATTTGATTTAGTCGAAGGCAAAGCAATCCCCCCTCTCCAAGGCAACGGATGGGGAAATGGCACCGCCACCGGATATTTACTCCCCGCCAATCTCACCGTTGCTACTCACCTGTTAGGCACTCCCGCGCAACCGTTATTAGAGGGAGCAATTTTAGCCTTTGAGGATGTAGGAGAAGCCCCCTATCGCATCGATCGGATGCTGACTCAATGGCGGATGATGGGTGCATTCAAGGGCATCAAGGGAATTGCATTAGGAAGATTTAGCCAATGTGATACCTTAGCCACAAAATCCAGTTTTACTGTTAGCGAAGTCTTGCGCGATCGCCTAGTAGATTTAGACATTCCCATTGTTTCAGATTTACCCTTCGGACATGATGGCGAAAATGCTGCCTTGCCGGTAGGAGTAAAGGTTGAGTTAAATGGGGATAAAGGGAGTTTAAGTATTTTAGCGGGTTAACATCGGTGGAGAGAGCAACAACACCAAGGAGATTGCAAAATATAAATCCTCCAAACGTTGAACTAAAAGGAAGGTATGTGTAGGGGCGCAAGCATTGCGCCCCTACATTGACGGGACTACTCCGTTGATCCGTCAATACGAACGTTTTGGAGATTTTATTTTTTGGAGTTCCCCAACCGGACTCAAAACAGCCGAGTGGTGTTGTTCAGGAAAGTTAAAAATCTCTTGAGAAAGAATTAGGTCAATCTATATTAAGCTAATAGTTAGTTCAGGCTAGTGAGACAGAGCATTTTTCAGGGTGCGGTCTTTGGCTTGGGCATGACCGAGTATTGGATATGTAGGATTTCCTACCGGGTCACAATCTGATATAGATGCGATTACCCTATTCTAATCCAAGAACCATAACCTATGCCATTTTTGCTCTCGGAATCTACCAGCCCCCTCTATCCCATCTGGGAAAACACCTCCCCCACAGAAATCCTATTTGCTGACCCCACGGTAACGGGCTATGAAACCCTCATCGCCAGTATCCCTGCCGAATTACCAGTTGTGGTGTTAGACCCCAACCGGGATGCGATCGCCCAAATTAGTGAGATTCTCTCCCACCAAAAGCAACCCCTGGCGGGTCTCCATATTCTCTCCCACGCCCAATCCGGGATGTTACACCTGGGTAAGAGTGTTTTAACCGACGAAAATCTCCCGGAAGCCGAAATCTCCCAATGGGCAAAGTCTCTCACCCCTGATGCGGATATCCTACTCTACGGGTGTAATCTCGCCGCTGACTTGGGAGGGTTTGTCACTCGCCTCGCTGCCATCACGGGGGCTGATATTGCCGCCAGTGATAACCTCACAGGTAGCGCCGCTTTGGGGGGAGACTGGGAACTGGAAGCGCATACAGGTCCGATAGAAGTGCAAATTCCCTTGGATGCGGAGGCGATCGGCGCTTACCAGGGTATCCTCGCCCCCACCGACCTTTTCATCTCTGAATATGTCGAAGGCAGCAGCAACAACAAAGCTCTAGAATTCTACAACGGCACTGGAAGCGCGATCGACCTAGCTGCCGGTGGCTATTCTGTGGAAATGTATTTTAACGGGAATACCACGGCTGCACTAACTATAAATCTTACCGGCACTGTCGCTCACGGTAGCACCTTTGTCCTCGCCCATAGCGCCGCCAGCTTTGCCGGAATTGCCAATCAAACCAATGGCAACGGCTGGTTTAACGGCAATGATGCCATAGTCCTGCGGAAAAACGGCATAATTCTGGACGCGATCGGACAAATTGGTGTTGACCCTGGTACAGCCTGGACGGGGGGAGGGGCGAGCACCTTAAATAGAACCCTGCGCCGGAAAAGCGCCATCACCACTGGAGATACCAACCCTAGCAATAGCTTCAACCCTAGCCTAGAGTGGATTGGATTTCCTGAAGATACTTTTAGCGGATTAGGTGCTCATAATGCAGCCCCCCAATCACCCTCTCTAGTGGCAATCTTAACTATATCGAGAACCAGGGTTTTACCCTTCTTGACCCCAGCGCCACTGCCACAGATCCTAATTTAACGAACTTCAGTAACGGCACTCTCAGGATTAACTTTACCTCGGGTGCGACGACCGATGATATTTTGATGATTAGAAACGAAGGCAGCAGTGCAGGGCAAATTGGTGCGGGCATTGATTCTCCAGGACTTAACCTCATCGCTTACAGTGGCGTACCCTTTGCCACCTTCACCGGCGGGACTCAAGGGAACCCTCTGACTATTAATGTAGGCACGGATTTTGCTACGGATGCCGCAATTACTGCCTTGATGCGGAATATTATTTATGGCAATATTTCTGACAATCCAATACCGGGCGATCGCACTGTCCAATTTCAACTCACTGATGCCCAGGATCTAGTCAGTAGTCCCGCAACTAAAACCATCAATTTCACCACCGAGAACGATGCCCCCATTATAGCAGTTCCCGGTGCATATTTTAACCTTTATGATGGCACAAATACCCCAAATACTCAAGGGTTTGAGTACCGCACCTTACCCTATCTTCCTCTCGCCACCGTCCAAAACGGGGCCAATCTGAACACCAGCGGAACTGCTGTGGATTACGCGGGTTATATTGCCAAACCTGACTGGATCCCCCTGCTAGACCGAAATACTGGCTACACCATCAACTTTACATCTCAAATTCTGACGGAAAACCATAATACTCTTAGCGCCGACAAAAATGGTGATGCCCTTCTTGATCGCGCCGGTTTTAGCCTAATTGCCATCAGCAGCGATGGACAAAAAGGCATAGAAATTGGGTTTTGGGACGATAAAATTTGGGTCCAAGAAGAAGGTGATGCCGAACCTCCCCCCAACACGAATACTCTCTTCACCCACACACTTAACCCAGCCGAAACTGTCGGTTTTGACACCCAAACCAATCCAGTTAACTATCAGTTAGAGGTGTTGGGAGACACTTACCAACTCTTCGCCAATGGCAACCCGGTAATCAGTGGCCAACTGCGGGACTACACTAACGCTAGTCTCCCAAGTTTTCTCCCGGAAAATCCTTACACTACACCTAATTTTATCTTTTTTGGGGACAATACTCCCAGTGCCAGCGCTAACTTTAATCTATCGGCAGTTTCTGTAACAACCGGCAGTAGTTTACCGCCTTTATCCGGGGATGAAGATACGCCATTGGTGATTCCTGGTATTAGCGTCGCCGATGCAGATGCAGGAACTAATCCCATCACCGTCACTCTAACCGTTAATCATGGCACCCTCACGGTCAATTCAGCAGTAACTGGGGGTTTAGCAGCGGAAAATATCACCGCTAATGGCTCAAATAACGTGACCCTCACCGGAACAATCAGCCAAATTAATCAGGTTCTAGCCGATGCAGCGGGTCTGATTTATCAGGGTTTACCTAATTTTAATGGCACTGATACTCTCACCGTTGTTGCCAATGATGGCGGCAACAGCGGTACTGGAGGTCCGCTTACTGATACGAAAACCGTTAATATTACTGTAAATCCGGTTAATGATGCGCCAGTTTTGACCCTGCCGACTAACCCAGTAGTTAATCAAAGCGTAAATTTAGCGATTCCAGGAATTAACATCGCTGATGTGGATGCCGGGACTCAACTCCTGCAAGTGAATTTATCTGCTCACAATGGTTTCCTTACTTTAAATAATTTCCTCAATCTGACCTTTGTCAACGGTGATGGAAGTGATGATCGGGCAATGAGTTTTAGCGGAACTTTAGCCGAGATTAACAGTGCTTTGAGTACCCTAAATTATCAAAGTAGTGCAAATTACTCCGGGACGGATACGATTAATATTACGGTGAATGATTTGGGCAATACGGGTACAGGCGGACCCCTAGAAGTTGCGGGGAATATCCCCATAACTGTCAACCCGAAAGGGGTACTCACCCTGAACGAACATTCCGTCAGTCAAATCTTAGACCAGTTTCCTCCTGCCTCTACTTCCGTCTCTGATGACACAGTTTGGTATCGGTTCCGTCTGAGTGCGGTTAATCAACCAATTATCACTAATACGCTGACTTTTGCGGTGACTGCCACTGGTATTGAAAATACCAATATTAGCAATTTGCAGCTCATTGCCGATGTTAATCATAATGGCATTTATGATCCGGGAGACTTGCTGGTTGGAACGATGGAAATGCCGCTAGATATTACCGAGGGGATTCGGGTGAGTTCGTTTACGGTGCCAGTAGGAGATCACAATTATTTGCTCATCGGAGGGTTGAACGGACTACAAGAAGGGTCTACTCTCTCTGTTGGTCTGAACAGTAGCAATATTGTAGCGGCCAATGGTAACTCTATCGCTATTTCTGCTAATGGTACGGTGAGTATGGTAGAACATATCGTGGAGGCGATCGATACAGAAGAAATTCCTCCCGGAGATAATTCAGAAGAAATTCCTCCAGAAGATAATTCAGAAGAAATTCCCCCAGAAGATAATTCAGGAAATATCCCACCTGGAGATAATTCGGGAAATATCCCACCAGAAGATAATTCAGAAGAGATTCCCCCAGAAGATAATTCAGGAAATATCCCACCTGGAGATAATTCGGGAAATATCCCACCAGAAGATAATTCAGAAGAGATTCCCCCAGAAGATAATTCAGGAAATATCCCACTAGAAGATAATTCGGAAAATATCCCACCAGAAGATAATTCAGAAGAGATTCCCCCAGAAGATAATTCAGGAAATATCCCACTAGAAGATAATTCGGGGAATATCCCACCCGGAGATAATTCGGGGAATATTCCACCCGGAGATAATTCAGAAGAGATTCCACC
The DNA here is from genome assembly GCF_024220515.1 of Oscillatoria sp. HE19RPO. Classification (GTDB taxonomy): domain Bacteria; phylum Cyanobacteriota; class Cyanobacteriia; order Cyanobacteriales; family Laspinemataceae; genus Laspinema. The sequence continues at coordinate 28,820 of NZ_JAMXOT010000096.1, forward strand.
GGAAGATAATTTAGGAAATATCCCACCTGGAGATAATTCAGAAGAGATTCCACCGGAAGATAATTTAGGAAATATCCCACCTGGAGATAATTCAGGGATGATTCCCCCTGTCATGGTTGGTGGAGGTGAAAGTAACGGATTAGTGCCTTTGGAAACTGAGGAAATTGGGGAAGATGGGAAACCTTGCTGTGAGATGACTCTTCCCGAGTCACCTAACTTTTTGACAGTGGGAGGGTATAACCCAACGGAGACGATCGCGATTGGCAGCGAGGATGGGGATCTGTTAATCGGGGGTTATGGCAATGATGCACTGGTTGGTAGCGGTGGCGATGATCAATTGTATGGCGAAGATGGGGATGATCATCTGTATGGAGGGGATGGCAATGATATGCTGCGCGGGGGGAGAGGAAGCGAAGCAGAAAATACCCCGGGAGATGCCGATCGCCTAGAGGGTGGCACAGGCAATGACGAACTCCACGGCAATCAAGGGAAAGATACTATCTTTGCCGGTCAAGGAGATGATACCGTCTATGGTGGCAAGGATGAGGATTTAATCTGGGGCGATCGCGGCAGTGATATCCTTTACGGAAACAAAGGCAGTGATACCCTCTTTGGCGATACCTGGACTGAATCTGCATTGTCAAGGGATGCTGGAGATATCCTCTATGGCAATGAAGGGGATGACTACCTCACTGGCAATGACGGGGATAATACTATCTACGGTGGACAGGGTAATGATATCGTCTGGGGAGGCGCAGATCACGATCTAATTTATGGCGATCGCGGGAGTGATACCCTGATCGGCGATGCAGGCAATGATACCATCTATGGCGGTCCCTCCGACCCTTCCCTGGCAGATCAAGATGGAGACGACTACATCAGTGGTGGATTGGGAAATGACTTCCTCAACGGCAACCAGGGTGATGATATCATCTGTGGCGCAGACGGAGACGATACCCTCCACGGTGGAAAGGGGAATGATTTTCTAGGGGGAGGTAGCGGCAACGATCTCCTAATTGGCGATCGGGGTGATGATATCCTCTGTGGCGGGGATGGAGATGACACCCTAATTGGGGGTAGTGGCAGCGATCGCTTTATAGTTGGGAATGGACAAGGGACGAAGGCGATCGCCGACTTTGAATCCGGCATTGATCAACTGATATTAGCCCGTCATATAACCTGGGGTCAACTCTCTATCCAGTCCCAAGGAGGAGTCACCACCATCAGCAGTGGCGGTAAAGTGCTTGCCATCGTCCAAGGAGTCACCCACCTCAGCGCCGAAGATTTTGGACTAACTGGAGTGTAGCGCGTCGGTAGAGGAGGCGATCGCAGGGACATGAAACCCGGTTTTTACAGCTAATCGGCGATCGCCTGGGATTGCGATCGGGCTAAATACTCTCGATTATTGTAAATGAGATTCTTTAGCCCCCAAATTTTTTAGTCTTCTGACCAAGAATATCCTCTTCCCCTTGCTCCCCGACCAACCCATTCTCGCGGCTCAGGGGTTGCTTTTACATAAAAAATGATGCAATCTTCGTAGCGTTCGTAACTTTCAATGATTCATTGTTTATAAGAAGGAAGGCTTTTCTGGTTATGAAGGGCTAAATATTCGGCGCTACTGGCAGATTGTTCAGATATTTTTTTCCAATACCCACTTTTAAATCGACCTCTTCCTAATTCTTGAATATGCAGACCGTCTTTACAAATTAGATGAATTCCTAAAAGTTTTCGCGGCATTTTTATAGGAGTCCTGATTTAAGTGATTATTCTATTATTATAAAACCCTTTAAAGCTCTTGTCAAGAGATAAAATCCAAAAGTAAGACTGTGGCGTTCTCTATTTATTAAAGCCCCAAATTTTTCTATTGTTTTGAAGAATTTACCCCACTTTTTGGCGAGGTTAGAACCTGTGTTAATTGGATAAAACTTAACCTTTAAATCCCGAGAATTATTGATAAATATCCTTGCTTTCAGGTAAGGGCTAAAGGAGATTGATTGTCTTCTCTCTCTTTTACACCCGTGGCCCGACTGTCGGAACAGGTGCCTCAAATCTATTAAACGCCCAAATATTACAAAATATTAATTTTCCATTCATAAATCACAAAAGGTGATATGTCAACTCGCGCCCCTTCAAAAAGCCCCTATCTGGAAGTCCCTGCAAAAAAACAAAAATAATTGACGCGCAATGGTAAGCTGAACAATGGCATTTAAGTAAAATTTAAGGTGAAGTTTAAATGGCTGGTTCTAGCCCAGTTCCTTATCTACTAAGAGCAGCGCGTGGGGAAAAATTAGATCGTCCCCCCGTTTGGATGATGCGCCAAGCGGGGCGCTATATGAAGGTTTATCGAGATCTGCGCGATAAATACCCCTCGTTTCGGGAACGTTCGGAAAATCCGGAGATTGCGATCGAAATCTCTCTGCAACCCTGGCGGGCGTTTCAACCGGATGGGGTGATTCTGTTCTCGGATATCCTGACTCCCTTGCCGGGAATTGGCATTCCTTTCGACATTATCGAAAGTCGGGGCCCGATTATTGACCCACCGATTCGGACTCAGGAACAGATTGATAAACTGTATCCCCTGGAACCCGAGGAGACGATGCCGTTTATTCGTCCGATTCTGGAGACGTTACGCAAGGAAGTGGGGACGGCATCCACGGTGTTGGGGTTTGTGGGTGCGCCCTGGACTCTGGCAGCTTATGCGATCGAAGGTAAGTCTTCTAAGGACTATACCGTGATTAAGGGCATGGCTTTTAGAGAACCGGCGATGTTGCATTCGTTTTTGGCAAAAATTGCGGATGCGATCGCCCGTTATGCCTGCTACCAAATCGATTGCGGTGCTCAGGTGGTGCAAATGTTTGACTCCTGGGCGGGTCAACTGAGTCCCCAAGATTACGAAACCTTTGCTATGCCCTATCAAAAACGGGTGGTGGAACAGGTGAAGGCAGCACATCCGGAAACTCCGATGATTCTGTACATTAATGGCAGTTCGGGGATTCTGGAACGGATGGCGATGTCCGGCGTCGATATCGTGAGCGTAGATTGGACCGTCGATATGGCTGAGGCGCGCAAGCGACTAGGTGCAAATATGGGTGTCCAAGGGAATATCGACCCCTGTGCCTTATTTGGATCCCAGGATTTCATCCGCGATCGCATCCTCGATACGATTCGCAAAGCTGGAAACCAAGGTCACATCTTAAACCTGGGTCATGGTGTTTTACAAGGCACTCCCGAGGAAAATGTGGCGTTCTTCTTTGAAACAGCAAAGCAGGCAGATAAATTATTAGCGGTTCACAGCTAGTCACCGTTACTGCGATCTCTAACAGTAGGGTGGGCAATGCCCACCCTACTGCTACTGCGATCTACTTTTTCAAACGAGGTGAAGTCAAACCCCCCCCTAGGGACTATCTTTTTTGACAAAAAATGGTCTAAACTCTAAAATCTAAAATCTACGTTCGACAATCTGACGCTCCCACACCACCCTAGCCGCCATACCTCCCGTGTATTCAAATTACTATCGACCGAAAAAGCGTATTTTCATAACCGGCGCGAGTGGCTGTATTGGTCACTACCTGACCGAGGCTTTAATTCAAGAAACGGACCATGAACTGTTTTTGTTGGTCAGAAACCCGGAGAAACTCCGAGTTGACTTAGAGGCTCGTCCGGGTATTTCCATCGTGCAGGCGGATATGCGCCAGATTGATAAGTATGGGGATCTTCTCAAAACAATGGATACGGCGATTTTAGTCGCCACTGCCTGGGGAGGCGCACAGGAAGTTTTTGATGTGAATGTCCTCAAAACCCTGCGACTGTTAGAGCTTTTAGACCCCGAGGTTTGTGAACAGGCCATCTATTTTTCTACCGCCAGTATTCTGGATAGAAATAACGAATTACTCAAAGAATCGGGACAAATGGGAACGGAATATATCCGGTCTAAATTTGACTGTTTGCGTCGGTTCACTCGCTTACCGATCGCCTCCCGGATTACCACCTTATATCCAACCCTAGTCTTTGGGGGAGATGAGAACAAACCTTACTCCCACGTGGCAGCAGGAATGCCAGAAATTCTCAAACGAATTAATCTAATTCGCTTCTTTAAAGCCGAAGGCAGCTTTCATTTCATCCATGCTCGCGATATTGCCAAAGTCGTCGTTCATCTGGTAGACAATCCTCCCGAACCCGCTGGACCTTTTGTATTAGGAAATCCAGCAGTCACCGTTAACCGCGCTATAGAAGAAATCTGCGCCACTCTGAATAAAAATATTATCTTCCGCATTCCCCTAACTGGGTTCCTCATCGATTTATTTATCAAAATTTTTCGGGTTCAGATGTCATCTTGGGACCGATTTTGTTTGACTTATCGCCATTTTACCTATAAGGACCCGGTGACTCCCGCTACCTTTGGCATGACGACGGAATATGCCACCCTGCAAGATTTGGTCAAGACTTACAACACCGTGAAGTTGCAAAGGATTGAAGAAATCGCGCAATTACCCGAGGACCTCTCTCCTCTCGATCAAGGAAATTCTGATGAGAGTCCCCGTTATTAAGGGGATTGCAAAATATAAATCCTCCAAACGTTCAACTGAAAGAAAGGTATCTGTAGGGGCGCAATGCTTGCGCCCCTGGGGCGCAAGCATTGC
>NZ_JAMXOT010000465.1 GCF_024220515.1 Oscillatoria sp. HE19RPO
AGGTTGCCCGATGTCCAGAGGAAGATGATGGCCAGGTGTCCGAAATGGGAGGCGAAAATCTTTTGGTAAAGATTTTCCTCGGTCATTCCGTCATGGCTTTCAAAGTCGTGGGCGGTTGCAATCCCGTACCAAATCCGACGTGTTGTCGGGTCTGCCGCGAGGTCTTGGCTAAATTTTGGGAATTTTGTTGCCATAGGTCCTCTGATATCCTGCTAATCTTAATCCGAGTTGATGTTAAGTAGCAAAAGCCGATTTATAGCATACAGCCAAAGCCTTCTATCTCATTCACGTTGTCCCGTGAAGGAGACCCCGACTGGGCCGAGTTGCCACATTTTAGGGACGGTTTAAAACCGCATCGCGTCTGGCTTTTCAACATCGTTCGGGGGTTTTGAACCTTGATCCCGTCCTGGTCAATCAGTAGAGGGCATCAATACTGGGAGTTCGGGAAATTTGGTTTGACCCGTTCTCCTGGGTCGGTACAATGCCAGAAAATGGGTGATGGATGGAGGTTGAAACTGTCAGCAGAAAAACTGGGTTTCTATACTCGGGTTCCATTTTCTGGAGGCAGACTCTAGTGAACTCATCCCAAGACGGGGCAGGGAGTGGATCCGACTTCCCGGATCCGCCCCAACGAGGCAAATTTAGTAATTGTGGTGTAGTTTAGCAAAATTTGCGATCGCCTTGAAGGCATTTTGCTCTCCTCACCCCAATTTTTTTGTGGGACCAATGGCCGCCTTAAAAAAAAGCCCCGGTTTTAAGGGAGGCTGTACAGGTCTAATAGGGAATTCGGTTGTCAAAGGTCTGTAAAAACCCGCACCCTCAAGGGTGGGGCTATACGGACGAAGCCCGCCTGCGCGGGCTGAAGAGAAAATCGACTTTTAACAACCGGATTTGGTATAAAACTCGGGTACTGCAAAGGTTAGAAACCTAGTTGTTGCAAGCATTCTGGGCCGGGTAGCAATCCATCTGAAGCCAAACCCTATTTGGGTATTTTTGAAATCTAGCCCTCTTTTGGGCGTAAATTGAATGACGAAAAATCGTGATTTCTTGTAGGGGCGCAATGCTTGCGCCCTCTTTTGGGCGCAAATTGAATGACGAAAAATCGTGATTTCTTGTAGGGGCGCAATGCGCAGGCCCAAAAGAGGGCGTAAATTGAATGACGAAAAATCGTGATTTCTTGTAGGGGCGCAATGCGCAGGCCCTCTTTTGGGGGTAAATTGAATGAAGAAAAATCGTTATTTCTTGTAGGGGCGCAATGCGCAGGCCCTCTTTTGGGCGCAAGCATTGCGCCCCTACAATCTACACACCTTGACAGGGCTAATTCTTGATGTCTGCCCGATCCTGGGTCTTGGTTCAGAGATCGCACCCTCCGGCTGGACCCCAATCTCCCCAGCTTGATTGATAGCTATCCCAAAAAACTTTTATGGATGCTTTTGGGACCTTGAATGGACCGCCAGCCATGATTCGGCATGGGTGAGGGTCCCTTGCCAGAGTTCATACCCGCGCGCATTCAGATGTAATCCATCGGTGGTTAATTCCGACTGCAAGTTTCCGGTGCGATCGCTAAACTGAGCATACAAATCCAGATAACTCGCCCCTTCTTCTCGGGCGATCGCCGCCAATTGCTGATTAATCCACTCAATTTGCCGATTGGGAATCTGAGCTAACCTTGTCGGCAAAATTGATTGGAGGACCACCTGAGCACCGGGATGCTCTTGACGCAGGCGACGCAGAATCTGCCGATGATTCTCCAGAATTTCATCCACCCCCATCCCCTGGCGTAAATCATTAATCCCGGCCAAAATGTAAATCGTATCCGGTCGAGTTCCCCGCAAAGCCGACAATCGACTCAGGACGCCTCGGGAGGTATCCCCAGAAATCCCCTGATTCAACCAGATCCGCCCCTGGGGAAGTCGGTCCTGGGGAAACCACATACTAATCGAATCCCCCAACAACACCGCTAACCGATTAGAACCCTGTCCTTTCGCCACCGCTTGCGCTTCTTGTTCTAGCAGGGCTTTCCATTGCTCATAAGTCGGCTGTTCCCAGGCATTCGCCCACAAGGATCCATAACTATCGCTGGGAATTCGGGTATAAGTCTGTCCCGCCTGTAATGCCGCTAACCGTTGTTGATACAGTTGCGGTCCCGACTGGGGTCGAAAGGATGGAGTTCGGGCATAAGCAACCCGTTCCTGTGCCGTTTCAGCCTTGGAAAGGGTCGCATTGTCCGAGGCGATCGCCCTTTCAGACTGTCCCACAAATTCAGCGGGATAACTATCAAACAGTTGCTCACCCAGCCCCAAGGGGGATAAACTGCCAACTGAACTAAATTCCGGCCCACTCATTTCTACCGAGGGAAGGATATCGGCCCTTGCGGTTAATTCCCATTCCTGGGTGTTGATTCTCGGTACCGTTTGTTCCGGTGGCTTAGGCGGGTTCGGCATTGCCTCAGAAATTGAGGTCTTCATCTGAGTTAACAACCCGATCGCCAGCCATAATGGATCGCTCATCCCACGTCACTCCTTCACAGACACCTCATAAATTTCCCAAGCTGAATCGATCCAGTCAGGACAACCGTACACCCATTTTGAGACTTTGGACCCGTTGATTTATTGGGGGATGAAGGTCATTCCCTATCCAAAAGAAGCAAATCCACACCGATGGATTGCCGATGGATTGCCGATGGATTGCCGATGCCATGGGCGATCGCCTTGAGTCCTCTGTATGGGTCAAAATCTTCAGCCCTTACCACAACTTCGACAGTTATCATATCCTCTCCTGTGCAGGGAACCGAATAAAAATCAGGTCGCAAAACTGGCAATTGATCCCCTATCTTTTGCCTGAACGCAATAAAAAAGGCGGTATCCAAGATAACCCCCTTCATCAAAACTACTCGGTTTTAAGCTTTCGCCGTTAGCTTGATGTTAAGCAATGGCCAGGATGAAAACAGAATTTTATTGCTGTTGCTGATAGTATTGCAAAACCTCTTGGGTATAGTCAGAAATTCGCTCGCTGTTGTACTGATTGGGGTCTCCCGCCATCCACCAAGCCGCCGCCCGACGCACGGCTAAGGATTCATCATTGCCGCTGGCTTCATACTCCTCCTGGAGGACATCGCTCATCACACAGGCTAAAACTTCTCTAGCTTGGGCTTCATTGGCTGCAAATTCTGCCGGGGTGAGTTCTTGGTCAATACAGAGTCTGGACCACCGGGGAATATTATCCGGTTTAATTTGCCAATCGCTATAGAGTCCGTCATTTTCTATGCCTGTATCCGGTGCAGCCAGTCGCAATGCCTCCACGAGAGAATCAACTTTGGCATCCGTAATTTGCGCCGTCACCGGCAGGGCAAATAGCAGAGAACTGGTCAAGAATCCGCCTAAAATTAGGCTGAATTTCCCCAGGTTTTTGGAATTTTTCAAAACATTTATGGAGATAAACATGGGCAATCGGTTTAATGAGGATGTTGAGGTTCGCTAGGGTGATTTTTCTGGGGCTTAAATCCAGAATGGGTTAAAGCTCTTAACAGGTATAAGCGAACAATTCCTCTAAATGAATCAGCCCAAAGATAGAGAATCTAAAATTTATTCTCTGAAAACAATAAATTACTTTTTGTAATGAATGGCGATCGCCTCGGAGTTGAGGGCAAATTCTCTTGGGGATTCCCACGTCAGTGGAGAGGACGGTAGTTCTGACCTGGAAACGGTCCCTATCCCTAAATCGTGTCAGGGCGATCGCCTTCACCCTCCGGGGTAACTCTCAGCAATTCCCCCGGATCCGGGGATGGCTCATTGGGTTTAAAATAAGTTCCTAAAGAACCCCATCCCTGATTTCGTAGATACAAATGGGCGGCAATTCGATGCTTACAAAAGGACTGACGGTAGAGGATATCATTGCAAGAACATCCATCCGGGTTCACCGGGTTAATGTGACCATTGAGGGGATTCCAGACCAGGATTTGCTGAGGGAGTAACTTAACTTGCAATTCTTCGATCGCCCCTTGATTTTGCCTCTCCAGATAGTCAAACACCTCGCGATCGGGAAGGGTGTAGAGGGTTTCCCCTTGCTGTACGGTGAGGCGGTACTCACTAATGCCAATCTGGGTAATCGGTTCCCCCGGGCGATCGCGAATCCCCAACAGGCTCAACAGGGACTGAATCAAATACTTCCGGGCGATGAAGGTGCAGCCCCTCCCATAAGGCGTCCGATAGACAATATAGGGCGTATTCGTCCGTTTGACCACCCCCAACCGTTCTATCTCAATCGGACAAGAGACGATCGCCTTGTCCAAAGATTGTTTTCCCCGCTGGGGTAACCGTTTTGAGGCGGGTTTACTCGGTGACAGTTCCAGCAGGCTAAAATTTTCGAGGGCGGGGGGTTGCGGATAGGTCGTGTTCATGATATAATCCTTTCTTGTGAATCTTGTGAATCTGGTGAATCTTGTCAATCTTGTGAATTGTGATATTCCTGTGATTGATTGCCTTGATGACTCTTGTCATTCTCGTAGTGGTCCAGGTAAATTGATTCACTGATTATTGTTTTTCCGTTTTGGTCTTCGATTAGTTAGTTGCTAATCGAGAGCGATTCGGGTCATTTGGTCTAAGAAGCGCGGTACTACTTGGTCGTGGGCATCGCGCTTTTTTATTGCTTGATTCTTCTTTAATTTTATTGGCAAAAAAACCTAAAGTCAAGAAGATTGGGATTTTTTGAGGTTGGCTTGGTCCGCCAGAGCTTGTAAAAGTTCCTCTACCAGGGGCATCTTCTCATCCGGAATCACCTTGAGGATATGGGCCGCTTTTACTTTAGGGATAGGGAAGTAGAAACGCTCTCCTTGTCCGGTAGCTGGGCGTCCGCCTTTGTTCTTGTTCATCGAGTTCCGTTCAGAACGTCACGTTTATTGTTCAGTAAAAGTAGGGGCAATTCAGTTGCAGGTCATTTCCCCCTAATGTTGAGTCATCAGGCTTTCGATGGAAGACGAATGCCCCAAATTGCTCTGCGCTTCCAGGGAAATATCCATCGCTTCTATTCAATTTTAACGTAAACTCAATCGGCTTTATAGCCCAGGAGGGGCGGTTCCCCCTCCTGTAATATCCGTGGATTTAGCCACTGGAACAAGCTATTGTCCCTTAAGTGGTGTACTCGGCGTTGATCTTCACATAATCATAACTGAGGTCGCATCCCCAGGCGGTTCCGCTTCCGGGTCCGTTGCCAATCTGCACCTGCATCAGGACCGTATCCTCTTTCAAATAGGCACCGGCAGCCGCTTGTTTCAGATAGGCACTGGCGGCAGGGCGATCGAACCCTAAGGGTTGACCATTTTCCATCAACAAAAACTCACCCAGTTGAATCCGCAGATTGTCTTGGTCAAAGGATACCCCTGCACGTCCCGCAGCAGCAGCAATTCGCCCCCAGTTCGGGTCCCGTCCAAAGACGGCGGATTTAACTAAGCTCGATCCGACAATGGTTTTGGCAACCCGACGCGCTGCGGCATCATCCGGTGCCCCGGTAACTTGGACTTCAATCAGGCAGGTTGCGCCTTCTCCATCCCGGGCGATCGCCTTCGCCAGATGTTGACAAACCGCCGTCAATCCCGCTTCTAACTTTTCCGCCTCCGGACCCATTTCCGTAATCGCCGGGGTCCGAGATTGTCCATTAGTTAACGCAATCAGAGTATCGTTGGTGCTGGTATCTCCATCCACCGTAATCTGATTAAAACTGCGGTCTGCCGCCCGTTTGAGCATATCGTGCCACAGATGGGAAGAAACAGTGGCATCGCAGGTGACAAACGCCAACATGGTTGCCATGTTCGGATGAATCATCCCCGACCCCTTGCAAATCCCCCCGATTCGCACCGGACGGCCCTCAAAAGTGGTTTCTAAGGCGATGGTTTTAGGGACTAAATCCGTGGTGCAAATCGCTTTAGCTGCTGCATCATTGCCTTCGGTGGAGGAAGCTGCAACAACTGCGGGAATCCCCGTCCGCAAGGCATCCATGCGAATTCGTTGCCCGATTACCCCAGTGGAGGCAATTAGAACAGAATTAGGGGAAATCGAGAGTTCTCGGGCTAACAAGTCGGCACTTTCGAGGGTATCCGCCAACCCTTGCTCCCCGGTGGCGGCATTGGCTTGTCCAGCGTTACATAAGATAGCGCGGGCGCTGGCTTTTTCCTCAAGGCGTTGGCGACAGTAGTCTACACAGGCGGCACGAACAACGGAGGTTGTGAACACTCCAGCGGCGATCGCCTCTACATCGGACCAAATCAATGCTAAATCCGGTGCTCCTGACGGTTTTAACCCAGCGGCAATCCCTGCCGCACGATATCCTTTTGGAGCCGTCACCCCTCCGGTTATTTCTTGCCAGTCTGCCATAGTTTTTTCCTTGAAAAGTGGCCTATTTGAGAGGGGATTATAGCAAGATGCGGCTCTCAGAAGGGTCCGGGTTTGACAATATTGGTCATTTGTCCTTGGTCATTTGTCCTTGGTCATTTGTCATTGGTCATTTGTCCTTGGTCATTTGTCATTGGTCATTTGTCCTTGGTCATTAGGGGGATTGGGTTCATGTTCGTAGTAACGACTTCAGTCGTTGCCAAGAGTGTCATGGCGTCCGCCATGACACTGACTATGCGCGGATGGGTCCGATGTTCGTAGTAACGACTTCAGTCGTTGCCAAGAGTGTCATGGCGTCCGCCATGACACTG
>NZ_JAMXOT010000097.1 GCF_024220515.1 Oscillatoria sp. HE19RPO
ACCTACTCTCTAGCAATTTTCCACAAATTTAGGTCAGAAACCCGGTTTCTTGTCCTTGAGTTGGGTTAGAAACCGGGTTTCTTCACCTACTCTCTAGCAATTTTCCACAAATTTAGGTCAGAAACCCGGTTTCTTGTCCTAGGGTTGGTAATTAGACTGGACAAAAACTATGCCGACTCGCCACCCACCACAACATTGCGAATTCGCAGGCTAGGACCGCCACAGCCTACAGGTAAACCATTTTGTCCACCTTTGCCGCAACCGCCAGATTCATCCCAATAGAAATCATCCCCGATCGCCTCAATATCCGCTAAGGTACTAAACACATTCCCCGAAAGGGTGACATCCCGTACAGGTTCAGCTAATTGACCATTTCTAATCATCCAAGCTTCCCCAGCGCTAAAGGTAAACATTTCCCCATTGGTCATTCCTCCCAGCCAATTTCGGGCATAAACCCCTTCTTTAATATCCGTAAATAAATCCTGAACCGGCGTCTTTCCCCGTTCAATCCAGGTATTCGTCATCCGAACAATGGGAGGATAATGATAATTCAAACAGCGGGCATTTCCTGTGGCCGTTTCCTCTAGTTTCCCAGCAGTTTCTCGGGAGTGGAGGCGTCCGACGAGTACCCCATCTTTAATCAGTTGGGTGGTAGTGGCAGGAGTGCCTTCATCATCGTAAAGATAACTCCCGCGATGACCTGGAGGGGCCGCCCCATCAAAGATTTGCAAGTCTTCAGGACCAAACCGGCGTCCCAGGGTCATCACTTCCAGCAAATCGGGGTTTTCATACGCCATATCCGCTTCAGAAAGATGTCCAAAGGCTTCATGAACGAACAATCCGGAGAGAATTGGGTCAATGACAACTTGGTAGGTGTTGCCTTTCACCGAAGGCAGGGAGAGGGCTTCTACCGCTCTTTGGGCGGCCCCTCGCACTTGGGAATCTAGTTGGATTAAATCTTCGTAAGCTTTCCGGGACCCGGTGGTTTCCCGTCCCGTTTGGACCGTTTCCCCATTGCGTGCAGTGGCGGCAAAGCGCATTTCCATATCCACCCAAGACTGTTCTAGGATAGTGCCTTCTGAGGTAAACAGGAGGATGCGTTGGGCGCTGTCACTGTAGCGCACCGAGGTGGTGGTGATGCGCGGGTCAACTTGACGGAGGATATCCGTATAGCGATCGCACAATCTCTTTTTGTCGATAATCGGAATCTTTCTGGGGTCAGTACCCGTGAGTAACAGTTCACAGGTAATCTGTACCGGGTCCACCGGGGCTAAAATGGTTTCTTCATCCCCGACTAATCGCGCTGCGGCGATCGCTTCCTCGATTCGTTCTGCCAGTCCCGCCAATTCATTAAAACTGGCAAAGCCCCAACCCCCCTGATAGCAAGCGCGGACTTGTCCCCCAATCGAGACGCCCTCACTTAGGGTTTCAATCTTTTCACCCCGCAAAAAGATATCGGTGCCTTCCGCTTCTTCTAGGCGAATTGCTAAATAATCAACCCGGGAGGCATAACGAGCAATCAGTTCAGCTAATAAATTTTTCGCATCAGCGAGCAAAGTAGACATGGTTGAGGGCGAGTTCCAAAGCAAATATATTGATATGTTCTACTATAGCGGTCCTCAATGCTTACAGACCAACCGGGTGGGGTTTTACCCAGGACACCTGTACCCTCTAAGCTGCAAAGGACAAGAAACCGGGTTTCTGGCCCAAATTTGTGGCGCTTAGGCATAAGTCTTGTCAAGAAACCCGGTTTCTAATCCCTAGGGTACCCATGCCCGAGAATCGGGCGAGTGCCGACTGCCTCGGGGGTAAACCGATTCTGGATCAAGGGGGTGATCCGGCTTATTTCCTGCGGGGATTGCGACTGATTTGTTCGGTTCTACGAATGTTTTTATGGGGAAGATCCAGATAGGCTAGTAGTATCTTGTTTTCAGTTGAATTTAGATTAAAGCGTTTGTAGCAAGTTTTAAATTACAAATTCTTGCTCAATTATTGAAAATTAAGGATTTGAATCAGTGAACTGTAGAGGGGGATATTTCCGTGTACAAGTGGGTCTTACCAACGATTAGCGAGGTTTTAGCACAGGCGGGGAGCACCGACAATTCCTCGGACCTAGAGATGGGGTTGACTGGGGAAGGACCGGGCGATCGCAATGGGACCACGACCCATCGGGATGCGGCAACGGTCTGGTTGCGCCGAATTCGCGCCGATCGCCAATGGCAAGGCGCAGTCGCCTCCCTGAATGACCTCCTCGATGGCGAACGAGTCAAGAATGACCCAGATACCCGCCATTCCTTCTCTAGCAAAGGGTTGGTTTTATCCGGTCCCGTCCCGGTTTTAACCCAATCCACCCACTTAGAACAGTTCTCCACCTGGACCTTTGCTGGGGTGCAGCAGTCTGGCGCATGGTTACCCTCCTCCCTGTTCCCCTCGACTCCAGATAGCGGTGCCGATGCCTCCAACCCGACAGTTTTACCCCTGCTGACCGGGGACCCCCTGGCCCGCGAACAATTTTGTTTGGTGTTGACAGCGCGGTTTAGTCTGGTCATGGTGGTGGGATTAAACCCCCAGGGACAACCGGCGTTTCAGTTTTCCTTTGATCCCGAGGCGATCGCCTTAGTGTGGCAAGGATTGCGATCGCGTCTGCTACCCTTCAAAAATCAGACCGCTATTTCCACCTTAGATCGGCAGTTCCAACAGTTCCCACCGCGCACCCCAGACTACAAACTGGTTTGTCAATTTACCCAACAGCTTCTGGAATATCTCCCCGAACCCGTAGAACTCGATCGCGAAATGCTGGATGAAATGGAAGCATTTGCGGCAGATTGGACCGGGTGGGGTTCCTCCATGCGGGCCTTACCCCAATCCGGTGCCGATTCAGTCACCCGAGGGAATTGTCCCAATGGTGAGGTGGAGATTTCCTGGGAAGTATCCTGTCCCGATGGGAATTCTCGGGTTTCGACCTCTGGCGAACGCAGAACGGCCCTGAGCAAACCGGAAGCGGCAAGGGCCAAAACCCTGCGTTCCAAGGGGGGAAAGGCGGTGGGAACCGTCTCAGCTAAAACTGCCAATCCCCGGAAACCGGCGATCGACCAGCCTTTAGATGACCTGCGGGATGCGGCGAGTAAGAACGTCCGAAACCAAGCCCCGGCCTTGGATGTGGAATTATTACAGGCGATCGCTCACGAAGTTAGAACCCCGTTAGCCACCATTCGCACCCTCACCCGACTCCTACTCAAACGCCGTCATCTCGATGCCGAGATTATCAAACGCTTAGAAGCGATCGATCGCGAATGTAGCGAGCAAATCGACCGTTTTGGGTTGTTTTTCCGGGCAGTGGAATTGGAAACCACCAAGGATGCTCACGCGCCGGTACACCTGACTTCCACCTCCCTGACCGATGTATTAAATAGTTGTATCCCGCGCTGGGAAAAACAAGCCAGCCGACGCAACCTCAGCTTAGATGTGATTTTGCCGCAAAAAATGCCCTCGGTGGTCAGTGACCCTTCCTTGTTGGATCAAGTCCTCACCGGGGCGATCGATAACTTCACCTCCACCTTACCCGCCGGAGGCAAACTCCAAGTCGAAATTTCCCTAGCGGGTCATCAGTTGAAGGTAGAACTCCACTCCCAAACCCATGCCTCCGTCAATTCCGAACCCTCGGTTTCCGGGACTCAGGCCCTCAAATCTCTCGGTCAAATGTTGATGTTTCAACCAGAAACCGGCAACCTCAGTCTCAATCTGAGCGTGACTAAAAACCTGTTTCAAGCCCTGGGAGGTAAATTGATTGTCCGCAACCGTCACCAACATGGACAAGTGCTGACTATCTTCTTGCCTTTGGAAATGCGGGGATAATCAAACAGGATGGAGGTTGAGAAACCGGGTTTCTTTCATCAATTTAGGCAATCAAGCAACACTTATCGCAGAAACCCGGTTTCTGGTCCTTTTATAGGAGGTTGAGAAACCGGGTTTCTTTCATCAATTTAGGCAATAAAGCAACACTTAT
>NZ_JAMXOT010000466.1 GCF_024220515.1 Oscillatoria sp. HE19RPO
GCGATTCTCGAATCGCGGCTACAGGGAGATTGGAAATGGGTTTTTCGATGTTGGGAAGTGGGATTAGATGGGGTGATTAACCTGGTTTTTTGTTTTACTGGCGATTCTCGAATCGCGGCTACAGGGAGATTGGAAATGGGGTTTGTCGATGTTGGGAATCCGCAGGAGATGAGTTGATGAACCTGGTTTCTGGTCCAATTTCAAGGGTTAGAAACTATTGTACTCTTCAGCCCGCGCAGGCACCGCTTCGTCCGTATAGCCCCTTGACGCTGCGGGTCTTTGCCAGAAAAAAGCAGCCTCGGAAAAGGCTGCTTTCTCTCACTTAAAACTCACTCCTATTTACTCCACCGTCACTGACTTCGCCAAGTTACGGGGTTGATCCACATCTAAACCGCGTCGGGCTGCAATGTGATAGGCGAGTAACTGTAACGGGATGACGGCTAAAATAGGTGAGAGCAACTCATCTACAACGGGGACTTGTAAGACATCGTTAAAAATCTCCGCTGCATCAAACCCATTTTGCGGCGTGACCCCAATCAGTCGGGCATCCCGCGCTTTTGCTTCTTGGGCGTTGGAAATCACTTTCTCGTAGACGGTTCCCGGCATGGCGATCGCCACTACAGGGACTTTCGCATCCAACAGGGCGATCGGTCCATGTTTCATCTCTCCTGCCGGATATCCTTCCGCATGGATATAGCTGATTTCCTTGAGTTTTAACGCCCCCTCTAAGGCGATCGGGAAATTAATCCCTCGTCCTAAAAAGATAAAATCCTGAGTCTCGGCAAATTCATGGGCCAACTCCTCAATACTACCCTCTTGAGAACTCAGCACCTGTTCAATTTGTGCCGGAAGTTGGCGCAATCCTTGGATAATTTCCTCGATGCGCGCTTCTGGGAGGGTTTTGCGTTGATAGGCCAAGTCTAAGGCTAAACTATAAAATGCCATCAACTGCGCCACAAAGGTCTTCGTTGCCGCCACCCCAATTTCAATTCCGGCATGGGTATTAATAATGTCCGCTACCAGATTCCCCAAGGAAGACTCGGGACGATTGGTAATCCCCAACAAGCGCGCTTGATAGGCAGCAGAAAGTCCAGTCCGGCGCTGGTTTTCCATTGCTAGGGCCGCCAGAGTATCCGCCGTTTCTCCCGACTGACTGATGCCGACTGCCAGGGTGTAGGGGCGCAAGGGGGCCGGTGCATAGCGATATTCTGAGGCATAGTTGACCGAGGTGGGAATTCCCGCCAACTGTTCTAGCAAGTATTTCCCAACTAACCCCGCGTGCCAACTGGTCCCACAAGCGAGGATTTCAATCTGTTGCAAATCCTTGTACAGTTCCAGATTAATTCCCAAATTAATCGGCGCAACTTGATTATCTCCCGGTTGCCACTCCCGGTTAAAATAGGCTTCCAAACAGGTGCGGACCACTGCCGGTTGTTCGTAAATCTCCTTATGCATGAAGTGGCGGAATCCTTGTTTTTCCACCAGGACCGGGTTGAGGTTGAGGACTCGGGGAGTTTTTTTGAGCCGATCGCCTGCAAAGTTATAAACCTCCACCCCTAACGGTGTCAACCGCGCCATTTCTTCATTTTCCAAGGACAAAACCGCCCGGGTATAGGGCACGATCGCCGGAGTATCCGAGGCACAGAAAAATTCCCCCTGTCCAAATCCCACCACTAAAGGGGCCTGCTGTCGGGCCACAATCAGTTCATCGGGGTAGTCAGCACAAATCACGGCGATCGCAAATGCCCCTTCTAACTTATTCACCGCCTTGCGTACCGCCTCAAAAAACTGCGAGATTAACGGCATAAACCCTGGTGCATCCACCATCGGTTCCATCATAAACTCCGCAATTAAATGAGGAATGACCTCCGTATCCGTATCGGACCGAAATTCATGACCTCTACCCTTGAGTTCCTCGCGCAACTCCCGATAATTTTCAATAATCCCATTTTGGACCACCGCCACCTTGCCGTGGGTGTCCATGTGGGGATGGGCGTTGTATTCCTCCGGTTTACCGTGAGTCGCCCAACGGGTATGTCCGATGCCGATTTGCGCGGGATTGTCGATGCCTTGGATTTTTTCTCGTAGGTTGTGGAGTTTGCCTTTTGCGCGGACACAGTTGAGTTTTCCGTCCCAAATCGTGGCCACCCCTGCTGAGTCATAACCGCGATATTCTAGTTTTTCCAATCCGGCGAGTAAAACTTCGTTCGCCGCTTGAGTGCCAATATAGCCAACAATTCCGCACATTTATCCGTTAACTCCTCTCGATACGGTGCAATGGATAGAATTTTAGTTTTTCCGTGCTGTTTCTGCTATAATTGCATCCCTTTATAGTTTCCTAACGTCTCAAGTGGCGATCGCCCGGTA
Organism: Oscillatoria sp. HE19RPO; assembly: GCF_024220515.1. Taxonomy (GTDB): domain Bacteria; phylum Cyanobacteriota; class Cyanobacteriia; order Cyanobacteriales; family Laspinemataceae; genus Laspinema. The sequence goes on from NZ_JAMXOT010000466.1 coordinate 2,368, forward strand.
TGAGCAGAAATCGACAGTGCGATCGGGGATGCAAATAATCCCTACAGCAAGTTGATAGTCTCTTCCCCTGCCTAGTCTCTGATTCCGGAAATGAGTTCCCCTCGCCGGAAACACAGCCACGCGAAAAAAGAGGGGCCCAAGGCTCCCTCTTTCTATTTAAACTCTAAATGTTTTAAAAGCACTCTTGAACCCAAAGTGCCTTCAAATCATTTATCTCTAGTAAGCCAGACCCATACTGCGAGTCGTTTCAGCGCCGAGATAGACTCGGATGCTCAAAAAGTCTGTCGGACAGGCAGTTTCGCAACGCTTGCAACCTACACAGTCTTCAGTCCGGGGAGAAGAGGCAATCTGACCAGCTTTACAGCCATCCCAGGGGACCATCTCCAGAACGTCTAAGGGACAAGCCCGAACGCATTGTGTGCAACCAATGCAGGTGTCATAGATTTTTACGGCATGAGACATGGATTATAAGCTCCCAACGTGTTCTCAACAAATTTTTGGATCTGGTAATAGCCGCTTTAACCGCTAGAGTAACGGTTAAAGCTGTCGAAATCTTGGCTTAGTTTATCGTAGTCCTACCTACTCCTCTCAGAAAAGGAGCGAGAACTTAAAAGATCGTAATATATTGCCCGGTCCTTTTACTAGAGGGGAAGGGTGGCGATCGGGCTTAAGCGGTTTCCAGCCCGCTTAAGTTCATCATTTTGTAATAAATCTTTACAAGTTCCCAGAACCCTGCCTTCAAGGCCCCTCAATCCATTCCCCCGTTCGTAGTAACGACTTCAGTCGTTCTCTTATCTGAGTTCGTAGTAACGACTTCAGTCGTTCTCTTGTCTTAGTTCGTAGTAACGACTTCAGTCGTTCTCTTGTCTTAGTTCGTAGTAACGACTTCAGTCGTTCTCTTATCTGAGTTCGTAGTAACGACTTCAGTCGTTCTCTTATCTGAGTTCGTAGTAACGACTTCAGTCGTTCTCTTAGGGAACTCCAAAAAATAAAACCTTCAAAAAACCCGCAGGCTCAAGCCTGGGGCTACACGGACAAAGCCCGCCTGCGCGGGCTAAAAGAGCCTTGTTAGGTGCGATCGCATCAAAGCAAGGATGATTTATTTG
>NZ_JAMXOT010000098.1 GCF_024220515.1 Oscillatoria sp. HE19RPO
GCAATGCTTGCGCCCTAGGGCGCAAGCATTGCGCCCCTACAAATCAAGACACCTTGACAGGGCTATGGTTTGAACCCCCGACGGACCCCCGCAGAAGCCATTAACGCAATCTGCCCGATCGCAAGATACTAATCACCAACCACAGTCCTATCAAACTCGCTGCCGCAAACAGGATATCACTCAAATAATAGACATTACTCAATTGCGCTTGTGAGGAAACGACTGCTGCCCCCATAATCAAAGAACCCACCAATATACTAAAAGAAAGTCTGTTGGCGGCAGAATCTAATGTGCGACGGAGGGCTTCTACATCTTTCATGGCGACGTTCCAAATTAAACTTTCTGAGGTTACTCGGTCGAGTAATACCTCAAATTGTCTTGGAGATTGCAAGGAGAGATTTTTGATATCTAGGGCGGTTCTGAGTAATCCCTGTAATGGCGCTTCCCCGATTAGTTGCCGTCCGAATAAATCGGTCATTAACGGTTTGATTTGTTCGGCGAAGTTGTAATCGGGGTCGAGATTGCGGGCGATGCCTTCTAGGTTGGCGATCGCCTTGGCACAGAGTCCCATGTTCGCAGGCATCCGCAAGCGATTGTCCCGGGAGACTTCTAGCACTTCGTAGAACATCTGGCTAAAACTCAGTTCCGACAGGCTCATGTTATAATACCGTCGCAAGAGGCGATCGTAATCACTTTCCAGATTCGATATATTCACCGTTTTACTGGTGGAACCGGCCATATCGATCGCCAGTTGACTGCATCGTTGAGCGTCTAAATTCACCATTGCTAACAGCATCTCGATGAGCAACTGTTGGGTTCGCGGGTCCATCCGTCCCACCATCCCACAATCAATTAAGGCGACTCTCCCATCCCTGAGATAAAACAAATTCCCCGGATGTGGATCGGCATGGAAAAATCCATCTAAACAAATTTGTTGGAAAAATACCCGGGTCAATAAATTGGCGATCGCCTTGCGTTGGGCAACTCTATCAATCCCGGGCATTCCATCATATTTCGCCAGCAAAATTGGGTCTCCATCCACCCACTCCATCACCAGCAATTTTTCTGTGGTTAAATGCCAATAAATTTCGGGAATCGCCACTTTGCTGGGGTCAAACCAGCGACTTTTAGCTAAATTGCGCCGCAGTTTATCTCCATTTGCCCCTTCTTCTGTAAAATTTAACTCTCCCCGCAAGGCCGTCCCAAATTCTTCCGCCAAGGCGACTAAATCATAAGAGTCTCCAAACTCGGCGATCGAGACTAATTCCGCTAATCCCGTCAACAAGGTAATATCTTGTTCTATGATTTTTTCCAGTCCGGGACGTTGGACTTTAACGGCCACTTCCTGGCCATTTTTCAGGGTGGCGCGATGGGTTTGGGCGATCGAACCCGCCGCGACAGGTTCCGTATTCAGGGTAGCAAAAACATCCTCAATCGGTTGTCGCAATTGTTGGCGGATGGTTACCTCCACATCTTCCCAGGGGACTGGAGGCACTTCCGCTTGTAATGCCGTCAGTTCATCAATATATTCCTGGGGTAAAAGGTCGGGACGGGTACTCAGCAGTTGGCCGACTTTCACATACACCGGACCAAGATCTACGAAAATGTTCCGGAGGACTGCTGGGGGTGGCAATTTCGGTTCATCGGTTTTGCCTCCCGTCAACAACCGTCTCATGTAGTCCCAACCATTACGCAGGACGACTTCAAAAATCTCCCGTTGACGGGTGCTAGATTGTGTAAGGTTTGACCACATTTGAACTCTCAACAGTTAGAGGTATATTGGAAGAATTTAGAACCGGGAAAAATCAAGAATTCCACACAATTGACCGGAGGGTATCCCCCTGTTTAAGCTCAGAGGACCCGTCCCTGACCCTCCCCAAGGTACAGGGAAGGGGGTTAGAGACGCTTAAAAATAGTCCCGTTTTGATGGATAATCCAGTGATTCTGCCCGGTTTTGTTCTTACTTTGTCTCGATCTTTTCTCGTTTAGCCTTCTTTGTCATCTTCTTCGAGACGGATTATATCTTCGTCCCCGAGAAATTCCCCATTTTGTACTTCGATTAAGACGAGGGGAATCACGCCGGGGTTTTCCAGGCGATGGGGGGTACAGACGGGAACGTAGCTAGACTGGTTTTGAATCAGCAGGGATTCGGTTTCGCCACAGATGATTTTGGCCGTCCCGGAAACGACAATCCAATGTTCACTCCGGTGATAATGGATTTGGGTTTTCATCCGATGTCCGGGTTTGACTTCAACTCGGGAGATGCGATACCGATCGCCGGTTTCTAAGACGGTGACGGTTCCCCAAAATCTCTCTTCGGTATGCAATCCACTATCGGAGGCGTTCATGGTTTCTAATGGTGTGAGGTCGGTGGTTTCGGTCATGGATTTATATTTCCTGGAGATTCAAATTGAGAGGCGCGAACTTTGCGATCGCCCGGGGTGAATATAACGTTTCCTACAGTGTTCAGTGACCGTTGGGTGCTATATTATAATTCCGAGCTAAATCGCGGGTCGTTTTCCAACTGTTTCAGGACTTGTTTGATATCCTGAGTGCGGTCTTTTTTGACAATCAGAGTGACATGGCGATCGCGCACAATCACGATATCCTCTAATCCAATGGTGACGATGCGCTCATCGTCGCTACTGGCATAGAGGATTGCGCCACTGGTGTCGAGTCCGATATGGTTCGCCAGTTCCACATTGGTTTTGTCGCCCTTGAGGAGTCGTTCCAAGGCGTTCCAGTCGCCTAAATCATCCCACCCAAAGGCGGCAGGAATCACATACGCTAACTGGGTTTTTTCCATTAACGCATAATCAATACTCTTTTTGGGGAGTTCGGCATAAGCCTCTACCCCTTTTTGGGCTAGGGGTTGAAAAATCTCAGGAGCATGGGTTTTTAGCTCCTCGATGACCACTCCAGCGCGAAAAATAAACATTCCGCTATTCCAGGTATAGCGGCCTGTGGCGATAAATTCTTCGGCTTTGGTGCAGTCGGGTTTTTCCGTAAAGCGGCTGACGCGGTAGGCGTTTAATCCCTGATAAGGGGCGACTGCCTCGCCTTGTTCGATATAACCGTAGCCTGTGGAGGGTTCCGTGGGTTCAATTCCCAGGGTGACGATCGCCGCTTTTTCCGTTGCCAGTTGACTCGCTGCCGCTAGGGTTTTGCCGTAGGCATCCTCATCGCCAATCCAGTGATCTGCCGGGAAAAATCCCACCACTGCCTCGGGACCTTCCCGACGCTCAATTTCGATCGCCGCCCATGCCACTGCCGGTGCCGTATCTCGTCCCTGGGGTTCAATCAGGATGTTTTTTTCCGGGAGTTGCGGTAACTGTTCCTTGATGCCATCGGCAATCTGGGCATTAGTAACCACCCACAATCCGTCCCAACCTCCGGCGACAGACAACAACCGATTGGCGGTGGCTTGGAGTAGACTGACACCAGTGCCATCTAAACTTAGAAACTGCTTGGGGCGCGATCGGCGACTCAGGGGCCAAAAGCGTTCCCCTTTCCCCCCAGCCAGAATTACGGGTATCATGGACAATTTTTCTTAACGGTTATAGGGTTTGCCTTATTATAACCGCTCAGGCTGGGGGCTTCGCGTGGAGACAGCTAATCCGGTAACAGGACTTACGCAATCTATAACATTGAACCCTAAATGTAGAGGCGATTCGCGAATCGCCTCTACATTTAGGGCCTGCCCTCCCCAAATGCGTAGGTTTTGGGTAAAAGGCATCGGATTAGCCCAGTTGTAACAGTTCTTCTAACATCAGACTCTCTAACATCGAGTTGTCCACCTGTAACTGAGACTTGGCTGCCTCACTTAACTGTAACTCCCTGCGGGATTCCTGGTGAAAATCTTGTCCTTCTTCAAATCCACTGGCTTTTAATTTCTGCACCGCCAAAGCACAAGCTTCCGCCTTTAAATCCAATTCGGGCATCAGCAATAAAGAATTCTGAACTAACCAGCGACAAGCCTCGGGATCAACTTCTGCGAGTTCATAAGTTGCTTCTTTCAAGACTTCTTCGATCGCTTGAGGGGTGGGTAACACCTTCAAAAAGTTTTTCACAGCAATCACTAAAGCCGGATTCCTCGCCTTGAAAACATCGAGGGCTACTTCTGTATGTAGCCGTTCCTTTCGGTGACTTTTGACACTTTTTAAAGGAGACATTAATACCGTCCTTTCCTTTGCCCCAGAAGGGTTAAGGGTTTGTAACATGGCAATCGGTGGGTTTTTTATAAACGATCGGGTTAATCTAAGTCAATCCTACTCCGGGAGAGAGCGAGGCGGCAGAGGACTGTTCACCTTTCCGGTGGTCTCCCCTGAACAAGTTTGAACTTCCGGAATGGCCTAAATCTTTAAAATTCTGGGCTGCCGTGGAATTGAGTATGAGTTGACCTGTTCTGAAACCGTACAAAAACAAAGTGAAGTATTTGTGAAGGTCAGCGGAAGAGGCAAATCAGGCAAGGGGTTGGGAATTTATTGCGTTTTGTTAAAACTCCCTAACAATTCACGAGTAATTCACAATCTCTGCCTAGGGTGAGGTCAATGACTGAATTAGCAGATTCCCCGGGACAGCCCTAAAGTTTACAGGAATTTTCCTCGGGACGGGTCAGATTTAGCTGAATCGGTTGTTGGTTTCCATCCAAAGCATGAACTGGGGGTCACGTTATGAGTTCTTGTCCTTGTTGCTCTTATCCACTCTTGCGCCATATTCGCCATAGCCAGGTTGATTGGTTTTGTCAACATTGCTGGCAATTCATGCCCGATTTTTCTACTCCCATCAGTTCCTCTCGGACCCTGAGTCACTTCCATAATCAAGTAGACTTGGTTACCACTCAGCCAGCATGGAATCGCGAAACCGATCGCCATCCTCATGTGGTGAATTTATCAGACTCCCTGCGATTTAAGAATGCCAAGCCAAGTCCGCAGAAAACTCCACGGTTGACTCCCCAAACCTCTCAACTGTTGACCCCACAGAAAACTCGCCTGTTGGTCGGAACTCGGGAAATTTCATAAATACCCCCATTAACCGATCCTTAAGGGTGGCGATCGCTTTCCCGGTTAGGGTCAGGCCCTTTAAATCAACATTGTCATTTACGTCATTATATCGATAAAAAAACAATATTCATTCACTCCATTGCAAAATTTTTCGCACATCATGGGCTAAATTTTCCGCCTTAAATGGCTTCAAAATTGCCCCTGCACCCCCTAATGCAATCAGTTCTTTTTGTTCCCGAATTTGAGCTTTAGCTGTTAACCAAATTGTGGGAATTTGTTCAGTATCTGCATGGCTTTTTAATTCCCGAAATGTGCTGGGTCCATCCATTTCCGGCATCATTACATCCAGTAAGATGGCGTCGGGTTGTTCGGCTTGAGCTAATGCAATCCCTTCCCGACCGGAACTGGCGGTGAAGACCTCCCATCCAGCCACTACTTCCAAGGAAAATTGAATGATTTCCCGCAAGCCATCTTCATCATCAATGACTAAAATTCGTTTGTTCATGGTTGGCCTCCTCTGGAGAAGTTTCCGGGGTCATTTCAGGTAAAGTAAAATAAAAGGTACTGCCTTCATTCAGAACGCTTTCTACCCAAATTCTACCGCCATGTTGCTGGATAATACTGCGACAAATTGCCAATCCTAATCCGGTGCCTCCTTTTTTACGGGAATCCGAGGCATCCACTTGATGGAATCGTTCAAAAATACTTTCCATTTTATTTTCAGGAATGCCCCGACCTTGATCTTGAACCGCAAATAAAATCATGGATGGCGAAGGGTCGGCATCCTGTTGTCCCAGAGGGTGATGAGCAAGGGTTCGCCCTTGAACGGAAATTCCAACAGTAGAAGCTGGAGGAGAAAATTTGATGGCATTGCTTAAGAGATTCGTGAGCACTTGAATGATGCGATCGCCATCAATCCATAATTCCAAACTGGGGTCACATTCAACCAAAAAATTGACCTCCGCTCGATTTGCCATAACTTGCATGGTTTCGATCGCCTTTTCAATCAAATCCCGGGGAGAATACCGTTCCTTGATTAAGGCAATTTTGCCTGAAGTTAATCGTTCCAGATCTAGAATATCATTGACCAAGCGCACCAGGCGATCGGCACTTTCGGCAGCGATCGCCATCACCCGTTGCCCCTTCTCTCCCGTGGGGTCAAGCAACCCGCTAGAAATCAAATTCAAGGCCCCATGAATCGAAGCTAACGGGGTGCGAAGTTCATGACTCACCACCGAAATAAACTCATCCTTCATCCGTTCGATCGCATCGCGTTCCGTAATATCCTCCCCAATACTCAGAGTGCCAATTTCCACCCCCCGCAAATCGTGCAACACCGTATTATTCCAAGCAATAATTTTCTCCTGTCCAGACTGGGTAACAATCACACTCTGCGGGTGAGAATAAAAATCTGGGGTTCGCAACTCCTCCAAGACTTCCGAATGCCTGCGCTGCTGATGGGTGGGAATAAACAACTCAAACCAATCCTTACCCTGAATTTCTGAAAGCGCATATCCCACCAACTCCAGGAAAAACGGATTGGCATATTCAATCGCACCCCGGCGATCGAGCCCCACCACCGCTAACTGCACCGTTTCTAACAACCTGCGCCAGCGTCGTTCCGATTCTCTCACCGTCGCTTCGATTTCCTTCTGTTTCGTAATATCTCGGGCAATACTCGAAAACATCGTCACCGCCCCATCCCCGGATTTATGGGCAATAATCAACACAGAAAGGGTAATTTCCACCCCCTCGGGAGTCAGCAAGGCGGTTTCCCCAATCCAAGTCCCCTGGGCGATCGCCGTGGGAATTCCCTCATTGTGAATAATGTCATTCGCCCACCCCGGATGAGACTGGAAAATCTGAAACCTTTCTAAAGGACACTCGGGCGGGACCCCGAGAATAGCCCGCGCCGCCTTGTTTAAATAGAACACCGTCCCATCCACACTCGCCGACAGGATAAAATCCGGAGTCGCCTCCAGAATCTCGATTAACTTCGCCCGTTCAGCTTCTGCCCGTTTGCGATCGGTAATATCCCGCAAACACAAGGTAAACACCTCTTCCCCGGCAATTTCTACCTCGGAAATCGAGACTTCCGCCGGAAACTGCGTCCCATCTTGGCGCAACCCAATCACTTCCCCAGACTGGTCCATCATCCGGGCAAGAGTGGCGGAACATCCCCCGCCACTGACCACAGATTCCCCAGTCGGATCTAAGCATAACGGCAATAATTTCTCCAGGGGTTGACCCAGCAACTGGCTGGCACTATACCCAAAAATCCGCTCGGCAGCTTGATTAAATAGGGTAATCTGTTGATTGCTATCAATCGAAATAATCGCATCCCCGGCTAATTCCAGAATCGCGGCGATTCGGGCGCGGGACGAGTGCAACTCCTCCCGGGCTCGTTTGCGGGCGGTGATATCTTGAATTTGAGCAATTAAATAGAGAGGGCGTTCCTGGGAATCCCGGACTAAGGATGCGCTTAACTGAACCCACACCACCTGTCCTTGTTTGTGGTAGTAGCGCTTCTCCGTCTGATAGGAGGGAATCTCCCCAGCGAGTAAGTTTTGGAGGGACTGGAGGTCCGTCTGTCGATCGTCGGGATGGGTGACATCGTGAAATGTTTTTTCCAGCAATTCCCCTTCGTCATAGCCGAGAATCTCGCATAAGGCGCGATTGACTTTTAACCAATGACCATCGGGGGCCACCAGTGCCATGCCAATGGTGGCATAGTCAAAGGCATTACGGAACCGCGCTTCACTGGAATGTAAGGCGGATAGGGCTTCGGTGCGATCGCTGACATCCAGGACCAGGGACAAGACGGAAATTAACTCGCCGGTTGGGGCAAACAAAGCAGAATAATACCATTCACAATCAATCACCCGTCCGTCTTTGGTGTAGTTGCGATTGCAGCAGACGGTTCGCGGTTGTTGTCCGGAAATCAGCAGGTTCCGACGCAGTGTAACCGCTTCTAGGTCCGCTTCATAAATGAAGGCACAGTCCATATCAGATTTACCAAAGACTTCCTCAGCGTGCCAACCAAAGATTTTTTCCGCTTGGGGGGACCAATTTAAAATCCGCCATTCCCGGTTCCATTCGATCACCGCCAGGGGGGTATTTTCCACATGGAACTGCAAGCGCTGATAGGCTCGTTGTAGGACTTGTTCAACGCGCTGGCGGTGTTGGAGTTCGTTTTCTAGGCGTTCGTTGGCTTTGCGTAATTGTTCGGTGCGTGCTCTAACTTGGCTTTCTAGGTCCTGTTTGGCTTGTTGTAAGGCTTGTTGTGAGCGTTTGCGTTCGGTGGTGTCTCGGAAAAAAATCGAGAGCCCATCTTTGGCCGGGTAGATATAGTTTTCAAACCAGCAATCGTAAGGGGGATAATATTCTTCGAGGTAAATCGAGGTTTGTTGCTCTCGGGCTTGCTGGCAGGCTTGATAAAATTGCGGTCGGGTGACTTCGGGAAATTGGGTGGACATTTTCTGACATAAGAGGTCTTCCCGACGTTTTTGCAGGAGTTGGGCGGCTTTTTGGTTGACGTAGGTGTATTGTCCCTGGGTATCCAGGGCGATAAAGCCGTCGGTGATGCTTTCGAGGATGTTGGAGATTTGCTCTCCGGCGAGTTGGGCGGCGGTATGGGCGACTCGTTCAGTGGCGAGGAGTTGTTGGATTTGGAGTTCGGCCCGTTTGCGATCGGTGATATCCATGACGATGCCAAGGATTCCCAGGGGTTTGCCGGTGGGGTCCCAGAAGGCGTTGCCCCGGGTTTTGAGCCAGTGAATGGAGCGATCGCCCCAGATAACGCGATATTCGGCCTCAAAGGGTTGCCCACTGTTGATGGCTTCTTCTACGGTTTCATAGACCAGGGTGCGGTCCTGGGGATGGATGCAGGCTTCAAAGGCGGTGTAGCTGTTATCAAAGCTGTCGGGGTCGATGCCAAACAGGTGGAGGCATTCGAGGGAACAGAGGATGCGGATGCGATCGCCTCCGGTGCTTTCGCCGCAAATTTCCCATTGCCAAGTTCCCATGTTGGACGCTTGTAAGGCGAGGCGCAATTTTTCTTCACTCCCTCTGCGTGCGGATTCGGCGGCGGCGTGTTCCTGCTGACGGCGCAGGGCGATGATGCCGTAGGCGAGGTCATGGGTAAGCTGAAGGAGTAACTGCACTTCGTCGGGGTCGAAGGCATCGGGTTGGGTGGCCCGGAGATTCAGGGTCCCCAAGAGTTGGCCTTCATTGAGCAGGGGCAGGGCGATCGCTGAAGTATAACTCCCTTCCCCAGGGGTCCGTCGCCCGGTGACAGTCTCGGGTTCGGGATAGGGATGTGAACCTCTGCTGAGTCCCCCGGGTTGCATCAAGGGGACAACGGATGCTAATCCGGATTCGGACCCGATGATTTGCCCGGACTGGACTGATTCGTCGAGGTTCTTTCCCGCTTGCGCCACGGGGATGATCCGGTTTCGGTCATCTTCGGCTACATATCCCACCCAGGCGGATTCATAACCCCCGATGGCGGTCATCATTTCGCAGATTTGCTGCAAGATGTCGAGTTCTTCTTTGCCGTGAATGATGATGTGATTGCCTGCACTCAAGGCACTCAGGGCGCGTTTTTGCTGGCGCAATTGGGTTTCGACGCTCACCCGTTGGTCAATATTGACCAGGGTGCCTACGGCGCGAATGACTTCTTGGCGATCGCTGTAGAAAAATTTACCTTGGCTTTCGATCCAATGGGTACTGCGATCGGGCCACATCACGCGGAATTTCAGGTGGTAATTCCCACAGCCTTGGTGCGCTTTCTCTAGGGTTTCGGTAATTGCACCTCGGTCATCGGGATGAATGCAGGCGAGGAACTCCGCAAAACTGCCGTTAAAACTGCCGGAATCTCGACCCCATAACAGTTCATAACCCGGGGTTCCAGTGATGCGATCGCGCAGAATATCCCATTCACAAATTGCCATTTGCGCCACATCTAACGCCAGCCTTAACCAGTCCTCTGGGTTCCTCAACCCCTCGGGGCGATCGTCAGAAGGTCCTTCCTCCACACTCCGGGGGAAGGCATCTTCGCTTCTAAGATGGGATTTTGGACGGTGAATCTCCTGCAATCGGAGTTTTGCCCGGTTCAGTTTTTGGCCCCGTTCTTCAATTTCACGGATTAACTCTTGCCTCGATTGGTTAGCCCAATTTGTATGACTCATCTTTCCATCCATATATTCAGCAACCGATGACTTCCCCCGCTGATGTTACTCTCTCACTCCGTCGCTTGTGAGGCAGGCCCTATCGATATTTTCGTTCCGTTCTCCTGCGCTGTCAGGTGTCCCCTGCACTCAGGGTCTCTCCTGACCAAGAATCGAGTTCAGGTTGTTCTCGATACTCGGGTTGGTGTTTGGGTCAAACTTGCGAGAGGTTCCCCTCCGTCATTAAATCCATTATTAGCTAATTTCGCCTCTTCCTGAAGAAGTGCGAATCCGTTAGGCCCTGGGTTGATCTCCTCTGTGCTTTGTTTGGGCCCCAAACAAAGGGTTTGGACCTTTTGCTACATCCCGTTCGTTGGCTAGGTCCAACATCCCTCTCGATCAATTCCCCCGCCCCCTTAAACTATCAATTGAGGCGAATCTTTGTAACCGTTGAATGGGATTGGCTTCGGCAAATAATTCTCAATCATTCGGAACATAAAACGAAGAATTTGTCCGTTTAAATGGGCTGACATGGGAAAAATTAACCCATCTTTACAAATTAGTTACCAGGTTTGGGCAAGATTAGTGATCAAACAGCATTTTTTTAGGTCATAACCCCAGGATTTTGCTGCTAATCTCTTGGGGGTGATGGAGTCTTGTATCTCAGGAAAAACTCCCCTATTTGCCTAATTTAAAACTGGTTAACTTAAATTTTGAGGGTCTTTAAATTATACCATTAATTCCCCTTTAAAAAGATAATTAACAAAAATTTACATAACCCGATAGAGAATTCCCGATTTCCCATGAGGATTCCCCGATTATCCTGCGGTCCTGACTCCCAATCATCCCCTTATTCCCTGGTATTTCGCCAGGGAATAAGGGGAGGGTCTTTTTTCCAGTTCCCGTCTGGGAAATTGCCGAATGTTCCCGATTCAGCCCCTTAAAACGCGCTCTATAATAGAGCGAAAGCCTTTCCCTTGTAAAAACCTCCTTAAAACCCTGTGTTAGAAATCATAGAACTCTATAAAAATTTACCCATTCCTCCGCAAAAGCCGAACAAAAAATCACCCCCACCAAAACGCAATCGTCCCCATCGCACCTCCAAAATTTCGATTCCTCCGATCCCCTTAACCCTGCGACTGGCACAGTTGCTATGCGGTAGCTTCATGCTACTGTTGATAGGGACTCTCTCCCTCACCCTCGGGGCGATCGTCGCGGTATTCGATGCCAAAGTTACAGATACAGTCCCAGACTGGGGACAACCTTTGGTACAAACCAATTCCCCCTTGCCTTCCCCTCGATTATCTCGAACGCTTAACCTTTTGGTTTTGGGAATTGAAGGGGGTCTGTCTTTGGCAACGGGCACTTCATCTAGTTTACCGAAACCCGCTGAAACCTTATGGTTAATGCGGTTCGATCCGGTTCAAAACGCCGTGAGTGTGTTGTTGATTCCTCCTCAAACTCGGGTGGAAATCCCCGATCGCGGACGCAATCTAGTCGCCAGTGCTCACAGCATGGGTGGGGTTACCCTCACCTCCCGAGTCCTCAGTCAAACCCTCAACGCGATCCCCATTGACCGTTATATTCGCACTGATGCTGCTACGTTTCGCAGCTTCATCGACTTGCTGGGTGGGGTAGAATTATTCGTGCCTGAGTCTCTCTCCTATCAGGATTCCACCCAAGGGATTGCTGTTAACTTACAACCGGGATGGCAAATCCTCAAAGGGGAAGAAACCCTCGGTTTTGCTCGCTTTCAGAAAAACGAAGACGATCGCAGTGGCATCCACCGACAGCAAATGATTCTGCAATCTGTCGGCGATCGCCTCGCCAGTCCCACCCTCTCCCCCGAATTACCGCGCATCGTGCAACTGATGCATGAATATATCGATACCAATCTGACCCTCGAAGAACTCTTCGGGTTAGTGACCCTCCTCCAACAGCGATCGCCCGATGGGTTGAAAATGGTCCTCCTCCCGGGAGAATTTACCACCAAGCGATCGGTCCCTACTCCCTATTGGAATATCGATACCACCGGACGCGATCGGGTCCTATCCCACTATTTTGACCAGGAACTCAATCCCGGAACCCGACGCGATCGCGCTACCACACCTAAATCTCCCAAAACCCTAAAAATTGCCCTACAAAATGCTTCGGGCAATCCCTTAATTCTGGGTCAAATCTTGGCCGAATTAAAATCCCGAGGATATCGCAATGTTTACCCCGTTTCTGACTGGCCCGACCCCCAACGTCACACCCAAATTATCATCCAAACCGGAGATATCCCTGCCGCCACTACCCTACAAACCCTGTTGCCAACTGCCCAGCTTCAATCCAGTTCCCTCGGTGATTTAGAGTCAGAAATTACCCTCAGAATTGGAGAAGATGCCCTTCAGCTTAAGGATTCATATTGGTCAAAATAAAGTTAAATTCAGGGAGCTAGAAAAGTAAATAAACCATGTTAAAACGCCTCTTAATCCTAACAATGGCTGTCCTCCTCGCCTGTCTCTGGATTCTCCTCACCGCAAAAGAAGCGATCGGTCTCACGTTCTTAATAACGACTCCGCTCATTTCTTAAGTTTGTAGTAAAGTTTGTAGTAACGACTTCAGTCGTTATCCGATAGTCAAGGTCACTAAGAGCAGTTATTTATTAAGTTTAGAGTCAACAGAAAACAAAAGCGAGGGTCTAAACCCCCGCCCGTTGTTGCTAGTACAATCTCTTGATGAAGACGAACCGGAACCCGATCGCCCGTCGTCATACCCAACTCAATTTACAGACAATTTTATTTAAACCACACCGGAACCCGAGCACCTGTCGTCACCGCCAACGGTGGAAAACGCCCCTTTTATTCTGAATCCTTTCAGGCGGTATTTCTCCAACTTTCGGACAGTGAAGTAAAGGCCGTGAAAACGTCCCAATTTAGAATATCTTGCAATAAGGATTGATAACCTGTTACATTGGGATGGAGACCATCATCGCATAAATGCGCTTGCCTCCAGGCTTCACCGCGATCGCGCCATAACTCAAATAAGTCTAAATAAGGAATTTGTCTGTTTTCGCACCCTTGTCTAATGACTTCCTTGTAGCGATATTGGTCCGCATGGTTAAAATAAAGGCAATCCGAAAAAGGCATCTGAGTCTCATTCACTGGGACCATGCCGACGAAAAAGACGGGACAGAGGGCTTGGGCACAATCCAGAAGTTGGGCAATCTCTGTGGTAAAGGTGTTAAAGTCAGTGAAATTGCGTCCATTGGGACGTCCCAGGCGGGCCGAATCATTCACTCCAACGGAGAGAATGATGGCATCGGGGAGGCGATTTTTCAGTTCTCCGCGATAGCGAAACTCGTTTTCGAGTCGTTCCAAGACTTGACAAACGCGATCGCCTCGAACGCCAAGATTGTACAGGACATGACCCGCGCTTGAGGGCAGCATCCACTCCCGTCTGAGTCGTTCGACCCAACCCCCTCCCACAGGATCGCCAAATCCATAAACGAGACTGTCTCCAAGGGCTACTATTTTTAGAGGATGCACGGTGGCGCGATAAGAACGGTTAGAAGATGCTGCTAAAACTTGCATAGCGGATGGGACCTCGTACTTATAAAATCTTAACACATCGATAACAATCTACATCATTGGCTAAAATTACCATATAAAACTCCGAGATGTTTGGGAACTGCGCTCTTTAGAGCGCAGAGGAAAAACGAACGAGCGGTTTTAACCGCCTATCCCTTGCAATACCCTTAGTGCTACAATGTAGTCATTAACGTTTTTAGCGTTTCATCCACAGTTGCAAGCTGCAAAGCCTCTGCGCCCCAGGCCAGGATTAACGACAAGTAGGCTCAATGCCTTCGGGCAGAGAGAATAGCGGCAATTGGCA
>NZ_JAMXOT010000099.1 GCF_024220515.1 Oscillatoria sp. HE19RPO
ATCTTTCTTAGTTCGTAGTAACGACTTCAGTCGTTATCTTTCTTAGTTCGTAGTAACGACTTCAGTCGTTATCTTTCTTAGTTCGTAGTAACGACTTCAGTCGTTATCTTTCTTAGTTCGTAGTAACGACTTCAGTCGTTTCTTATTTCCGACGCTGTTGCAACTTGCGATAAACCTCTCGCAAATCCACATTATGTTTGGCTAAGGCAACCATAGAGTGATAGAATAAATCAGCGACTTCCCCAGCGATCGCATCGGCATCATCATCTTTACAAGCCATCACCACTTCCGCCGATTCTTCCCCAATTTTCTTGAGAATTTTATTATCCCCACCGGCAATTAATCTAGCAGTATAGGACTCTTCCGAGGGATTGTCCCGCCGATCGCAAATTACCTCAAATACCTGGGAAAGTGTATCTGCTGGCGGTGCAGCAATGTGGCCCTCAATTTGGTGAAAACAACTGCGTTCCCCGGTATGGCAGGCAATATCACCAATTTGTTCGATGCCGATTAATAGACAGTCACTATCGCAGTCGTAGCGTAGCGATCGCACCTTTTGGAGATGTCCTGATGTTGCGCCTTTGTGCCACAATTCTTGGCGCGATCGACTCCAATACCAGCATTCCCCAGTATCCAGAGTTTTTTGCAAGGATTCCGCATTCATCCAGGCCATCATGAGCACTGTTCCATCCAGATAATCCTGGGCGATCGCCGGAACTAGACCCTGTTCATTATAGCGAATCCGGTCCACAGGAATCGCCGTTTTACTGCTTGCCATTTTAGTCTGCGACATAACGGTTAGGTAAACTTAACATCTTTGATTTTCTGACTCCAACTGTCACCGTAATGCTGAACTTCTAAAAAATTTGCATTTTGCGGCGCAGGCTTGTAAACTCGAAAAGTTCGGGAAATTCCCAAGGTTGCTGCACTTTCCAAGGGTCCAAAAAAGCGCGAATCTCGGTCCAAAAAGTACGGTTGATTGGCCCATTGTTCCATTTGATGCCGATTCAGAAAAAAACAGCCCGAATGGGGATTTTCTGCCCGCTTAATGGTAATCGGGTGACCCAGAACTTTACCAGTCAGCACTAGGTTATCACTAAAGTAGTGAGCAAAATTATCTTGTCTGCCGGTTTTGAATTCTAACTCCGGGTCAATGTAAAATTTTTTAACCCCCCGCTTATTCATCCGTTCAAATCGATTGGGTTGCAGGACGGCATGATTGCCAATGTAGGCGGTAAACCAGGATAATTTTTGGAAAAAATCCGGGTCACTTAAAATAATATCATCTTCCAAATAGCAATAATAATCATAGCGACCTAAATTTTGTTTTAACACCCCGTGACATTCAAACCCCAACAGCATGGGATGACAGGCAAAGGATTGATGGGTATAGGAATCCGGAGTCACCGGCAATTCTTTCAAAAGATGTAGTCCCTGAGTGGTGCAGATGATAATCGACAATTCCACGGAGGTTTCGACATTCGCCGGGAGGGTATATAACTGCTGGTTGTACTGAAAATAGAACTGCGATCGACTATTATAAGTACCCTGTAACGATTCAATGCACTGAGTCAGAGCTTGAATCCGAGGCTGGGAATCGGGGCTTAACGAGGCATAACCGCCCCCTCCCTCGGGATTGAAAACATGAGGAATTGTCACTAAAACCCGCATAATCGCTGTGTGTAAAACTCTCTTAACGCTGGGGACTGAGGTTTGTGGGTGGGGAGGAAATCCAGGGGACAATAAACAGGCTTTCACCGCCCTGGCTTGGGTGCAAAGCGGGTAAAGATTCTGTCAAAAAACCCAGTTTCTAACCGCTCTACCAGCCTACTAGCCCTCGGGACTGCGATCGGGGTAGGATTAAACATTATAACTTGGACGCTCCTCTTAAACACTTCCCACCCAAAAGCCGTATTCTAAACAAAGTCAACCGTTAAGCCTCTGGCAAAGGAGACCCCTTTGGTTACAACTACCTTCAATACCACAAAATCCGAAGAAATTTTCGCAGCCGCTCAAAAACTGATGCCCGGAGGGGTCAGTTCTCCCGTGCGTGCCTTCAAATCCGTGGGGGGACAACCCATCGTTTTTGATAGAGTCGAAGGCGCGTATGTTTGGGACGTAGACGGAAACCAATACATCGACTATGTGGGAACTTGGGGACCCGCTATCTGTGGACACGCTCACCCTGAAGTGATTGCGGCCCTCCATGATGCCTTAAATAAAGGGACCAGCTTTGGTGCACCCTGTTACCAAGAAAACCTCCTCGCTGAAATGGTGATTGATGCGGTTCCCTGCATCGAAATGGTGAGATTTGTTAACTCGGGAACCGAAGCTTGTATGGCGGTTTTGCGCCTGATGCGTGCCTTCACCGGACGGGAGAAATTAATCAAATTTGAAGGCTGTTATCACGGGCACGCGGATATGTTCCTCGTGAAAGCCGGTTCCGGTGTTGCTACCTTGGGACTGCCGGACTCTCCCGGGGTTCCCAAATCCACCACCGCCAATACCCTCACCGCACCTTACAACGACCTGGAAGCCGTTAAAACCTTATTTGAGCAAAATCCCGGGGAGATTGCGGGGGTGATTTTAGAACCCGTTGTCGGGAATGCGGGATTTATTCCCCCAGATGCCGGATTCCTGGAAGGATTGCGGGTCCTAACCCAGGAACATGGCGCGTTACTGGTGTTTGATGAAGTCATGACGGGATTCCGGATTGCTTATGGTGGTGCCCAGGAAAAATTCGGCGTCACCCCTGACTTAACCACCTTGGGTAAAGTGATTGGTGGTGGATTACCCGTAGGGGCTTATGGTGGACGCCGAGACATCATGGAAATGGTGGCCCCCGCTGGTCCGATGTATCAAGCCGGGACCCTTTCGGGGAATCCCTTAGCGATGACGGCAGGAATTAAAACCCTGGAATTGCTCAACAAATCCGGAACCTATGAGTATCTGGACAAGATTACTAAGACGTTGAGTGAGGGACTGCTGAAAATTGCCAAAGAAACCGGCAATGAAGCCTGTGGCGGTCAAATTAGCGCCATGTTTGGCTTATTTTTCAATCCTGGACCTGTGCATAATTATGAAGATGCCAAAAAATCCGATTTGAGCAAATTTGCTCGCTTCCATCGCGGAATGTTAGAACGGGGAGTTTATTTAGCGCCTTCTCAATTTGAGGCCGGATTTACTTCGTTTGCTCATACGGAGGAAGATATCGATCGCACCTTGGCGATCGCCCATGAGGTGATGTCGAGTCTATAGCTAATTCCACCCCACCGGCTTTTCTATAAGCCTTTGAGAATGAAGAGAATCAGGAGGCGTCAACTTCCTGATTCTCTTCATTCTCATTGTCTTTTTTTTGTGTTAATTTATATCAAATTTCAATCTCATAGGTGAACCTCTACCCTGGACTGGAACACCATCGATAACCATTACTCCCTTAAAACCGTAAATTCAATGAAAACCCAACCACAACCACGCCCATTCCGAGGCAGTCCGCTTTTTTGGACTGCATTACTAGCCCTCCCCATCGCCTTCACCATGCCAGAATCTGCTCTGGGACAAGTCAATGAACAGGAACTCCAAAGCATTCTCCAAACCCGAAAAATTGCTCTGGATGCCTTAAATAACCGGGATTTTACCAGCATTGAACCCTATCTACATCCTGATTTCACAATTACCACGGTGGATAACCAAGTCTTTCATACCGTGAGCGAATTTGAAACCTATTGGAATGAACAATTTAACGGACCCATTGAACGGCTGACGATGAGTTTGGAAGGGGAAACTATCCGGACTTTTTTATCCCCCGGAATAGAAGTCGCATCGGGAGAGGCCCTCTCTACCTTCTATTTCCGAGATGGAAATGAGGAAGTCATGCCTTTACGATGGAGTGCGGTACTCCAAAAAGTGCAGAATACCTGGACGATTCAATCCCTCCATTTTTCTGCCAATTTATTAGATAATCCCGTTTTAAACTATACCGAAAAGCGGGGTAATTATATGGCCGTTGGGACATCGGTGGCGGGGGTTTTAGTGGGGGCGCTTTTGATGTTTTTGTTGCGGCGGTAAATGGGAGATTTGAATCAGATTCCCTGTCTTTAAGAGGATAAATATTTGGAAAAACTTGAGACGGGTGGAGATCCCCCCCCGCCCCCCTTATTAAGGGGGGAGTAAGAGGAACTTCATTAATATAATTAAGGGGGGAGTAAGTGGAATCAATTTTTTGTTCTAAGAACTGATACCCTTCAAAGTCCCCCTTCTTAAGGGGGATTTAGGGGGATCTAGCATTGGCGATAAAGCAGTTTACTCAGAACTGAACCCCTTAATTTAATTCCCCTAAGTGCTTTGTTTCTCTAAATAATGCGTTTTTTATAGCGTTTCTCATGTCCATAAGGTAGTACCCTCACCCCAAACCCCTCTCCATCCCCCCTACCCCCCTTTGAAAGGGGGGGGGAGAGGGGCTTTGAAAAGTACCTCATCAGTCCACCGAACCGCTATATTATAATTATTCTACAAAATATGCTGGATTTATTGATTAAAAATGGGTTAATTTTTGATGGGTTGGGTTCCCCTGCGGTTGCGGGAGATATTGGAATTAAGCAGGGTCAAATTGTTGCAATTTCTTCTAATATTTCCCTAGAGGCGGCTCAGGTGGTTGATGCCTCGGGACTCTGGGTTACCCCGGGATTTATTGACATTCATACCCACTATGATTTAGAGCTAGAAATTGCCCCGGGATTGAGTGAATCGGTGAGGCATGGGGTTACCACGGTGGTAATTGGCAATTGCAGTTTATCGGTGGCGGTGGGGGAACCGCAAATGTTGGCAGATATTTTTCAGCGGGTTGAAACCCTCTCCCATCGCTTGATTGCCAAATGGTTAAATCAGTCGGTTTCTTGGCAAACTCCTGGGGAATATCTGCACCATTTACAACAGCTACCCCTCGGTCCTAATGTTGCCCCAATGTTAGGACATAGTGCGGTTCGCGCTCATGTGATGGGATTGGAACGGAGTCTGACGGTTGACCCTACGCCAGCGGAACTGAACCAGATGGAACAAATCGCTAAATCTGCGTTAGAAGCGGGATTTATTGGCATTTCTATTGATATGTTTCCCTGGCATCGGATGAGTGGAGAATGGCGCGGTTGTACTATCCCCTCGCAACACGCTAAACTCCCGGAATATGCTCGGTTGGCTGCTTTGTGTCGGGAATGCGATCGCGTATTTCAAGTCACTCCTAATTTACAGCGATTGGCTTCTTTTTGGGATATTATTGGCCTCGGTTCGGGCATTGGTCAACTTCCTTTACGGTTGACAGTGCTCTCGGCATTGGATGCTGTGCATAATCGGCAGATGTGGCGGGTATTTGCTCCTCTTTTATGGATTTGGAATCGCCTCTTGCGAGGAAATGTCCGCTTTCAAACTCTGACGGAACCGTTTACGATTTATTCTGATGGTCCGGTGACTCCTTTATTTGAAGAATTTTCTACCGGAGCACAATTGAATAGTTGTGATTCCCGAGAGGAACGGCAGGAATTATGGGCGTCGGAAACCTTTCGGAAGCAGTTTCGGAAAGACTGGTTAAATGGGTGGCGCAAATCTTTTCATCGAGATTTGAATTTGATGGAGATTTTGAGTTGTCCTGAAGCGAGTTGGCAGGGGTTGAGTTTTGCTACAGTTGCGAAGAAAATGCAGCAGAATCCGGTGGATTTGTTTATGGATTTGTTGCAGCAGTATGATACGGATTTGCGCTGGGTGGCGACGGGTGCAAACGATCGCCTCGAACCTCGGTTGGCGATGATGAAACATCCGGATATTTTGCCCGGGTTTACCGATGCTGGTGCTCATGTGCGGAATTTGGGCTATTATGATGGCGCTTTATCGTTGTTGAAACAAGCGGTAACGACCAATTTTATGACTCCCGAGGCGGCAATTCATCGGGTGACGGGAGAACCGGCGCAGTGGTTTCGCCTGGATGCGGGGGTGTTGAAGGTGGGTGGGAAAGCGGATTTGGTGGTGCTGAATCCGCTGGGGTTGCAGCAGGCGATCGCCCCTCAAGTGGAAATATTGGACCCGATTTTAGATGGGGAACCTCGGATGGTGAAGCGGGGTTCGGATGAGATTATTCACTCGGTGTATATCAAGGGGGTTCCGGTGGTGTGTCAGGGTCAGGTGAGTGCGCGTCTGGGTTCTGAACCCCTGGGGACGGTGTTGTTTCCGGTGGTGGGATGAAGGGAGTTAGGGATCGGATGAATGGGAGTCGGGGACAGCAGGTGAGAGAGGATACGGAGTATTGGGATATTTTTCTGCTTAAACACCAGCATCCGATGAATGTGGCGTTGCACGTTGTGGGGATTTTGATTTTTTACGGGTTGCTGTTTTCGGCGTTGTGGTTTCAGAATCCTTGGATTTTGTTGGGGTTACCTCTGACTCAGTTGACGGGATTAATGGGTCATTTTTTGTTTGAACGTAGTGAGATAGAACTGCGGGATGCGGTGTTTTCTTGGCGTGCTTCTTTCTGTTTGGGGCGAATGTTGTGGCGTATTCTCTTGGGTAAGTATAAGGAGGATGTTCGGCAACGGGTTGAATTGTTGGGGGTAGAGAGGGGGATTTTAGAGGGAGGGAAGATAACGACTGAAGTCGTTACTACGAACGTCGGAAACAGAACGACTGAAGTCGTTACTACGAACGTTGGAAAGATAACGACTGAAGTCGTTACTACGAACGTTGGAAAGATATTGAGAGTTTTAGGGTTGATATAGAGTGGGTAGGGTTAAGGTGAAGAAAAAAGTGGTGCCGATGTGGAGTTGAGAGGTTAGCCAAATGCGTCCCCCATGTACTTCTACAATTTTTTTACAGAGACTCATGCCGATGCCGGTGCCGGGATATTTATTATAAGCATGAATTCGTTTGAAGATTTCAAAAACGACGGGATAATCTTCTTCGGCGATGCCGATGCCATTATCCTGGATTTTAAATTCAGCGAAGTTTTCAGGATTGAGGGTGAGAGAAATGTTAATTTTCGGGGGTACTTGAGGGCGGCGAAACTTAATGGCATTACTGAGGATGTTTTGAAAAAGCTGAATCAGTTGGGTGCGATCGCCCAGGACGATGGGGAGGGTATCGTGGGTGATACAAGCGCCACTGCTGTTGATATCCTCTTGTAAATTGGCTAAGGCTTCGGCTAAAACCACTTCACAATCAATGGGTTCCAGTTCCACTTTACCCGATCGCACCCGAGAATAAGAAAGTAAATCATGAATCAGTTGATTCATGCGCTGGCTGGCTTTAGAAATTTCACTCAGATAATGTTCGCCTTTTTCATCGAGTAAAGTATCATATTGCCAGAGTAACATATCTGCATAGCCCATAATCAGTTGTAAGGGAGATTGCAAATCATGGGAAGCGATTCCTGCAAATTGCTCTAATTCAGCGTTGGATCTTTGTAACTCTTCATTCAGGGTTTGTAACTCCTGATTTTTTTGGATGAGTTGGCGTTGGAGACGCTCGATGGTCAGTTGTTTATGGATTCGCGCCAGGACTTCTTCGGTTTGAAAAGGCTTGGTAATGTAGTCGGCCCCTCCGGAACTAAAGGCTTTGACTTTTGCGGTGCTATCATCCAGGGCACTGAGGAAAATGATGGGAATTTTGCAAGTTTGGGGGTTGGACTGGAGGGATTCACAGACTTCATAGCCGGTTAAATCCGGCATCATGATATCTAATAAAATTAAATCAGGGACAACTTTTTGGCAGGTGGTTAAAGCCATTTCTCCGGTTAAGGCTTTGCGGACATTATACCCTTTGATGATGAGCATGGAGGAGAGAACCCGTAAATTATCGGGTTGATCGTCAACGATTAAAATAACGGGCTTATTAAACTCCTCTGAAAATTGAATCATAAATCCTCCGAGTAGGTTAAATGCATAATCTGATGAAATTGAAAATTTTCAGCTAATTTGCTTAAAGTCCTACCTAAAGGTTCAAGATTAGCAGGGATTTCTTCTATTAATTCTAAAATCATGTCATCGCTGCATTGAGCAGCGGCGTCATAAATTTTTTCCACCCATTGAGATGGCATTTTTTCTAAATACACTTGGAGTTTATCCGGTGGTATTTCATCGGATTCAGGCTGTTGAGGTGGCTGTTTAAAGGAAAGGCTAGCTGTGGCATAAATATAGCCCGTATTCAAATGGTATCCGATTTTTTCTAACAGTTCATTTTTTTCTAAAGGTTTGCAAAGAAAGTCATCACATCCCGCAGCAAATACCGCCGAACGGTCCTCCTCAAATACACTGGCAGTTAGGGCCAAAATTGCCGGTTTCTGACTTCCGGCACTGGCTTTAATCTGTTTGGTGGCTTCATAGCCATCCATGACGGGCATTCGGATATCCATTAAAATTAAATCAGGCTGCCACTCTAAGGATTGGGCGATCGCCTCTTCACCATTTTCAGCTTCGCGCACTTCAAATCCAATATTCCCCAGGAGTTTAACCAGCAACAACCGACTTTCTAACAGATCATCCACCACAAGAATCCGTTTCCTCGATTGATCTGGGGCTAACCCAATCACTGCCCCCTTCGATTGAGTCTGGGGGACTTCACTCGCGTCCAAGGGTTCAACCTGAATGGCAAAGATAAAGGTACTGCCGACTCCCAAAACGCTGCTGACTTGGATTTCACCGCCCATCATTCGCACAAATTGACGACTAATGGGTAAACCCAAGCCCGTTCCTTGGCCGGATTTGCGGCCCATTTCCGTTTGACCAAAACTTTCAAAAATCAGGGTCAAATCTTCCGGTGCAATTCCGGGTCCTGTATCTTCGACTTCAAACTGAAGAAAGCAGGCAGGGGAATTTCCATCTTTCCCGGATTCAAACTCTCCAGTGCCTCCATGAACCCGCAGGGTAATGGAACCCGTTTGGGTAAATTTAATCGCATTCCCCAAAATATTAATTAACACTTGGCGCAGTTTGGCTTGATCGGCGCGAAGGTACA
This sequence comes from Oscillatoria sp. HE19RPO, assembly GCF_024220515.1. Lineage (GTDB taxonomy): Bacteria > Cyanobacteriota > Cyanobacteriia > Cyanobacteriales > Laspinemataceae > Laspinema. The sequence goes on from NZ_JAMXOT010000099.1 coordinate 8,995, forward strand.
GGGGAACATCTGAGGCAACTTCGGTGAGCAGGAGCAAGTTTTTTTCATGGGCTTTAAACCGCAACATATCTTCTAAATCTCGCAGCATCTGCCCTAAATCAAAGGGTTCTAGTTTTAAGGTAGTTCTCCCGGCTTCAATTTTAGACATTTCTAAAATGTCATTAATCAGTTCCAGTAAGTGAGAACCGGCGCGATTGATAATTTCAATTTGTTGTTGGTGTTCCGGTTGGAGGGAGGGGTCTCCTGCCATTACCTGAGCAAAGCCGAGGATGGCATTGAGTGGGGTTCTCAATTCATGGCTCATATTGGCGAGAAATTCACTTTTGGCATGGTTTGCCATTTGGGCGGCGATCGCCGCTTGTTTGAGGGCTTCTTCCGCTTGTTTGCGATCGGTCATATCGCTGCCGATGCCGAGAAATCCGGTAATCTGACCCATCGCATCTTGTAAGGCGGTAATCGACAGCCACACCGGGAAGCGAGACCCATCTTTGCGGAGGTAGGTCCATTCGCGGAGATCCGGGACCCCTTGACGGGCTTTGGCGACGATCGCATCAAATCCGGGGGCGATTGCATACCCCAGTTCAGCGGTTAAGATGTCCGCGCGTTCCTGAAGTTCTTCCGAGGTATGGATCATAATCACATTCGCCTGGGCCGTCACATCCTGAGCCTGATAGCCCAGCAATCGTTCCGCTGCTGCATTGAACGTGAGAATCGTGCCTTCAGGGTCCGTGGCAATGATGGTATGTTCCGCACTATTGAGAATAGCTTGTTGCAGCCGGTTGGTTTCAATCAGTTTGGCTTGGGTCTGTTTGAGCTGAGTAATGTTACTCGCGGTGCCAGTAATCCCGATGACAAAACCGGCTTCATCCCGCAAGGGAATCGCATTCAGAATCATATAAATCGGGGTTCCGGCTTGGGTAATATGAGTGGTTTCATATTGAGAAATTTCTTGTTCTTCCAGGAGAATTTTGCGGAAAAATTCCTGGTCCTGACTCCATCGACTGGGATGAATCAAGTCAGTAAAGGCTCGGCCCATTGCCTCGGAGGGACTATAGCCATAGATGTCTTGAACCGCCGCATTCACAAAGGTGATCCGGCCTTTGGTATCAATGGTCCAAATTAAGTCTTGGGAGGTTTCAACGAGGTGTCGATATTTACTTTCACTGGTTTTTAGGGCGGTTTCAGTGAGAATTCGAGCGTTAATTTGTTGTTGAAGTTGCTGGTTTTGTTGGTTAAGTTTGGCCCGGGCTTGTTTTTCCCGTTTCAACAAATTGGCTTGGGCGATCGCAATGCCGACTTGGGCGGCAATGGTTTCAATCAGTTCAATTTCTCCTTGACTCCATTCCCGGGGGCAGTCGTATTCATGCAAGACTAAAGCCCCATTGGGTTTTCCTTGATAAGAAGTCCGCACCAACAGCATAGATTTGACCTGAAACTGGGGGTATCGGGCCAAAACCGGCTGAAATAACGGGTCCGTTTGGAAGTCATTGATGGCGATTGGGCGATCGCTGGTCTTAAATTGTTCGGCGTAAGGCGTTTCATCCAGAGGCAGTTCCAACTCCCCACTCCATTGGCAACCCTGCGCCACGGCGAAAGCGGCAATTTGCAAGGGGGGATTTCGGGTTTCTAGGTAGGTATGAATTTCAGTGCAACTCACCCCAAAGGTATCTCTAATTTCTTGGGCGGCAGTATCCAGGAGTTTTTCTAGCTGTAATTCCGACCGGATTTTTTCCGTGATGCCTCGCAAAAGTTCGCTGCGGATTAATTGTTTTTGTAACTGAATTTTGACCTGTTTGCGAGTGGTAATATCTAAAATTGTGCCAAAGAGTTGACTCGGCTTGCCTTGGAGGTCGAGAATTACTTCTCCTTTGGCTTCGATATAGCGAATTTCCCCATCCGGGCGTTGGATTCGTCCCTCGATTTGATAGGAACTGCCCGTGGCGATCGCCTGTTTTAAGACTTTGGAAAACTGGCTGCGATCGTGGGGATGAATCGTTTTTAACACTTCACCATAGCTGGGTTTGAGTTGAGGTTCAATCCCCAGGACTCGAAACATTTCATCGGAAAGCACTAAATGGCGGGTCAACCAATTCAATTCCCAGTTGCCGACTCCCGCAACTCGTTGGGCGGTGGCTAATGACCTTTGACTTTTTTGTAAAGAAACAATTAATCTATCTTTTTCCCGTTCCGCCGCATTTCGTTGCTGAATTTCCCAGCTTAATTGAAAATTGCGTTCTCTTAATTCTCGCTCTAATTTTTGCAGCTTGATTTGATGTTCAATGCGCGCTAAAACTTCCGCTTCTTGAAACGGTTTAGTAATATAATCGGACCCGCCCACGGCGAAGCCCCTAACTTTATCAAAGGTCTCATATAAGGCACTGATAAAAATAATAGGAATATGGCGGGTTTGCTCTTCGGACTTGAGTCTTTTACAAACCTCATATCCATTTAGGTCCGGCATCATAATATCGAGTAAAATCAGGTCGGGAATGTTGACATCCACAGCCTGAAGTGCTAAGACTCCATTCGGTGCAGCTCGGACTTTATACCCATGACCCGACAGTAAATCTACTAACAGTTTTAAGTTGGCCACTGTGTCATCAACGACCAAAACTTCGCCTTTGTAAGACCGCTTGCCCTCTGTTTTCATCGTTAATACCTCGCCGATACAATGAATATGGAAAATAGGGTTAAACTTGAAATCCGGGGTCTAGGCAGTTCGGCAATTCCAGGAGGAATTTATGGCGATCGCAGATTGCCAGAATCTGCTCTATCCTGTATCCGAACGGAAAAAGGTAGAGTCGTGCCATCTCCATCAACCCCGCCCCAAACTGCTTTTTGGGGTTTGAGAATCCTTTGCCCTCGGTCTTTGGGGTCAATCTAGGACCGATTTGATAAAAGTTAAGATTTGGTCAAATTCAAAATTTTGGGTCCAGTTCGTTAAGGTATGGGCACAGGATTCATGGCGATCGCTAATCTCATCCAACAGAGTTACCATTAATTCTACATCACAAGATTTCGTGGCGAGGTTGAAAGAATTCAACCAGTCTAGGGGAATGTCACGCCAATCGCTTTCCGTTAAAGGGACTGAGGGAACAGCTACGGTTTGCACCGCATCAGCATCGGGGTCTTCATAGACAAAGCGCACCCCTAATTGTTGAGTCAAACAGTCCAACAGTTCCGTATCCCGAAAGGGTTTACGGATAAAGCCATCAAATCCAGAGGCAAGCCCAACCGTATTTTCCTGCTCCAGGTAACTGGCGGTTAAAGCCACGATCGCCGTTCCTTGGCCTTTGATAGACCCTTTAATCTGTTGAGTAGCCTCATAGCCATCCATGACTGGCATTCTTAAATCCATAAAAATTAAATGGGGTTCCCATTCTTCCCACAGCTTAACCGTCTCCTGACCATTGCTACTCTCTAAAAGGTCAAATCCAAAAGGTTGGAGGCATTTAATCACAAAGGTGCGGTTATCCGGGCGATCGTCGGCAATTAAAATCCGGTATTGGGGTTGGTTCGGTTCTAGGGCCACAGCGCGGCGTTGCGGGGGAATGGGTTTAGGCTCAATTTCCGCTGCCACCGTCACAGGAATCTCAAAGCTAAAAGTGCTGCCTTCCCCAATCTGCGATCGCACCTCAATGGATCCGCCCATCAACTCCACAAACTTGCGAGAAATCGATAACCCCAACCCGGTTCCCTCTCGGGCTTCCAGTCCCGTACTCGTTTGCACAAAGGCTTGAAACAGATGGTCTAACTCATCGAGGGCGATCCCCGGTCCGGTATCCGACACTTCACACAGGAGGTTCAGGGTTTGATCTTCCCGGTTATCGGGGTCGGCGAGACTTGATGGCCGTTCTGGGGGGATCTCCCAGATGGCCACACAGATTCGACCCCTCTGGGTAAACTTAATCGCATTCCCGATCAGATTAATCAGCACTTGCCGCAATTTAATCTCATCGGTGCGGATATATTCCGGGACCTCCGGGGCGCGTTCGATAACGAAGTCCAATCCTTTGCTCTGGGCCTTGAGCCTGAACATGGATTGTAAATCGTCCAGGAGGTGATAAAAATTAAAATTAGTTTCTACAATTGTAGTCCGTCCGGCCTCAATTTTTGCCAAATCCAAAATATCGTTAATTAACGTCAGCAAATGCTCCCCACTGCGCTGAATAATCGCGATATTTTCCTTGGCATCTTTGGATAAAGCGGGATTGGACAGGAGCAATTGGGCAAACCCGAGAATAGCATTTAGGGGCGATCGCAATTCATGACTGATACTCGCCAGGAATGCACTTTTCGCTTCATTCGCCTTGTCAGCCGCTTCTCGGGCTTTTTCCACCTGTTGGTAGAGTTCCGCTTGGTTGAGGGCGATCGCCAGTTGATTGGCAATGGCGAGGAGCAATTCCATCTCCGTACTATCCCAAGGCGATTCCCTTAAATTCCGGGCCAAACATAAGGCTCCCCAGACTCCAGTCCCCATCTGCAAGGGTAAAATCAACCAGTGACCGGCAAAGCTGCCCAGGAACTCCACCCGGGAATCATTCGGATCCGGTTCCCAACCGGATAATGCCACAGGTTTTAAGCCCTTAATCACCTCAGTAATCGGGTTTCCCACATCGGGAATATCCAGGTCCAGGGTACTGGGGAGGGTATCAAAGGGACGATATTCGGCCACATTGCGCCACAACCCCTCCTCGGGGAAATATTGAATAATTTTCACCCCATCTGCCCCTAATAGCCGTCCGCTTTCATGGGCGGCACTAAAGGAAATGGTGGTCAACTCCAAAGAATTGCGAATGCTTTGGACAAATTGGCTCAACACTTGCTCCCGTTGCATCTGCGATCGCAGGATTTGTTCCGCCTGCTTCTGGAGGGATACATCTTGGACTTGAGCAATAAAATGTAAGGGTTCCCCCTCAGCAGTGCGAACCAAAGAACCCGTCAGCAGGACCCAGACAAAATGGCCCTGTTTGTGAATGTAACGTTTTTCTAATTGATAAGACCCGATTTCCCCGCGCAGCAGTTGGGTGGCATAGTTCAGGTCGAGATCTAAATCCTCGGGATGGGTAATGGTTTGAAAGTCCAGGGTTAACAGTTCATCCTCGCGATAGCCGATAATCTCGCAAACGGCCCGGTTCACTTTCAACCATCGCCCATTGAGTCCGACGATCGCCATGCCAATCCCGGCATAGTCAAAGGCGGTGCGAAATCGTTCTTCACTTTCACTCAGGGCCAGGACCGTGCGCTTGCGTTCCGTAATATCCAGCACCGTTCCCCGCAGATGGATCGCGGACCCCCGCTCGTCTTGAACCGCTTCCCCTCGCGCTTCTAAGTATCGAAGAATGCGATCGCCTTCAATAATCCGCAGGTCCATTTTATAGGGCGTTCCTTCAAATACAGCCCGGTTGAGATTCTCTTGCAGTTGGACGCGATCCTCGGGATGAATCGCCTTAAAATGCTCCTGATAACCAGATTCTGGATAGGCCGGATCAACCCCAAACATCTGGAACCATTCCTCCGATGCGCTCAGGTTCTGGCTGTTCATGTCCAGTTCCCAACTGCCAATATGGGCGATCCGTTGCGCTTCTCGTAAAGCTGCTTCACTCTGGCGGAGTTTGGCTTCTATTCGTTGGCGATCGGTAATATCATGGACCGTGCCTACCCACTTGATTAGGTTTCCCTCATCATCAAAAACAGGTTCGCCGCGCACTTCTATCTCCCGAATTTCCCCATTCGGGCGCTGAACCTGCTGCTTGAGTTCCCAGGGTTCAGCGCACCGCAATTTGTCTTGAATTTCCCGCTGTTCCAACCCGGGAGTATCGGGATGAATCCGGGGGTGAATGGGTTCTAAAGAGGGGGGGGTCGGGCTGGGTTCTAATCCATAAATCCGATAGAGTTCGTCGGACCACAGAGTGCTTTGATTCACCGGATCAAATTCCCAACTGCCAATATGAGCAATCTCCTGAGCTTTGGCTAAATTAGCTTCGCTGTGGCGGAGTTTTTCTTGGGCTGCTCTGGATTCGGTGATATCTCTAGCCGTTGCATAGACAAGATGACCCACTGGAAATGAGCGCCATTCTATCCACCGATAAGAGCCATTTTTATGGCGATAGCGATTAACAAAATTGAGCACATCTTGTCCATTTCCAAGCTCATCCATCGCGATATCGGTGTGGTTGTAGTCATCGGGATGAATTAAGTCATAAATGTTCATTCCTTCTAATTCGGCGACGGTGTAGCCCAGGGCTTTTTCCCAGCCCAAACTGACTCGACGTAAGTAGCCATCCACATCACCGATGCAGAGTAAATCCAAGGCGATGGTAAAGAAGCGGTCAATTTCTTCGGTCTTTTGTTGGAGGTTCAGTTCTAGGGTTTTTCTGAGGGTAATATTTTGAATTTGCTTGATGGTATAAAGAGGCTGGTTGTCACTGTCGCGCACTAGGGAAACGCTCAATAATCCCCAGATCACTTTCCCATTTTTATGCTGGTAGCGTTTTTCCAGATGATAATAGGAAATTTCCCCTTGCATCAGTTCTTTTAGGTGACTCCAGTCACTTTCCATATCCTCGGGATAGGTAATATCTTGAATGGTGAGGGCTAAGAGTTCGGATTTGGAATATCCTAACATTTGGCAAACGGCAGTATTGACATCTAATAACTGTCCATTAGGAGCGACCAAGCACATCCCCACTGCCGCACTTTCAAAGGCATTTCTAAACCGTTCTTCGCTTTGGCGTAAGGCCTCGGTGCGTTCCGCGACTTGCGCCTCTAAGGTATGGTTGTAGTCGGCTATCAGTTTCTCGGCTTGTTTGCGAGCGCTGATATCGGTAAAGGCATTAATCGCATAAATAATCTGCCCGGTTTCATCAAAAATTGGCGTGGAATACACCTGAAGCGGAATCCTCTCCCCGTCCCGTTCAATTTCTAAATCTTCTGCCATCGCCGCTGCCCCTTGCAGCGCCCGGATGCCCGGGAGTTGTTCCTTCGGATAAAGGCGACTGCTACCGGAGAAATAAACCCGATCAATGGTGGAGACTTCTTCTAGGGAGATGGGCGGGGGGATTTGTCCGAGCAATTGCTGTCCCGCCTGGTTCATATAATGATATTTTCCCGTGGGATCTAGGGCGGAAATTCCAATGGGGAGGGCTTCTAAAAATTGGTTGAATTTGCTTTCACTTTGGCGCAGGGAGCTATAGAGTTTGGCATTTTCCAAAGAGATTGCCGCCTGCACGGATAAAAATTTTAAAACTTCTAGGCGATCGCTAGGAAATGCGCCGGAAATGAGATTATTCTCCAGATAGATAATTCCACTGAGTTTAGCCCGGTCTAAAATGGGCATACAGAGGATGGATTTCGGCTGGTGGGCGCGAATATAGCGATCGCCTCGAAATGGCCCTTCCGCTGTAGCATCGTTTAGGGCCACCGTCTCGCGAGTGCGGATCGCATAACGCACGATCGCCCCTGAGAGTAAGCTGCGATCGCCTCTTCCGTCTCCCACTTCATTCAGTAGGATTCTCGGTTGAGTGGTGACCAGATTTTCATCAATGGCAGCTTGAACGATCCATTCCCCATTTTCTTCTCCGATTAAATAGCCTTTTTGCGCCCCAGCATTTTCAATCAAAATTTTCATTAATGCCCCCAGCAGCTTGTCAATTTCTATTTCCCGGGTCAGGGCGGCTGAGGATTTTAAAACACTGACTAAATCCAACACCACTTCCGGGTTGCTGCTGGTTGATTGAATGGTTTCTGACTGAGTTTCACTGGAATTTTCTGGCTTCCTCTGCTTTTTGGGTTTCTTCAACCACTGGGGATATTGACCGCTTAATTGTTGAACTTTTGCTCTACCTTGCCATTGTTGATAGAGGGCATAAGCCTTTTGGATATACAGTTCAGCAATTTGCATCATGCCCCGGTGAAGATAGAACTCCCCCGCTAACTCATAAGCTAAGGCTTCTTCCTGGATAAAATGATGCTCTCTAGCCCCGACAATGGCCCGTTCATATAATTCCGCTGCTTGCCAATTCTGAGCAAGAATCCGGGCTTTTTCTGCGGCGACTAAATCATATTTATGTTGATAGGTCATGGGTCCAGCATTTGCCCAGTCTTGCAGGCGCATTTGATTGCGTTCCACTCGGTTGAGGCAGTCCTGTTGTTGAGACTCCTTCAGAGAGGGATATAATGCGAATTGCGCCAGGGAATCATAAAAGGGTAGTTGACCCAAGGGCATCAAGGAGGCGATCGCAGCTTCATATTCGGCGGCGATCGTCAGACTCTCCACCGCTTTTGACCCGTCTTTTACATAATAACTGAGCATCCCTTGGGCAAGATGGAAGCAAAACAAAGAGGTTTCACTGTTATTTTGGGTTAAAATATGCAGGTCTTGGGTATCATCAAAAGCCTCCCCATTTAACCGCCCAGTTTCTTGGGTATTTCCTTGAAGGTTTAAGGCTAATTGTAACCAAATCTTTGTATAATAAAACTGAATCTCTTGTTGGCACTGGTCAATGATTTGCAAAGACTCTTGATGTTTTTTGATGACTTTCCCGAGAGGCAGACCACTCAGCAAGGAGTAACAGCTATATTGCATGGTTGCATAACAGGTATATTCTAAATCTCCAGTTTCCAAACCGAGACGCACCGTGGTCTTTAAACCGGCGATCGCCTCGGGGAGGGGTTCTTGCCAATGTCGGATAAATCCATTAAAAATGTGATGGACTTTACAGCGACTTTCGGCACTGTCAAACTGCTCTAATAATTCTAACGCAAACTGTCCCAACTGATAGCCGCGTTCAATTTCCCCTACCCGACAAAGATTAAACCCATAATAGGCATAAGCAAAGGCAGCCAAGGGCGAATTCCCATATTCCAGGGAGAGATTAACCATCGTCAAAGCCATTCTGGGTACCAGTTCCGGCGTCACCACAATCGCTGTTCCCCAGACGCTCATTAAAATCTGCATCGCCGCTAATTTATTGGCATCTTCCATCAAAGGAAGGCGGGATAATTCCGCAATATCCCACTGAATTGGGGCTAATTCAGCCAGGGACACCCCCAACATTTCCAAAACCATTAAACTGGTATCCACAGCTTTTTGAAGCTGGTTAATCGCACTATACAATTGGATGAGAATTTGATAAACCTTAACCCCGTCTAAAACCGTTCGGCTCTGGGGAAGGACCACCGCTGCCAGGGCTTCAACTTCCGGATAATGGGTGGTTAAATATTCCGCTTCTACCGCTTCTAGATGAAGTTGGAGGGTGAGGTCATAATGAGTCTGCCAACTCCGGGAGGGTAACAGACTCAAACCGTGGTTTAAATACTGGGCTGCTAAATTGTAAGCGCTGGCTGTTTTAGCTTTTCTTCCGGCCCATAAATTGAGGTGAGACAGGTTAATTTTTTCTAATTCTTCCGTCATCAACTCACTCCCTTGATTGAGATGATTAACGATCATAAATAAGCCTTCAGGCAACGGAAATGAGGGGTCATTCGGGGAGAGGCCCAAGGGATTCGCGCTACTCCAGAGCAAGCGGCCAATTTCTAAGTGCCGCTCTGGGCGTTGAGCTTGGGGAATTAAAGAATAGGCGGCTTGTTGAACCCGGTCATGCAAAAATTTAAACTGAATTTGTCCGGTGTCAATCTCGGGAAGCAAGCTCAATAATTTATAATTTTCATTGATGGGAATGACTAGTCCACTTTGCAGGGCAGAAAATAAATGGCTTAATACCGCCTCGGGTTGCCAGCGTACAATTTGGCTTAAGGTCTCCAAATCAAAGGGACTGCCAATACAAGCGGCAAGCTGTAAGAGAGTTTGGGTTTCGCGACTAAATTTGACCAGTTGACTCACCATTAAATCAACTACATTATCCGTGATTCCTTGGGATTCAATTTGGGCCAAATTCCAGTCCCAATTTTGGCGATCGCCACTTAAATAAATCAGCCCGTTTTGATAGAGGACATTCAAAAATTCCAGGGTGAAAAAAGCATTCCCCCGGGTTTTGGCATAGACTAAATCGGCTAAGGGTTGCACCAAGGATTGAGGGGAATGCAGGGTCGCTGCCATTAAGTCCGCCACATCCGAAGCTGTCAAATTGTCCAGGGCGATCGCGAGCAGATTGGGGCATTCGGTTTCCAGATGTGCCTTCGTCATCATTAGGGGATGGGTACCATCGACCTCGTTATCGCGATAGGCCCCAATGATTAACAAAAATTGCAAATCGCGATCGCTTAAAATCGCCTCCAATAAACTTAAAGAAGCCAGATCCGACCACTGGAGGTCATCTAAAAAAATCACCAGGGGATGTTCGCGATCGCACAAGGCTTTTAAAAAGTTTTGAACCACCCAATGCAGCCGATTTTGAGCTTCTTGTCCCCCCAAATCCGCCACGGGAGGTTGAGGGCCGATAATTTTTTCTAAATTGGGAATCATCTCAATTAAAACCTGCCCAGTATTCCCTAGGGCGGCTAAAATGCGACTGCGCCACTCATGAAAGGTTGCTTCCGGTTCCCCTAAGATAAAATTACAAAACTCATTGAAGGCTTGTCCAAGCTCTAAATACGGAATATTTCTTTGGTATTGGTCAAATTTTACAGCAATAAAGTTACCCCGTTTAGCGGCGACTGGTTTATGCAGTTCTCGGACTAAAGCGGATTTACCCACCCCGGCATATCCCGCAACAAAAATTAATTCCCGATTCCCCTCGGCAGTGCGCTCAAATGCTTCCAATAAGGTCTGAATTTGAGCCTTGCGTCCATACAACTGTTGGGGTAAATGAAATCGATCCGAACGGTCCTGCTGTCCCAGGTTCAAAATGCTGATGGTATTCTCCGTCTGAAGCTGGCGCAAACATTCTTCTAAATCCGCCTTTAATCCATAAGCCGATTGATAGCGTTCTTCGGCATTTTTAGCCATTAATTTGGCAATTAAGTTAGAGAGAGTGGCCGGAATTTCGGGTTTAACCGTTTGTAAAGAAATGGGCGGTTTGGCAATATGACTATGGACCCATTCCATTGGCTCCTCACTCTGGAAGGGTAAGGTCCCGCTTAACAGGTAGTAAAAGGTGACACCGAGGGAATAAAAATCCGTGCGATAGTCAATGCAGCAATTCATCCGCCCGGTTTGTTCCGGGGACATATAGGATAAAGTGCCTTCGAGACGATTGGCATTTTGGAAAGTCGGATTTTCCTGGGATAACACCGATGAAATCCCAAAATCGATAATTTTAACGATTCCCGTCTGGGGATTTAAGACAATGTTACTGGGGTTAATGTCTTTATGAATGATATTTTTTTCATGAATTTTCGAGAGAATTTCAGTAATAGCAATAGCTAATCTTAAAAAGTCCCTAAATTCCATTTTTCCGGCAATTTTTAACCGATTTAAAGATTCTGCTCCAAAATCTTCTAGGAGAAAAAATGGACTATTGCCCTCGTTACTGAACCCATAAACTCGGGGAATTCCAGATAACTTTAGGGATTGGGTTACTTCATATTCGCGCCAAAACCACCCCAAGCGTTCTGGGGAGGAATAAGCATTTTTAAGCATTTTCAAAATTACAGGTTTTCCTGATGACTTCAGGGACCCGCGATACACTTCGGAGTTAGTGCTTTCGTAAATTTTTTCGGTTAAAGAAACGTCTGAGAGGGTAAGCATTAAACCTCAATGTCCAGCAAAAAAGTTGAGTGAATCCTGAGCAAATTCCACCGCACTAAGCTAATCGGGTTCCCCCCCGAGTATTCACTCGGAGTTAGGGCCGTTTGATGTTCAATCCACCGTGGAGCTTTTTTCTAACACAAGACTGCGCCATCGAGTGAACTCTAGACATGAAGCTGTGTTTCATGTCTGTATTTCACCGACAGAGGGGATAACATCCCGATGACAAGCCTCAGTCCTGTCCGAAGTCGGCCTCCAGAAGTTCTCTGGCACTTATCCCCCCATTCAAGTCAGAGCATGAATTGGGGACATCTTCAATGGATGGAAAATCATCAAACGGTCCCAAGGGATAAATTCCGCACCCAAATAGGAAAATAAATCTCCCGGTTTCTGGGGCCGGTTTATCACCGTCACCTTCTTTGTGGCGTCCCCGAGGGCATGGGGTGTAACCCGGAAGGTGAAGGAAGGCAACTGCCTCCCTGAATTGATTTAGCAACGGAATCGGCTTAGAAATCAGCACCGATTGGGCTGGAGATCTTGTTCTTGACAGCGCAAGATTCTAAAGGTATAATTTCATGATTGTCCTAAGTTATATTGACTCTCCTGATAGATACGAAAGGTAAGATGGCTATTTTAATTATAAACATGAGCGAGGGTTCATGAATAAAACAAGTTAGACAACCGGATTTCCCGGAATTGGCCAGAAAGTCCCCTAAAAAACTCGGGATTGGCTGTTGGCGGGGAAATAACCATCGGAAGTTGGTCGAGATGATGTCGGGACTCTGGGAATTTTAGGGGCAGGACTTAGACATTATTAGGATTTAAGAGCCAAACCTGATGATGGAGGCTTGAAAAAGCGAATCAACCCTACATTTTATGGGGTTTCTGGGGAAGTCTTCAGCAGGCCCTGGCTCTCTACCCCGATAAATCGTGCTCGCCTGGAGTAAACTCCTCAAGAGAGTATCCAAAAAATATAAAGAAGTGATAAAGACTTGATAAAGACTTGATAAAGAAGTGATAAAGATTTGATAAAGACCCACAGAGAAACTCCTGGGAAGAAGATATCCCGGATCCGGTTATTCCCACCCCAGCATGGTGGCGATCGTCTGGGAGAGGGTGAGAGAATTGAAGGGTTTAGAAATAGCACCGGCGACTTGTAACTGCTGAAGCTGATGCTGTGTAAACCACAGGGCTTTGGCGCTCAATAAAACCACCGGAATTGACTTGGATTGGGGGTTTCCTTTGAGGCGATCGAGAAAAGCAAAGCCATCCATTCCCGGCATGGAAATATCCAACACGATCGCATCCGGTTGTTCGGTGGCAGCCAGCTTTAACCCATCTTGCGCCGATGGCGCTAATAACACGCGCCATCCCCCAAGGTCTTCCAAGCAAATTTGTACCACCTCTCGAACTGTAATTTCATCATCCACGACTAAAATTAGTTTATCATTCATAGCCAAGCCACCTCTAAGTCCAATTAAACATGAGGAAAATGGCAATCAACCAGGTTAAAATTGGGTGACGAAGGGCTGGATTTTCCAACTCAATGCGCTCAGACAAAACCATTCCGGCTTTGCCGATTGTTTTTGGTTCACTGTGTTATCCCTGAAACACTTTTTTTCGCGTATTCTATCCCAAACTCTAATCCAGTCTAGAGAATGAGCTAGATTCCCTTGTGCCCTTAGAGAAAGGATTCTCCATGATCCCAGAGAATTTGTCAATCACTGACTTTTATCCACCCAGGCCGGTGCAGGGATCGCTAACCGAGAGTTTAATCTAAATTGGGCTTGTGAAAGTCATCATTTGAAGACAAAACCCCGATTCATGACAGGAAAGAGGCGATCGCTTCCCCCTAGATTCATCACGGATTGAGCCACTTAATATAACCCTTTTAAATCAAACCGTTAAGGGGAATTTATCAATAACGGGAACGAGTGTGAAGTGATAGCCTCTGGGTCCGCAGTTGCTCCAAGAGACCTGATACTGACAATCCGCTCAAAAAACGTAGAAAATTTGTCAAAAAACTCCAGTTCTCAGCAATTTCCCCCAGTCCTCACCTAAGTCCATGTTTAAGGGTTCCAAACTGGGCCATATTTTGTCCGAGGTGAGTATCTTTGAACTCAAACTAATCGTTTTCCAGGAGTTTTCCTGGAGAGAGCATGAGAGTTTAGGAGCCGTGTTTCATGCCCAAGGTTTAAGGGCTTAAAGAGTATGCAATCAACCCGATCATTCCTTGTTCATTTTAAGATTAACCGATTAACGTGAAGAAAGAATAAAGAAACCTGATTTCCTTAAAAATAAATCAGCCCCGATCGCCGATATCAACTGGGAGGATCGGGGAGGGTAAAGTAAAAGGTACTGCCTTCACCGAGGATACTTTCCACCCAGATGCGGCCTCCATGTTGATGGACGATGCGCTGACAAATAGTCAACCCTAAGCCGGTTCCCCCTTTTTGCCGGGAGTCGGAGGCATCTACCTGTTGGAAGGGGTTAAAAATCATCTCGACTTTATCCGGTGGAATGCCTCGACCGGAATCTCGGACGGCGAATAGAACCCCTTGCCATTGGGGTTGAACCGTCAGGGTAATGATACTTTGCTCGGGAGAAAATTTAATGGCATTACTGAGCAAATTGGTCAAAACCTGCTGAAGGGCATCGGGAGAGGCCCAGACGGTGGCGGTCCCGGAGGGTAAGGAGAAGCGGACGCCTTCTTTGTCAGCGATCGCCTGAACCCCTTCTACCGCTTGGGCGATCGCATGGGCCGCATCACAGCGTTCCTTGACTAATTCCAGACGACCGGACTCCAGACGCTCTAAATCCAAAATATCATTCACCAGACGCACCAAGCGATCGCTGTCGGTGAGGGCAATTTCTAACATTCGCTGCACGCGATCGGGCTTATTTTGGTACATCCCACTGGCAAGCAGGCCGATCGCCCCGCGAATCGACGTTAGAGGCGTGCGGATTTCGTGAGAAACAATCGAGATAAATTCATTTTTCATTCGCTCAATTTGACGGCGATCGCTAATGTCCCGGGCGATGGTGGAGGTCCCGATAATCGTCCCCTGACCATCTTTCACGGGAGAGATTGTCAAGGATACATCAATCGAGGTATGATCCTTTCGCATCCGCACAGTTTCATACTGTTGGACCGATTCACCCTTGGCAACTTTCTCCAGCAGCATGGTTTCCTCGCCGTGGCGATCGCTCGGTACAATCAGGGTCAAAATCCACTGCCCGATCGCCTCGGCAGCAGAGTAACCAAATAACCGTTGAGCGCTGGCATTCCAACTCACCACCGTCCCATTCAGGGTTTTGCTAAAAATCGCATCCTCCGAATCCTCGACGATCGCCGCCAGTTGAGATAAAGCCGCTTCGGTGCGCTTGCGATCGCTAATATCGCGCAAAATTGCCGTAAAAATTTGCTCTCCATCAATCTCCAACTTAGAAATCGACGCTTCTGCTGGAAACTCCGTCCCATCGGCACGAAGGGCGGTAATTTCAGTACAGGTTCCCATCGATTGTGCGCGACCCGAGGTTTCGCCAAAATTCTCGACCCGCAGACGGTGATTGCTGACAAAGCGACTCGGCATCAGCAAGTCCAAGGGTTGACCCAAAACCTCAAGAACACCATAGCCAAAAATGCGTTCTGCACCTTGATTAAACAGGGTAATCCGTTGGTTGCCATCCACGGAAATGATCCCATCTCGGGCAATTTCGACCAACCCCGCTAATCGCGCTTGAGAGGCTTGCAGGGCGCGTTCTGCGGTTTTGCGATCGGTGATATCCATTGACAATCCCGCCACTCTGACTAATTTTCCCGCCCGATCCCGAATGGGAAAAGCGCGAGAATGAATCCAGCGCAGGGAACCATCGGGGAGCAAGATCCGATATTCTTGGTTATACTCCCCGTTTAAATATTTTTGACTCATCCCCTGTTCCACTCGGGGACGGTCTTCGGGATGAATGGCATCCAGCCAGTCGTCCGGGTTGTGATACAGGGTTTCACAACGGCGACCCCAGATTTTTTCATAAGCCGCACTAATGTAGAGCACTTGTTTGCTGTTGAGATCCACACACCAGAAGACATCTCGAATATTTTCCGCCAACTGACGGAACCGAGACTCACTTTCGCGCAGGTCGGCTTCAGCTTGTTGGCGACGGGTAATATTGTTGTTTATTTCCAGCACTTGCAGGGGCTTGTGAAATTCATCGTACTGCAAGACCCAGCGCGAAGCCACGACTAATGGGGTGCCCTGGGGTGGGGTATGGGTAATTTCTCCTTCCCAGTATCCCACACCCAGGAGTTCGGCTTCGATTTCAGCAAGGGGTTGGGGAAATTGGGAGGCGAGGAGTTGGTGAGAAATTTGCCCGATCGCCTCGGATTTGGAAATGCCATACATTCGTTCCGCACCCCGGTTCCAGAAGGTGATCCGACCGTTGAGGTCTCGGGTGAGGATGGTATCGTGAGCTAACTCTAATAACTGGGCTTGTTGTTGCAGGAGTTGCTCGGTTTGCTGACGTTCGGTGAGTTCCTGTTGTAGGCGATCGGTGAGGGCGCTCAGTTGGGCGGTCCGTTCGGCGACCCGGGTTTCCAGTTCCAGATTGGTTTGTTGCAGCAGGGTTTCGGTTTGTTTGCGATCGGTGATATCCGTCGCCATACTAATCGCCACTCGTCGCCCATCGGCGAGGGTTCCCAGGGAGGCACAGGTAAACTCCCAGGTCCGGGTTTGTCCAGTTTTAGTCCTGATGGTGTATTCGGCGTTACAGATGCGTTCCTGCAAATCGTAGAGTTGGGCAATGCAGGCTTGAACGGTTTGGTAGCAGTCAGGATGAGCCTGGAGCGTCCAATCGACGAGGGTGGGAATGTCGCGATGATGGTATCCGGTGAGATCGCTCCAGGCTTGGTTGATTTGGATGACTTCCCCATCTTGGCTATGGATCATCAGAGGCAGGGGGGCCAGATGGAGGATGTTGCGAACCCGATTTTCATCCGCCAATAAAGGGGTTGAGGCCGGGGATGCCTGGGGTGCGAGGGTCTTCCCGCCCAGGCGATCGACTTCCCGGCGCAGTTCTTCGAGTTCGGCAATCAGTTGTGCTTGGCTTTTATCCCAGTCGGAAATGCCGTTCATGGCTGGTTTTCCTTTGTTTTGTGTTTGAGGGCTTCCAGTTGTTGACGAAAGCGATCGCGTTCGATCCGACTGGTAATGCGGGTGACTAATTCGGGCCCGACAATGGGTTTGCCAATAAAATCATCGGCCCCTACGGCGAATACTTGGCGCAGGGATTGAGCATCGGTATGAGCGGTGACGACTAAAATGGGCAGGTCCCCCCAGTTGGGGTCTTGGCGCACCACTTGACAGAGGTCTATGCCATTAAATTTTGGCATTTCTAGATCCAAAATCAGTAGGTCCGGGGCGACTGCGGTCAAAATCTCCCAAAATTTTTCAGGATTGTCGAGGGTGGTGACTTCGAGTCCCCAGGGTTGCAGGAGTTCTTTCATGACGGCGAGGGCGGCAGGGTCGTCATCGACGATCAGGACTTTGGCTTCTGGGGTGGCTTTGGGGGGGAGGACTTGGGCGATCGCTTTAAAAATTTGGTCGCTGTCGGCGGGTTTGAGCAAAAATCCTCGTCCCCCACACCGGGAAACGGCGACGCGATCGGCGAGGTTATCCAGGGCGGTAAAGACGAGTATCGGCAGGGTGGGAAATTGGTGGGCGACTTCCTGCAACCATCGCAGTCCGGCTTTTTCCCCGGGAGAGGTGCGGGTTTCGGGACAGGCGATATCCAGGAGGATCAGGTCCGGGGTTGTCTGGGCGATCGCGTTTCGCGCTGCGCTGACGGTGAGGGCGCTTTCGACCCCCATTCCCAGGTTGGCCGCTTGGGCGTTGAGGACACTGGCGATCGCCGGGTCGGAGTCAACGACTAGCAGGGTCCGCACTTTGGCTGGGGAGGGGATTTCGAGGCTGATCTCGGTGGGGGGTTTGGTCAGTTCTTCGCTTAACGCTTGGGTTAGTTGCTCCAACTGCTGGGTTTCGGCAGTCCCTAGGGGAGTTTGTGACATCAGCAGGTATTCAATTTTCCGAGCCAAGTTGGAGCCTTCTAAATAGCCAAAAGGACCCAATGACCCGGCCAGTTTATGGGCGTCCTGGATGGCTCGTTCCTGAAGTTCGTCGGTGAGTTTCCCCGCAGCGAGGGCGTTGTAGGTTTGCCGTAAGAGGGCAATTTGTTGGTTTAACCGGGGTCGATATTTTTCCAGAATCTGGGCAATGGAGGCGATCGCTTGTAATTTTTTGCCCGGGGTGGGAGTCTTGGACCCGGGGGCAGTTTCGGTTTCGGGGGTCTCGGGATTGGGTTCCGTGGCGGGTTTGAGTCGATACCCGAGTCCATACACGGTTTCAATGGGGTCGTTGTCAATGCCAATGGCTTTGAATTTCTGCCGCAGGTCTTTAATATGAACGGTTACGGCATTTTCGGTGGGGGAATCATCAAAGGACCAAAGGCGATCGATAATGGCGCTGCGACTAAAGACCCGTTGCGGATTTCGCAAAAACAGTTCCAAAAGCTTATATTCTGTGGCGGTCACCCCCAAGGGTTGCCCATTCCAGGTGACTTCCCCAGAGACGGGGTTTAAGCACAAGTCTAACCAAGTTAGGGTCTCGGTCACTGGGGTTGTCCCCCGTCGTAGCAAGGCCCGAATCCGCGCCATCAGTTCGGAGAGATTATAGGGTTTGACCACATAATCATCCGCCCCCGCATCCAACCCGGTGACAATATCCTGGGGAGAGTCTTTCGCCGTCAGCAGCAGGATGGGTTTTTGATACCCTTGTTCCCGCAGTTTCCGACACAAGCTGATACCATCGAGTTTAGGAATTACTAAGTCGAGTAAAATCAGGTCGCATTCCAACATGGTTGCGAGTTCTAGGGCTGTTTCCCCATCGGCGGCGGCTTCTACGCTATAGTTTTGCTTTCTTAAGGCAACGGAAAGCGCGGCACTGGCCGGTTCGTCATCTTCAACTAGAATAATTTTCATGATTCTAAAGATTTGTATTAGTGGCTATGTCATGGGGTTCCGATCTCACCGTCTCCTCATACAAATGGTCTGGGTATAGGGCAAGTTTTTTGTTTTAGCTCAATTTTACTCCAGGGATGACCGCGCTTTTGCTCCTGTTTACAAAAAGTATAATTTCCGAAGGATTTTTCTAGGCCGATCGCCGGGTAAACGGGGCTTGCAGGTCCAAGCCGATCTGAATTAGAATGGCGGTAGTCTATCTCTCTGTTTTCCCGCTATGGGCATTCAAGTTAAACAGCTTTATCGCGCCTTTCAACTTTACCAGAATTCCGGGAAATTAGGGGATTTTGCTCTGTTAAAGGCTGATGCTTTGGGTGCCCAAGCTAATCCGAATTTGGCCCCCAAACTGGCAGCGGTCACGGGATACTATCCCGAGATTAATGTCGAACACTTGTTACAATATCCCCCCGGTACTTTCGGACGCGAATATGCCGAACATCTCACAAAAAATTGCCTCAAACCCTTTAATGTCAGCCCCGAATTCGATGCGATCGCCCAACGCAATGTTTTCGCCCTCCGTTATGCGGTAACTCACGATATTTTCCACTGTTTGCTGGGCTTTGATACCAGTTATGCCGGAGAAATAGGCGTTTTAGCCTTTGCTGCGGCGCAAAATTATAGTCCCTCCCTGAAGGTGAGTCTCACGTTCGCTAAAATTTTCTATCCGCTGTTAGCACCTCGACAGCGCGGGGCGATCGGGGCTAATCTAGCTAAAGGACAAGAACTGGGAAAACAGGCTGATTTTTTACTCGGTTATCGGTTTGAAGACCATTGGCACGAACCAGTCGCCCAGGTGCGACAGCGCTTAGGATTACCGGCAACTGTTGAGCAGAGTTAACGAGAACACCTTGGCGATCGCAGCATTAAAGGTTAACGTATGGCGTTTCTAATTCTTAAATTTTTCTGGATTTTTTATCTCGCATTGCGAAAAAATGTAACAATTAATCCTTTTTTTTAGAAAATTTGATTACAATAAAGTCAAATCAGCGAGTCCCCATTCCCCCCTAAATTTATCCCGATAATAGAGGGATATTCCAGTTGGAATGGCGGACTAGGATTTAGAGGTTTTAGGCGTTCATGCCTATGCACCTTTCCTAAAAACCGGATTGCCGATGAGTCGTGAAGAATTACCCATTGATTCACAACCCATCCCTCAATCCCATGTCGTTCGTTTGATCAGTAGAGGTTGTTTTATGTCATCTGATAACCAAACCGTGCCCCATCTGCATACTCAAAAGGAAGTAGAAGAGGCCGTCAAGGAGTATAAAAGTAGCGACCTCAGCGGGACTGAGTTAATGCCTTTATGGCAAGCGATTCACGATGCCTCGTTGGACCTCGCCGGAACTAAAGCTGTTGAAACCGAGGACGAAGTGCCCGGTGAGGATAGTTACTAAGGCAAATTTAGTAGAGTAGAGGTGACTGCACTCAATTCTCCCCCCAATATCCCGGTGGGGATGCCGCCGATGCTGAACTTGCGATCGCAGTTCCCTTCGGCGGCACAAGGGTTTTCCGGACTAGCACCGTCAAGGTAATCAATTTAATCACCCCAAAGAGTTATCTAATGTAGCCGCGCTTCGAGAAGCGCCTATCCAGGCAATAAAATTAATCACCCCAAACAGTAATGAAATGTAGCCGCGCTTCGAGAAGCGCCTGTCTAGGTGATAAAATTAATCACCCCAAACAGTAATGAAATGTAGCCGCGCTTCGAGAAGCGCCTGTCCCGGTAATAAAATTAATCACCCCGAATCGTGATTTCATGTAGAGGCGCTTCCCGAAGCGCCCCTACAAATAAACCTTGACAGGGCTAGGTTTTCCGGATTTACGGTAAATCCGTATTTCCCATCAGGTAGCGATCGCACTCCCGCGCCACCCCACGACCTTCATTAATCGCCCAAACCACCAGACTCTGACCCCGACGACAATCTCCTGCCGCAAACACCCCGGGAAGACTGGTTGTATAGTTTTCATGCTCCGCTTTCACATTGCTGCGGCCATCCCGTTCCAATCCCAAGGAATCTAATAACGGCTGTTCGGGACCCAAAAATCCCATCGCCAACAGCACCAACTGAGTCGGAACCACCTTCTGCGTACCCGGAACCGGCTTCGGTGTATAGCGACCTTGTTCATCCTTGAGCCATTCTACCACCACTGTATGCACAGCTTTCACCCGGCCTTTATCATCGCCCTCAAACTTCGTGGCAGTCGTGGTATAAACCCGAGGGTCAGCCCCAAATTTCGCCGCCGCCTCTTCCTGACCATAATCTAACTTATACACCTTCGGCCATTCGGGCCAAGGATTGTTAGATGCCCGAGTTTCTGGGGGTTTCGGCAGAATTTCCAACTGCACCACACTGTTGCATCCATGACGCACAGAGGTTCCCACACAGTCGGTTCCGGTATCCCCACCCCCGATAATCACCACATCTTTGCCTTCAGCAGAAATAAAGCTGCCGTTTTTGTGTCGGTCTAAAACCGCTTTGGTATTCCCGGTGAGGAAGTCCATCGCGAAGTAAATTCCCTGTAAATCGCGCCCTTCAATGGGTAAATCCCGGGGTTTGGTTGCGCCAGTACAGAGAATCACCGCATCATGCTCCTGCATCAGTTGTTGCGCCGTGATATCTTTGCCGACTTCTGTATTACAGACAAATTTCACCCCTTCATCTTCCAGGAGTTTAATCCGGCGTAATACCACTTGTTCCTTATCCAGCTTCATGTTAGGAATGCCATACATCAGCAATCCACCGGGGCGATCGGCCCTTTCATACACAGTAACCTGATGTCCCACCCGGTTCAACTGTGCTGCTGCCGCTAATCCCGCAGGACCGGAACCGATCACCGCAACTGTTTTACCCGTGCGTTTTTCCGGGAGTTCTGGGGTAATCCATCCCTCATCCCATCCTTTATCGGCGATGGTATTTTCAATATTTTTAATCGTCACCGCAGGGTTAGTAATCCCTAGGACGCAGGACCCTTCACAAGGGGCGGGACAGACTCGACCCGTGAATTCTGGGAAATTGTTCGTTTTGTGGAGGCGATCGAGCGCTTCATGCCACAAACCCCGATACACCAGGTCATTCCATTCTGGGATCAGGTTATTCACCGGACAACCGCTTGCCATCCCACCGATCAAAGTGCCGGTATGACAAAACGGAGTACCACAATCCATACAACGCGCCGCCTGGGTGCGTAGCTTGTCCTCCTCCATGTGTAGGTGGAACTCGTCCCAGTTACCAATGCGATCGAGGGGATTTAGTTCAGACGGTAATTCGCGCAGGAATTCAATAAAGCCAGTGGGTTTTCCCATTCTTAGTGTCCTCTGTTCAAGATACGGTGGTTGCAGTTAAATGGCGGGATCATGCAGATGGTCAAAACTGTACAAGCGATCGCTGACAAGCCGTTTGATTCTACAGATTTGCCGTATTTTATCATTGCCTTCATTGAAAGTGAATATCGAATTGTTAAGCAAGGCCCTATAGATTCCCTGGGAAAAAATCCAGCCAATCCTCATCCCAAGCGGATTCTCTACCCCTCCCCCCGGCAACTCTCCCCGGATTCCAAATGTTATCATTTTCCAACATTTTCCCCCTCCCGAGGGCATCATCCAACTGGGTTGAGGGGCAGATGGATTGGGTTTATCGCCAAATTCTGAGCTTTGAGGCAGGGGGGCGATCGCAATTGAACTCTATCTAACCCAGAGCCTCCCCAATTAACACTCTTAGTATAACCGATTTCTCCTGCCCTAGCTTGCCTCAATCCTCTCCCTTACCCAAGCGCGAAACGCCTTGATTGCTTTATTTCTCCCTTCAACTTTACTTTGCTCTAAATACTGAGGAATCACCTCATTCAAAGGCAAACCAGGGAAATGAGGACTTTCATTCACCTGGACATATTGCCCCCCTTGCAACACATTAATTTCCAACCTCGTCCCGTCAAACCGCCAGAGTTCCTTTACCCCTAATGCTTGATAATTATTAAACCGCGATCGAGCCGTTATATCAATTTCAATCGCTAAATCCGGCGGCGGATCTACCGTTAAATCAATCCGCTTTTTACCCCGAATAGCTGCCTCATTTTCAATATAGAAACAGTCATCGGCTTCTACCCCTTGTTGCATCCCCGCATTTTTAAATGTCGTAGATCCTAAACTCCAAAAATCTAAATCTTGTTCCTCCATCAAAATTTTAACTAAATCGCCAATCATTACTTTATTGGCCTCATGTTCCGGCAATGGCACCATAACTTCTAAAACCCCCTGACTATAATTAATCCGCACATCCGGGCTTTCAGCATATTCCTCTAACAGTTGTTCATACATCGGCCAACTAACATCAGTCATCAGGAGTTGTCCACCCGGTGAGACTCGGATTTGTTTAAGTTGAACTTGCATAGTTCCCTCCAATAGAATGGATCATTTTAACTTAGGTTGTGGTCTTAAATCGTTATTTTAGCTTAACCTCGGCCCCTCAGTTTATCTTGAGAAGTGGCCGATCGCCCCACAACCTTAAAAAGGCGATCGCCTGTCGTCCATGCCGCCTCTAATGTACTCATTTTACTCGTTCCCAGGCTCTGCGGTGGGAATGCCAAATTGGAGGCTCTGCCTCCTAATAAACCACTCCCCATCCTAACAGCAGCACATCAATTGTATCAAATAATCAATAATTCTCCCAAGTTTTCCCCATCAATTTACGAGCTAAATCCGCCGCATCAATGACATTTAAGTGACTAATATCAAAGTATTGTTTACTACTTTGCATCCCCCCGGGACTTGCTTTCACAAAATCCGTGGGATGTAAATCTGCCAAAATAAACACTCGTGCCGGATACCAGGAGTTATCGATTTGACTGCGACGACTTCTTGCCATTTCCACTAACTCCAAGTCAGATTTATCGATGTTTTTCCATTTAATCGAAAAAGTCTCTTCAGACTCTAAATCCACAACCGCCTCAATCTTGGCAATTTGCTCAACTCCCTTGTTGCGGTACATCCCAAAGTAAAGACTGCGGCGATGATTGTAACTCCCGTCAGTGGCGGGACAAACGTAAATTTGATGTTGGACGACATCATCGAAGGAGACTCGACAATTTACGACATCCAGATGGTATTTCCAAGAGGGGAGTAAATTTTCTTCATTCATGTATTCTTCCAAATCTGCGATCGCATCCACCAGATTTTTCGGTAAATAGCTGAGTTTCAACGCTTGCAGGAACTGCTCAAAACTAACGGGTGCAAATGCCACCCCCATTTCCTCTGCAAGGCGATCGATATCCTGAAACGCTTCCGGGTTGGGTTCTTCCCATTCAAAGTTACCCAAAGCCATCAACACCTTAATTCCCGCCTGTTCTTTCATCGGCTCAAGATGGCGGCTCAATTGCTCTAAATTAAACCGATTATCCCGTTTAGTTTCGATAACAATTGAGAAAGCCTCTTGACTGATTGTGCCATCGGGGACACTTTTTTTACCTCGGTTTTGTTGGCTAAACTTGACCCCAACTGCTCCCGATAAGCGTTCACCCAATAAGGTGCTCAAGACTTCGGATAAAAATTTAGGATTTTCTTCGTAAAGCAACTTAAGAATCAGCAAGCAGTAGTTCGTCGTCTGGTTTTCCCGTTGGATATAGTTAGAAAACAGCCGGATATTTTTGCTCATTTAAAGAATTTCCATGATTAATATTCTCACCGGAGGAAAATAGCATTGTCCTCTCCTCTCCTCTCCAGCTTGAATGTAAAGCCTTATTTATTTTACTGTATATTGTTACCGTTTTTGACCGATAATCTGTTTTTTATTGAATAAAATTCTGGATGAAAAGAGGAGACGGAGCCTCTAATGCAGAGGGTATGCTAGGGATGTTGAATCAGGAACGCTGCTACAATGACCCATGATTTTTGTACCATAAAACCGCCACAGTTCTTCCCCCAATAAAATCGATCAGGTTAACGAGAGGGTTAGTTTTCAATCGTTTGTAAAAACTCTTCCGGTGTCAGTATTTTTATATCCTCAAAAGGGTTTAAAACTAATAAATCGCGATCGCCACTAATGATATATTCAGCTTCTCCACTCAAAGCAAGTTCTAAAATATGGTTATCTTTTGGATCGCGACACACTTCAACAGTTTGAACATTTTCCACTAACCTCGAACATTCAATCAGTTTATCTAAAAACGCTTCTCGTTCTTCCGGGGTAAGATATCGATTAAATTTTTTCCGCCCCAAAACTTGAGTCAATTCTTCTAATAGCTCCACAGACAATAGAATTTCTCCATGCTGTAGAGCATATCTCAAAGATTGAGAGGGTTTTCCTCTTTCAAACAACAAAGCGCTGACAATGACATTAGTATCAAAGACATAGCGAATATTACTCATCATTTAAAATAGAGTCCAATATTTCCGGAGTCAACCCTCTTTCTTGGGCTTTGCTGCTAATCTCGCTCATCAGTTCTTCTAAACTTTGTTTTGAGCGAGTTGCTTCAGTTAACTTTAAACTCAGCAATACCTCTAACTTCCGTTGCTGTTCTTCGGAGGCATTTTCAAAGATTCGGGCAGCTTCGGCATTAACGCGAATGGTAATTGTTTTAGTTTCCATTGCAAGTTTTTGTTTGATTTCTACTGATGTACTAGCGTTTAAATCAAGATGCAATTTATTGAGAACTTCGGTAAGTTGAGCGGCAGAGACTGGAGTCTATAAACTCGTACTAAACTCAGAAACCGGAGTTTCTATCACTCGCTTAGGTTTTTCTGGTCCCCCAATCATTTGCTGAATTCGCTCTACTGTCTCAGGAGAAAACAACGATTCCCCCGTTTCTTCACAAACTCGGGCGGGGACATTTTTAATCATAAAAAATTTGCCATTCACCTCTAAAGTGTAAGTCACCCTTTTTTCTATCATCGATAAAATCCCGCAATTCATCTCTCCGTGAAAATCTGTGTAATCAGTGGTTCATCCCTCCACAAATCAAAAGAGGGTGGGCAACTGCCCACCCTCCTATTATCTCCTAACTACCCCCAATCCGGGCCACATCTCGGGCATTCTGTTCAAACGCTGCATCCAAGGCATCATCGCCGCTTAAACCGGACGCTAATGCACTTTCCAACGCTTGCAACACCCGCTTGTAATCCCGTGGCATTACTTTGACAAACTTAGGTAGCATTTCCTCCCAGTTTGCCAACACTGCTGCCGCTTTCGGACTGTTGGTATAATCCGCGTGTTTCTGGATCATCTCCCGGACGATCGCAATTTCACTCGGTTCTTCCAACTTCTCCATATCCGCCATCTGCGTATTACACCGGGTGGCGAAATCTCCCGATTCATCCAGGATGTAGGCAACTCCGCCACTCATCCCTGCTGCAAAGTTCCGTCCGGCAGGTCCAATCACGACGACTTTACCGCCGGTCATATACTCACATCCGTGGTCCCCGACGCCTTCGACAACAGCATGAACCCCGGAGTTGCGGACGGCGAACCGTTCCCCGGCAATCCCCGACAGATAAAGTTCCCCACTGGTTGCACCATAGAGGGCGACGTTACCCGCGATGATGTTCTCATGGGGGACGAGGGTCGATTTCTTGGACGGATAAACGATAATTTTACCGCCGCTGAGTCCTTTGCCGATGTAGTCGTTGCCGTCGCCTTCCAGTTCTAGGGTGACTCCTTTGGGTACAAAGGCCCCAAAACTTTGTCCAGCACTTCCTTGGAAATGCAGGTGAATCGTGCCGTCTGGCAATCCATCCCAATGTTTCTTGGTGATTTCGTTGCCGAGAATGGTGCCGACGACTCGGTTGATATTGGTAATCGGCAGGGTTGCTTTGACTTTTTCGCCGTTTTCGATCGCACCTTTGCACAGATCCAGCAACACGGTCATATCCAAGGATTTCTCTAATCCGTGGTCCTGTGCCATCTGGCAATACCGACCGACTTCCGGACCCACTTCCGGTTGATACAGAATGTTAGAAAGGTCAATTCCTTTCGCTTTCCAGTGGTCCACTGCCTTCTTCGGTTCCAGTAAGTCAGTCCGTCCCACCATTTCATTCAGGGTCCGGAACCCAAGCTGGGCCATGATTTCCCGAAGTTCTTGGGCGATGAATTTCATGAAGTTGGCCGCATATTCTGGGTCTCCCATGAATTTGGCCCGCAGTTCGGGATTTTGGGTAGCAATCCCCACGGGACAGGTGTTTTTATGGCAGACACGCATCATAATACAGCCCAAGGTGACCAAAGGTGCGGTGGAAAATCCGTATTCTTCGGCACCGAGTAAGGCAGCGATCGCCACGTCTCGTCCTGTCTTCATCTGTCCATCAGTTTCCACCACAATCCGACTCCGCAGATTGTTTAAAACCAGGGTTTGATGGGTTTCCGCTAACCCTAACTCCCAGGGTAAACCGGCGTGTTTAATCGAGGTTTGGGGGGATGCACCTGTACCGCCATCAAATCCAGAGACGAGCACCACATCCGCGTGTGCTTTGGCAACTCCAGCAGCGATGGTTCCCACACCGACTTCCGAGACTAACTTGACGTTAACTCGGGCGTTGCGGTTAGCATTTTTGAGGTCATGAATCAACTCCGCCAAGTCTTCGATGGAGTAGATATCATGGTGAGGCGGGGGCGAAATCAACCCGACTCCTGGGGTGGAGTGGCGCACTTTGGCAATCCAGGGATAGACTTTCAGTCCGGGTAATTGTCCCCCTTCCCCGGGTTTAGCACCTTGGGCCATTTTGATTTGAAGTTCCTTCGCCTGAGACAGGTATAAGCTGGTAACGCCAAACCGTCCGGAAGCAACCTGCTTGATGGCACTATTTTTGGAGTCGCCCTGTTCGTTAGTCCAAGTATAACGGTCCGGGTCCTCGCCACCTTCGCCGGTGTTGGATTTGCCACCGACTCGGTTCATGGCGATCGCCAAGGATTCGTGCGCCTCTTTGGAAATCGAACCATAGCTCATCGCGCCGGTTTTAAACCGTTTCATGATGCTCTCAATCGGTTCTACTTCTTCTAAGGGAATCGATTCCTGTGCCTTAAACTTCAGCAATCCGCGCAAGGTGAAGAACTTCTGATTTTGTTCATTCACTTTCGCCGCATACTTCTTATAGAGTTCGTAATTGCCCTCACGAGTTGCTTGTTGCAAGGCGTGAATGATTTCCGGACTCAATAAGTGAGCTTCTCCATCTTTGCGCCATTGGTATTCGCCACCAACATCTAAAGTATGACCATTGGCATCGCGATCGGGGAAGGCGTGAGAATGACGCATGATGGTTTCATTGGCGATCTCCTCTAAATCCACCCCTTCAATCCGGGAAGCAGTCCAGGTAAAGTACCGACTAATCACCGACTGATTCAACCCGATCGCCTCGAAAATCTGGGCACCGCGATAGCTTTGAATCGTCGAAATTCCAATCTTAGAGGCAATTTTCACCACCCCTTTGGTCACCGCTTTGATGTAATTCTTGACAGCGGTTTTATACTCCACATTCACGAGTAATTTCTCGCGAATCATGTCATCAATGGTTTCAAAGGCGAGATAGGGATTAATCGCCCCACAACCATACCCAATCAAGGCGGCGAAGTGATGGACTTCCCGAGGTTCGCCAGATTCCAAAACTAACCCCACCTGAGTGCGAGTGCCTTCGCGAATCAGATGGTGATGCAGTCCGGCAACTGCTAATAATGCCGGAATTGCTGCCTTGTCCTTGTTCGTGCCGCGATCGCTGAGGATGAGGATAGTGGTACCCGAGGCGATCGCCTCCGTTGCCTGGGCAAAAATTGCTTCCAGGGCCGCTTCCAATCCCTTCACCCCGGTAGTCGGGTCAAATAACATCGGAATGGTTGTGGATTTAAACTCCCCTTCATTGACTGCCTTGAGTTTTGCCAAGTCTTTATCAGTGAGAACTGGAGTTTTTAACTCAATTAAATTGCAGCTTTTCGGCGTGGGTTTGAGGAGATTTCGTTCCGCCCCAATGGTGGTTTCTGCCGAGGTGACAATTTCCTCCCGAATTGAGTCAATCGGGGGATTTGTCACTTGGGCAAACAGTTGTTGGAAATAGTCATACAGCAATTTCGGGCGATCGCTTAACACCGCCAACGGCGTATCCGTTCCCATCGACCCGATCGCCTCCACCCCATTGGTCGCCATTGGCGTCATCAACAGGCGCAATTCCTCAAAGGTGTACCCGAACGCCATTTGTCGTTGAATCAACAGCACCGGGTCAATTTTTCCCCATTCAGGAGCCTCTTTCAGTTGAGAAAGGGCGACCAAATTCTCATCAATCCACTGTTGATAGGGATGTTCATTGACAATTTGGGTTTTGATTTCTTCATCGGAAATAATCCGACCCTGTTTCATATCAACCAGGAACATCCGACCCGGTTGCAGGCGACCTTTATAGGCCACTCGTTCCGGTTCAATCGGTAACACCCCAGCTTCCGAGGCCATAATCACTAAATCATCCTTAGTGACGTAATAGCGAGAGGGACGTAACCCATTGCGATCGAGGACTGCCCCCATCATCGTGCCATCGGTAAAGGCGATCGAGGCCGGACCATCCCAGGGTTCCATTAAGCAAGAATGGTACTTGTAGAACGCCTTTTTCTCCGGACTCATGGACTCATGGGCGGTCCAGGGTTCGGGAATCATCATCATCACCGCATGAGGCAAGGACCGCCCAGACAGGAACAGCATTTCCAAGGCATTATCAAAAATGGCCGAATCGCTGCCTTCTAAGTCAATCACCGGATGCAGCTTTTTCAGGTCCTCGCCAAACAGTTCCGACTCAAACAGGGACTCCCGGGCGTGCATCCAGTTGATATTGCCCCGCAAAGTATTGATTTCCCCATTATGGGCAATGTAGCGATAGGGGTGGGACCGTTCCCAACTGGGGAAAGTGTTGGTACTGAAGCGGGAATGCACCAGGGCCAAAGCACTCTCCATTGTCTCATCATGGAGCTCAGGGAAATAGTCGCCCACCTGTACCGGCATTAACATCCCCTTATAAACCAGGGTGCGGCAGGAGAGACTACAAACATACCAGAACGAGTCCAGTTGACTGATATGGATTTCCCGTTCCGCCCGTTTGCGGATAACATACAGCTTGCGATCGAAGGCCAAATCATCGGTAATATTGGCACTGCGTTGGATGAACACTTGGGAAATAAAGGGTTCGCTGGATTTCGCCGTATTCCCCAAAGAGGAGTGATCCGTGGGCACATCCCGCCATCCCAGAACCTTTTGCCCTTCCTCGGCGACAATTTTTTCAAACTGCTGCCTACTTTGCTGGCGAATGGCAGGGTCCTGAGAGCAAAAAATGTTGCCCACGCCATATTCACCGGCATTTGGCAATTTGATGTTTTCTGCTGCTGCAACTTTTTTCAGAAACGCATCCGGGACTTGGATTAAGATTCCAGCACCATCCCCCGTATTATTTTCGCAACCACAAGCACCCCGGTGGTCCAGATTGAGGAGAATGGTCAGGGCCTGTTCAACGATGGAGTGGGATTTTTGACCTTTTTGATGAACAATAAAGCCAACACCGCAGGCATCGT
This sequence comes from Oscillatoria sp. HE19RPO, assembly GCF_024220515.1. Lineage (GTDB taxonomy): Bacteria > Cyanobacteriota > Cyanobacteriia > Cyanobacteriales > Laspinemataceae > Laspinema. The sequence goes on from NZ_JAMXOT010000099.1 coordinate 39,242, forward strand.
GTTCAAACTGAGGGTCATAGAGTCCCTGTTTTTGTGGCAGTTTTTGATGGTTCATAAATCTCGTTAAGGATGGAAAATCAGGTCAGAAAGCGCGGTCAAGATTAAAGACTCGCCGCTTTAGGATGGGCCTTGGGGGCCAGTTGTGATTCACCGTTTAGGGGTCGGAAGTACGTTGGCGATACGGGACCGAACGGGAAGCAACGGGAGGGTGGGATGGTTAACTGTTCCGTGAGTTTGGGTTTAGGGATTCTAACTTAGGTCTGATGATTTTTAGTCAAAAAGACGCTACGGTATCGGTTCTTAAGGAAAATTCTAACGGATCTACTCTGAAGCGCCGGATCGGTTTTCTATGGTTTTTTGACATTTCCCACGAGGGAATCAGGGTTTGAGGGGGAATTCGCGTTTCTTTGACAAAATTTAACAGTTGGCAACGGGCGATTTGGGTGGGGGATGAGGGGCTTTTGGGGGTTTAAGGGCGATCGCGCAAACCGGCGGGGGTTCAAACCCTAGCCCTGTCAAGGTAGTAAATTGAATCCCGCCTCATCCGGAGTTTCTTGTAGGGGCGCAATGCTTGCGCCCTCTTGATCCGTCAATGGAATCCCGCCTCATCCTTGTTTCTTGTAGGGGCGTATTGCATCCATGAGAGGGCGTATGCAATACGCCCCTACAAATACACCTTGACAGGGCTAGGTTTCAAATCCCAGGAGTTCGACTTGTTGTTTCACCATTCAATTACTACAAATACACCTTGACAGGGCTAGGTTTCAAATCCCCCTCATAGCTAAAGTCGGTTTTAACCGACTGACCACCTGGTTCTGTTAAACTTAACAATAGGGAGTCCTTTTGCTCCAGTGAGTCCATTTATATAGAATGCATCAGGGGCTTTAGAACCGAGGGACCCCACCTTAATTTTTATCTCGTTTGCGCGAGTCCTAAGCTGTAGAAAACCAGGGGACCAAATTTGAGACTGAAATCCTGACTAGATAAGGCATTGAGTCTTTTTCCCGTTCTACCCAGTTCGCGCAACTGCTGAAAGCAATATGGGGAGAGGATTTGAGAGAAAAATGAAGTTAACCTATTTACAAATCACAGGCTGTAATGGTATTTTTAATCTAGGTTCGCGCAAATGCACCTTGAAAACTTTATATAGCAACGGTTTCAAATACCGGCGGTCTCAATGACCCCTAATCCCTTTCAGGGATTGAAACCAGGCGCAGGCGGAGGAGTGTAGTTCATTTTTTTGGGTCTCAATGACCCCTAATCCCTTTCAGGGATTGAAACCTAGAAACTCGATGGTTTGAACGAGTGATGCGGCCGTCTCAATGACCCCTAATCCCTTTCAGGGATTGAAACATAATTTCGGAGATGAATTCGACAAACTGCGAGACTGTCTCAATGACCCCTAATCCCTTTCAGGGATTGAAACCCGGACAATTGTCCGGCTAGGTCTCCACTGGTTAGTCTCAATGACCCCTAATCCCTTTCAGGGATTGAAACGTGAGCAAGATTCCCCAACCCCCGATAAAATACCAAGTCTCAATGACCCCTAATCCCTTTCAGGGATTGAAACTGAGTGAAATGGAAGAAAAAGATTTAAAGGATATTCAAGTCTCAATGACCCCTAATCCCTTTCAGGGATTGAAACAAGCAACACCGAGGAATAACTTGAAATTCATTAGGTCTCAATGACCCCTAATCCCTTTCAGGGATTGAAACAGGTAGTAATATACTTTCAATCGCTACATTGCCGTCTCAGTCTCAATGACCCCTAATCCCTTTCAGGGATTGAAACATAAGAATAGATTCATAAGGATGTTGAAAATCCCTAAGTGTCTCAATGACCCCTAATCCCTTTCAGGGATTGAAACAAAGCGAGTGATTTAGGGGTGGTCTGGTCAGATGATTGTCTCAATGACCCCTAATCCCTTTCAGGGATTGAAACCTACTGATGAGCCTTTAGAGAATGCCTAATGCAGTCTCAATGACCCCTAATCCCTTTCAGGGATTGAAACAAGTTGAGAAACGTATTCGTGTTGCATTTTTTGGCGTCTCAATGACCCCTAATCCCTTTCAGGGATTGAAACCGTTCCGGAGGGTATTCCTCACCCCGGTTTGGGTCTCAATGACCCCTAATCCCTTTCAGGGATTGAAACATTAACGCAATTGTACTGCCAAGCACAGCAGCATAAGTGGTCTCAATGACCCCTAATCCCTTTCAGGGATTAAAACCCGATGGTTGATGGGAAGGTGGCGGTTGAAATTGGTCTCAATGACCCCTAATCCCTTTCAGGGATTGAAACAAGGGCAGACTCAAGTTTTGGAACCCCGAGAAAACGAGTCTCAATGACCCCTAATCCCTTTCAGGGATTGAAACAAAAACTTATCAGCGGCAGAGGTGGAACTCTTTGAAGTCTCAATGACCCCTAATCCCTTTCAGGGATTGAAACAACGCCAAGACGATCGCCGAAGCCTGGGTGAAAGTCTCAATGACCCCTAATCCCTTTCAGGGATTGAAACTGCCTTCATAATAATCGGGCGATTACTTCCTGGGGAAACAAGTCTCAATGACCCCTAATCCCTTTCAGGGATTGAAACTGACGATATTGGCGCTTAATCACTTGACAATCTATGTCTCAATAACCCATAATCCCTTTCAGGGATTGAAACAACAAAATTTCTAAAAAAACAAAATTTTATGAGTTCATCGTTTACCCGTTCAGAGCTTAGAAAAGTCGCTAAATATTACCGACTGGTTTCCTGGGCTATTTTAGCTGGTATTGGCATAAACGCGCTTTTGCTCCTATCAGCTTCTTATCCTTGGGTACAACTAATTGCTTCGATTTCATTTATTGGAGTTTGTATTTTTCAAATCTATGTTTTGTACAATTTAGCCAAAAGCCTTAAGCTTTCAGGGGCTTTGATTGTTTTAATTGTTTTAAGTACATTTGTTCCCATCCTCGCTTTAGCTATTCTAGCTTATATGCACGAGCAAGCTATGAAACTCTTCAAATCGGCTGGAGTAAAAGTCGGATTCATGGGAGCAAATCCCGATTCGATTAAAGATGAATAACTCTCAAGCTAAAACCGTTTTATGTTGATGATTGGCAATCTGAAAACTTTGGAATAAAATAAAAAAATATAGGCTCCCCAAACAGTTAAGGATGTCAAGCCGATATTCCATAGACTAGCGTACCATTGCTCTAAGTCTCAATGACCTCTCATCCCTTTCAGGGATTGAAACGCGATCGATGAATAGATTGCCCTAGCATTGCACCTTCGCGAATCATTCCGAACCCAACCCACTCACCCCGGGCATCCAAGGAATATCAGTCACCCCGGGTTCATACCCAAGTTGTTTAATCAGGGTAGTCACCTGCCCTCGATGATGAGTTTGATGGTTGAACAGATGCGTCACCAAAATCCACGCAGGCATCACGCGCTGTTTCTGGTCCGACTGACTGACATATTCAAACGGTTGATTTAACCAGTCCGGGTCCAGACTCTTGGACCAGTCTAAAATTTGCTGGTCTGTCTGTTCCCGTTCGGCTCTCAATTCGGCAAAATCTGCATACAATTCTTGTGAGAGGGATGTCCCAGAAAAGGGCTGATTGGTAAATCGCCCCATCCAAACTTTATCCCCATAGAGCAGATGGTTCAAGGTTCCGTGAATTGACTTGAAAAATGCTCCCCTATCTTGCTTGCGTTGTTCGTCGGGAATTGACTCGCAAACTTGATAAATATTCTGGTTCATCCAGCAATTATATTCAGCCATCAGTTGATAGGTGTTCCTGTTGTGCATCATCATGGGTGCTTAATACGGTATTTTGATTATCCGATGAAGTTGGACCAAACTGCTGCTAGAAGGAGGCGATCGCATCTCAACCCCGACCCTGCTATAGCAATCCTAAATGAACTTGATTTCAAGAAAACGAGCAAGATGTTAGTGCTGACGCACTGGCTACGCCAACGCACTCCAAAAATGTACGATAATAACTGTGGAAAACGCTATATGTTAAATCAGTTGTAACAAACTAAATGCTTAGAAAAAGCTCGGTTGGTTTCGTTAGCCCTACCACCAAGCGGCTTGTCTGAATTTGGGCATTGTTTGGGGTTGACGGAGGATCGGGTCAGTCTAGGGTCCAGCCAGAAATACCTAATCGGGTCACTCGGCCCTTACTCAGGGTTGGACTACAATGATAGAGGGTTTGAGTGCCTCCAAGACAGGCATATTCCCACCCTGCTTTACGGGTTACTCGCAGGCGAATTCAAATGCAACACTCAGGGGCTTCTGGGAAGAAGTGGTGTTTTCAACAAGAGCGGTGACGCTTAGACCCCTTTTGAGATGTTTTATAATTGACCATTAGAGATTGTTGTATTGTTAACTTGGAAATTAAAGTAGGGCATCTCAATTTGGCAAAGAGACCTAACCCCCCAGCCCCCTTCCCTAAGAGGGAAGGGGGAGCAAGACGTATAAATTCCCCTTTGAGACCAAATTGAGATGCTCCCAATTAAAGTAGGGCATTAAGAATTAATTTTAACCAAAGTTATCAAAAATGGTTTGATAATTGCGCTAGATTTCACAATATTTTGTTAAGCCAAAAAAGTCAATCTCAGGGACAATTATGGAGATGATTCGGGGTCAATATGAGCCGGTTTTAGTCACGCTTTCATTAATTATTGCGGCTGTTGCTTCTTACACGGCGTTGGATTTAGCGGGACGGGTTAATCCCAACTCTTCGATGCGATCGCGCTTAATCTGGAGTGTGGGGGGTGCGGTGGCGATGGGAACCGGCATCTGGTCGATGCATTTTATCGCGATGTTGGCGTTACAGTTGCCGGTCCCCACGGCATACAATATCCCGCTTACCCTGTTGTCTTGGGTGGATGCGATTGTCGCCTCGGCTTTGGCGATGTTGCTGTACAATCGTCAGCAGTTGAGGGTCGGCCTCCTGGTGGGAGGGGGGGTGGTCATGGGATTGGCGATCGCATCCATGCATTATCTAGGAATGGCAGCAGTCCAGGTTCCGGCAAGGGTTGAGTACAATCCCTGGGGCGTCACCCTGTCTGTGGCAGTCGCCATTTTTGCCTCCACTGCGGCGTTAGGGTTGGCATTTCAGGTTCGCAATTCCCTCAATCCTCATCGGGAATGGGTTAAACTGGGCAGCGCTGGAATTATGGGAATGGCGATCGCCGGGATGCACTATACCGGAATGTGGGCCACCTGTTTTGAGGCAATTTCCCACCCAGAAGCGATGCAGATTCAAGGGGCAGACCCATCCTGGTTAGCGATGCAAATCGGCGTGGGAACGCTGATTTTGCTGATTGGCACCCTAATTACCTCCCTCGTCGATCGCCGCTATCAATCCCACCTTTTACGAGAACAGGCCCTCCAGGAAAGTGAAACCCGATTCCGAACTCTGGTGGAAAATATGTCCGTTGGGGTTTTACTTTTAGATAAAAATGGCACCATTGTATTAAGTAATCCCCTAGCAAGTGACCTGTTAGATGTTCCAGAATCCGAGTTACAAGGGAAAAATGCCTTCGAGTTCAATTGGCAAATTCTTTCCCTCGATGGCACCCTTTCGATTCAAGAACAGCATCCCCTTCAGATAGCAGTCGCCCAGGGTCAGCCGGTGCAAAACCAAGTCACAGGAATCTGTCGGTGGGGGAAAAAAGATACGGTATGGTTGCTGCTGAATATGGACCCGCAACTCGACTCATCGGGCCAGGTGGAACGAGTGGTTTGTACCTTTAGTAATATTAGCGATCGCAAGCAAAGTGAAGATGAAATTCGCCTGCTGTTAGATACCAATCAAGCCATCCGTCATGCACCGGATTTAGAAAATGCCTTAGCCTCTGTCTTACGCTGCATTTGTATGACCATTAACTGGGATGTAGCAGAGGCTTGGCTTCCCGATGAAAATCAGCAACTCCTCACCTATCGTCCCGGTTGGTATTACCCAGAACCCGATGTGGAATCGTTCCGACTGCAACGGGAACCTGTTATCTATCGGTTGGGAGAAGGACTTCCCGGACGGGTTTGGGAGTCTCGGCAACCGGAATGGATTGAAAATTTGACCGAAGAAACTGACTCTCTCGCCGATGCAGTAATGGCGGTCAAACAGGGATTAAAAGCCAGTTTTGCGGTCCCGATTATCCGAGGCAATGGGATTTTAGCAGTTTTAACCTTCTTTAAACGCAGAGAAAGTCCCCGAGATGACCGGGCGATCGCCTTAGTGGGGGCGGTTGCCACTCAGTTAGGTTCCTCCATTGGTCAAAAGGTGGCAGAAGCTGCTTTGAGTGAGAGTGAACGGCGGTTACAATTGGCCTTGGAAGGCAGTGATTTGGGCATCTGGGATTGGCAAATTCCCACAGGAAAAACCTATTTTGACCCGCAATGGAAACGGATGCTGGGGTATGAGGTGGAGGAAATTGACAATTACTATCAAATCTGGGAAGACTTATTACATCCCGAGGACCGCAAGCCCACGCTGCGGGCGTTACAGGACCATTTAGAGGGGATTCTCCCAGTGTATGAACGGGAATTACGAATGAAATCAAAGTCTGGGGAGTGGAAATGGATTCTCTCGCGCGGTAAAGTAGTAGAACGAGACCCATCTGGCATCCCCCTACGCATGAGCGGTACCCACAAAGATATTACGCCCCGAAAAGTTGCGGAAGCTGCCTTAGATGAGAGTCAAAGGCGGTATCAGACTTTGGCTGAAGCCTCTCCGGTTTGTATTTTTCATACGGATGCCCAGGGAAATTGTCTTTATGTTAACCAGCGATGGAGTGAGTTGACGGGACTTTCTTTAGAACTGGCGATCGGCAAAAGTTGGATTGCCAATCTCCATCCCGATGATTTCAAGCGGGTGCAATCGGAGTGGTTTTTAGCGGCTGAAACTCGGGTTCCGTTTAAGTCAGAATATCGGTTTGTCCGTCCTGATGGGATTGTGGTATGGGCGATCGGTCAGGCGATCGCTGAAATCGGCGAGGATGGCTTAGTCAAGGGCTATCTGGGCACCATTACCGATATCAGCGAACGCAAACGGGCAGAAATTGCCTTACAGCAGCAGCTAAAACGGGAACGCCTGGTCAGTTCGATTCAGGAACGGATTCGCTCCTCTCTTGACTTAGAGGAAGTCCTGGAAACCGCAGTGAATGAAGTTCGGAAATTTTTAGCCACGGACCGCATTTTAATTTACCGTTTTAACCCGGACTGGAGTGGGGTAATTGCGGTTGAATCCGTGGGTTCTGACTGGATGTCTGTTAAAGGGATTGAAATCGAAGACCGCTGTTTCATTGAAACCCATATTCCCCTGTACGCCCAAGGTCGAATTCGGACGATTGATAATATTCACAAGGCTGGACTGTCGGAATGCCATGTGCAACTTCTCAGTCAATTTGCAGTTCAAGCGAATCTGGTGGTTCCTCTGCGACAAGGGGAACAATTATGGGGATTGCTGATTGCTCATCACTGTAGTGGAGAACGACAATGGCATGAATCGGAAATTGAATCTCTGCGGCAGCTTTCTGTGCAATTGTCCATCGCCATTCAACAATGTACCCTGTTTGAGCAAGCTAAAATTGAACTGCTGGAACGCAAACGGGCGGAAGATGCCCTGCGCGAAAGTGAGGAACGGTTCAAATTAGCCGTATCTGGGACGAATGATGGGATTTGGGATTGGGATTTACAAAATGACCAGATTTATTACTCCCCGGTCTGGATGCAAATTTTAGGGTATGAGGAAGGGGAATTACCCTATCGGGTTAGCACTTGGTTTAATAAGGTGCACCCGGATGATTTGTCGGTGGCGATGCAAACCCTGCAAGATCATGTGCAAGGGCAAAATCCACTTTACTATTATCATACCCACCGCATGGAACGGAAAGATAAAAGTTGGATTTGGGTGGAAGTCAAGGGCAAATGTATCCGAAATGAGCAGGGGGAAGCGTACCGACTCACGGGAACTTTGACGGATATTACGGAACGGAAAAAAGCGGAAGAAGCTTTACAGGAAAGTGTCCAACGCGAACGAGCCCTGTCCCAAGTGATTCAACGAATGCGCGAGACGCTGGATTTGGAAACGATTTTTTCGGCAACCACCCGGGAATTGCGCCAGGTGCTCAAGTGCGATCGCGTGTTGGTTCACCATTTTCATGACGACTGGCGAGGTGAGGTGGTGGCCGAATCCACGGGTCCCGAATGGATTTCTTTAATGGATAACATCCAGGATTTACCCGAAACGGCGGTGAACCTAACCGGGGGCGACTCTGATTTGCTAGGGGACAAAGAGGTTGGACTGGAAGATTGCTATATGCAATCCGCCCGGACTGAAGACTGGAATTTAGGCTTGACTTATTTGGCGGTAGAAGATGTTTACAAGGCGGGATTTGATGAGTCTTACCTCACTATCCTAGAGCAGTTTCAAGCCAAAGCCTATATTATTGTTCCGATTTTTTCTGGGAATAAACTCTGGGGATTATTAGCCAGCTATCAAAATAGCGGCCCTCGCCATTGGAAGGAAGCAGAAATTAAAGTGGTGGTTCAAATTGGCAATCAGTTGGGAGTCGCCCTCCAGCAAGCGGAGTTACTGGAAAAAACTCAGCGACAATCCCACGCCCTCCAAAAAGCCGCCCTTGCTGCGGATGCGGCCAACCGTGCCAAAAGTGAGTTTCTCGCCAATATGAGCCATGAACTGCGTACTCCCCTGAATGCGATTTTGGGGTTTACTCAAATCCTGGCCCGGGATTCCTCCCTGAAGCCTGAAAATCATGAGCATTTAAAAATTATTAATCGGGCAGGGGGTCATTTGTTGGCTTTGATTAATGATGTGTTGGAAATGTCTAAAATTGAAGCCGGGAGAATGAGTTTTAATCCGGTCAATTTTGATTTGATTAATTTGCTGAAATCTTTAAATGATATGTTTCAGCTTAAGGCGGATTCTAAGCAACTCGATATTATTTTTGAAGGGTGCGATACCCTGCCTCAGTTTGTGAAAACTGATGAGAGTAAATTGCGCCAGGTCCTAATTAATATTGTGGGGAATGCCATTAAATTTACGGAAACAGGGCGCGTTATCCTCCGGATTGAAGTGAAAGATGCCCCGCTAGGGGGGAATCCTGGGGAGGGGGATTTTGCGGACTCCGGTAATCGGGGTCAGTTCTTATATTTTGAAATTGAGGATACGGGTCCCGGTATTGCCCCGGAGGAGATGGGGAAATTGTTTGAACCCTTTGGACAAACAGAAACAGGCCGGAAATCTCAGCAAGGGACGGGTCTGGGTTTACCAATTAGCCGAAAGTTCGTACAATTAATGGGAGGAGATATTCAGGTCACCAGCACCGTGGGGCAAGGAACGGTGTTTGCCTTTGCCGTGGCGATCGCACCAAGTAGCGAGGGAGAGGTTCAAACTCGCCAAACCAAGCGTCGTGCCGTGGCGATCGCCCCCCAAGCTAAGGCCAACGAATCTCGCATCTTAGTCGTAGATGATGCCTTTGAAAGTCGTCTATTGTTGAAGACAATTTTGAAATCCATCGGATTTCAGGTGCAAGAGGCGGAGAATGGCCAAGAGGCGATCGCGGTTTATCACAGTTGGAAACCTCACTTAATTTTAATGGATATGCAAATGCCCGTCATGGATGGTTATGAAGCCACCCGACATATTAAAAGTACCGCTCAGGGTCAAAAAACGACCATTGTCGCTTTAACGGCCAGTGCTTTTGAGGAAGAAAGAAAAATGATTTTAGATGCCGGTTGCGATGACTTCATTCGCAAGCCGTTTCAAGAAGAACTTTTGCTGGAAACCATCGGCAAATATCTGAAGATTGACTATATTTTTGAAGACCTCTACTCAGACGACCTGAACCTCCCCCAGCCAGATAGTCCTAAACCCCAGTATTCCCTCTCCCCGGAGGCTTTAAAAATTATGCCTGAAAGTTGGATTCATCAGCTTTCTGATGCCGCCATGCAATGCAGCGATGATTTGATTTTAAACTTACTCGAAGAGATTCCCCCGGATCTGGCCCCCTTATCCAAAGCCTTAGCGGAGTTAGCCCATAACTATCAGTTTGATCTCATTGAAGAATTGACTCAACAGGAGGGCCAATGAACTCCGAATCTGTTCAAATACTCCAAAAAGATATTCTAATCGTGGATGATACTCAAGATAATCTCCGCTATCTGGCCACGATTTTAACCGAGGAAGGCTATAAAGTTCGCAAAGCCTTAAATGGTCAAATGGCCCTCAAAGCCTGTCGCATTGTTGTCCCGGACTTGATTTTACTGGATATCATGATGCCGGATATGAGCGGGTATCAAGTTTGCGAAATTTTAAAGACAAATGAGGCCACTCGTGAAGTTCCGGTCATTTTTTTGAGTGCCTTAGATGATGCTTTTGATAAAGTCAAAGCCTTTAACGTCGGCGGGATTGATTATATTAGTAAGCCCTTTCAATTGGAAGAGGTTTTAGCTCGCATTCAAACTCAACTTTTGCGACGGGATGCTGAATTAAAAATTCAGCAACTCAATGCCGAACTGGAAACTCGGGTTCAAGAACGAACCCTTCAGTTAGAACAGTCTAATCAAGAGCTAGTCCAGGAAATCAAGGAACGGAAGCAACTCCAAGAACGGTTACTCCATTTAGCCCTTCATGACCCCTTGACAAATTTACCCAATCGTGCTTTATTTATGGAACGATTGGACCAGGCGATCGCCTTCCGGAAAGCCAACCCCCAGTATCAGTTTGCCGTCCTGTTTTTAGACTGCGATCGCTTTAAAGTCGTCAACGATTCTCTCGGTCATCTCGTCGGAGATGAACTCCTGATTGCCATTGCCAAACGCCTCCAATCCGCCCTCCGAGAAGAAGATACCTTAGCCCGGTTAGGGGGCGATGAATTTGCAGTCCTCGTCGAAGAACTCCCCACCCTCGACCGCGCACAAACCATCGCCGATCGCATCTTAAACTCTTTAACCGAACCCTTTCAACTCTCCCGCTATGAAGTCTTTATTAATGCCAGTATCGGCATTACCCTCGGCAGTTTCTACCACGAAAAACCCGAATATCTCCTCCGGGATGCGGACACCGCCATGTACCATGCCAAAGCCCTAGGCAAAGGCCAATATTACCTCTTCGATCCGGCCATGCATGATGAGGCATTAAACCGTCTCCAGCTTGAAAATGACTTGCGACGGGCCGTAGAACGACAAGAGTTTAAAGTTTATTATCAGCCGATTATTTCCCTGACTAGCGGCAAAATTTACGGCTTTGAAGCCCTGGTGCGCTGGCAACATCCCACCCGAGGATTTATCTCTCCCATCGATTTTATCCCCATCGCTGAAGAAACAGGTTTAATCGCCAGTATTGACCTGTGGGTATTACAGGAATCCGTTCGACAACTCCAAGCGTGGCAACATCAAAACCTGATTAATGACACGGTAACTTGTAGTGTCAATTTATCAGCGCGGCATTTTCTGCAATTTTCATTTATCCAGCATCTGCGGGAACTCCTGGAGTCCACCCAAATCAATCCTCAAATGATTAAACTGGAAATTACCGAAAGTGCGATCGCCAATCAAAACCAAGCCACCCTGGACATTCTCCACCAAATTCGCGACTGCCAGATAGAATTAAGCATTGATGACTTTGGCACCGGCTATTCTTCCTTAAGTTACCTCGAAGAATTTCCCGTCAATGTCCTCAAAATTGACCGTTCCTTTATCAATCGCATCGATGGCAAGGAACATCAGTGCGGATTAGTTCCCGGTATTATCGGAATTGCTCACACAATGGGGATGATTGCGATCGCCGAAGGGGTGGAAACTCCCCTCCAATTAGAAAAACTCCGAGGATTAGGCTGTGATTTCGCCCAGGGATACCTCTTTTCTAAACCCTTAGATCCAGAGGCGATCGGCGAATTGTTAGCCCGTTCTCCCCAGTGGTAACCCTCAATTAGGACTTGCTACAGCACCTGTTGCAACAACAAGCGGGGGATTTATCCCCCGCTTGTAGGGGCGCTTCGCGAAGCGCCCCTACAGTCCGCCAATCGTTTAAACCCCTATAGGTTGTTGCAACTGCTGTAACTGCTCTAATAAGCGGCTCACTTGAGCATTGGGTTCTAAAAATGAAAACAGATGCTTAAACCGTAACTTGCCCTCTATATCCAGTAAATACTGGGCCGGTAACGGTGCACCCAAAGCTTGTCCTGTCCCATACGCCCGAAACACTAAACAACTTGGGTCGCACAACACCGGCATTTTTAATCCCAAATCCCGGATGACAATTTGAGATTGACGTTCATCGGTACTGGTAATTAATAACACTTCCGCACCGGCTTCTACAAACTGCTCATACGCCGTATTCATGGCCTTAATGTGAGGAAAACAGAGGGGACAATATTGTTTTTCCGTAAAAATCCGAGTAAAATAGAGAATGACAGGTTGTTTTTCGCGGTATTCAGAAAGGCGAATCGAACCCTCCCCATTGACATGAGGAAGTTGAAAGTCAGGGGGGCAAACTTCCGGGTAGAGTTTATTGAGGGCAGGAACCGGCAGAAAATTATTGAAAAAGCGTTGATTGAGTAATCCTCTAAAATCCGTAGATGTCAACATGGTTTAAACCTCTTGAGCCAATTCATTAAAAAAATTATGCCTAAATTTTAAACCCAACTCAATCCCTGCTGAAGTCGCTTGGGGAAAGAGTTGGGTTTCAAAGGGTTGAAAGGCGATCGCCGATCAAGTTTCCATCGCGATCGCCTCCGATGCCAATCCCACCAATGGGAATTAGATAGCGGCAAAGAATTCTTTAGACTTCTTGGGATCCGGGTTCATCGTCTTCGCACCGGGTTGCCAACCTGCCGGACAAACTTCATCGGGGTGAGTTTGAACGTGCTGAATCGCTTGCAGAATCCGCAGGGTTTCTTCGACATTACGGCCAAATGCCAGGTTATTGATAGTGGCGTGCTGGATCACACCGTCTTTGTCGATGATAAATAGTCCACGCAGAGCAATTCCCGCTTCAGGATCGAGGACATTGTAAGCGGAACTAATTTCCTTCTTGATATCGGAAACCAGAGGATAGTTCAAGTCGCCGAGACCCCCAGACTTGCGATCGGTTTGGATCCAAGCCAGGTGAGAGAATTCACTGTCAACCGACACACCCAGCACTTCGGTGTTCAGTTGGCTGAATTTTCCATGACTGTCGCTAAACGCAGTAATTTCCGTCGGACAGACAAAGGTAAAGTCTAAGGGATAGAAGAACAACACCACATATTTACCCCGGTAGTCGGAGAGTTTGATGGTTTTGAACTCTTGATCCACAACGGCAGTGGCAGTGAAGTCGGGGGCCTGTTGGCCGACGCGGATACATCCTTCGGTCATTGTTTGATTCTCCATGTTATGAGGGTTAACTGGCGCGAACCTGCTGTGGCGTAGGCTTGGAAAGCACGCTCACGGCGATTAACGCACCGGATTCTTTACGAACCGTTACAAGAATATCATAATCATAACGATTTTGAGTAGGGGGAGATGGGGGAGATGGGGAGGATTGCTCATGTTCGTAGTAACGACTTCAGTCGTTATCCGCGTGCAGAAGGCGATCGCCTTCTTCACGCCCCATATCAGCCTCCACCTCAAGTTACCAATCCGGCAAGGGGTTGACTCTGGGTTCTTCTGTCCTGTTCGTAGTAACGACTTCAGTCGTTATCCGCGTGCAGAAGGCGATCGCCTTCTTCACGCCTTACCCTGGGATTGCTCCTGTTATGGCTGATGCCATAACAGGAGAGCAACGACTGAAGTCGTTACTACGAACCTGAAGAAATAGCTTGGGTTTACCCTGGGATTGCTTGTGTTATGGCTGATGTCATAACAGGAGGGCAACGATTGAAGTCGTTACTACGAACGGGAAGAAACGACTGAAGTTGTTACTAAGAACGGGAAGAAACGACTGAAGTCGTTACTAAGAACGGGAAGAAACGACTGAAGTCGTTACTACGAACGGGAGTAATCTGCCCAATCTGGCGCGCTGTGAATCTAAAATCTATAATGAATCCCCTGAGAAGAGATAACGCGATCGCCTCAAAACAGGTCCCTCTATTCGATAGGCGGGACCACATACAACTCAACCAACAGGGTGCATTGCACAATCCAGAATGGGGGCTTGAATTTAAAATAAGTTTCTTGTGACCTTGGGGGTATCTGAACCAGGGTAATCTGATTCAGGGGGATAACCTGGGAACCGGACACGAAATCTAGTTCTTGCTCAATAGCACCAATACAGCGAACCAGACTCCCCCCCTAGCCACCAAGACGGTTTTGACCTTACCGAGAAAACCGTCACCCTAAAAGTTTGTTGAAGCTCGTCAGAGGGGAAAACCATCAGAAAAGTCCGAGAGTTTGGGAACTGCGCATCTTTAGAGCGCAGAGGAAAAACGAACGAGCGGTTTTAACCGCCTATCCCTTGCCTATCCCTTAGTGCTACAATGTAGTCATTAACGTTTTTAGCGTTTCATCCA
>NZ_JAMXOT010000007.1 GCF_024220515.1 Oscillatoria sp. HE19RPO
TGCGCCCCTACACTTCCTTTCAGTTGAACGGTTGGATGATTTATTTTTTGTAATCCCCTTAAAAGAGAGTTTTTAGAAACCGATCGCTTACGACTGGTTTGCCAGCCAACGGGCCGCATCTTTCGCATGGTAGGTGAGAATCAGGTCCGCACCAGCGCGCTTGAAGCCGGTTAAGGTTTCTAAGACGACTCGTTCCTCATCAATCCAGCCATTGAGGGCAGCAGCTTTAACCATCGCATATTCCCCAGAGACGTTATAAGCGGCAACAGGCAGGTTACTCGCCTGTTTGACGCGCCAGATAATATCCATATAGGCGAGGGCTGGTTTAACCATCAGCATATCCGCCCCTTCCTGGATATCCAGTTCAATTTCAGTCAGGGCCTCGCGACCATTAGCCGGATCCATTTGATAGGTGCGCCGATCGCCAAATTGGGGAGAGGAATCTGCCGCATCTCGGAACGGGCCATAATAGGCGGAGGCATATTTCGCCGCATAAGACAGGATGGGAATATCTTCAAATCCCGCCCCATCTAATCCAGACCGGATTGCCTGAACAAAGCCATCCATCATCCCGGACGGTGCGATGATATCTGCACCAGCATTCGCTTGGGCGATCGCCGTTTTCTTCAGCAACTCCAGGGTGGGATCGTTGAGCACCCGCCCCATTAAATCCCCCACTTCTAAATAGCCGCAATGTCCATGACTGGTGTACTCACACAGACAGGTATCCACGATTACGAGGAGTTCGGGAACCGCTGCTTTCACCGCAGCAGTTGCTTTCTGGACAATTCCGCAATCATGCCAAGCGCCGGTTGCCTCAGTATCTTTGTCCTCGGGAATGCCAAACAGGATAATGGCGGGAATGCCTAAGTCATAGACTTCTTTAGCTTCTTCGACAATTTTATCCACCGAGAGTTGATAGACTCCTGGCATGGATGTGACTTCCTTCGCAACAGATTCCCCTGGGACGGCGAACAGGGGATAGATTAAGTCGCTGGTGGTGAGGAGATTTTCCCGCACCATTCGGCGGAGTTGGGGGTGCTGACGCAAACGGCGAGGGCGATGAGTTGGAAACATAGCTGAATTTAAAGAAGGAATACGCGATTGTTTCAACACTTCAGTCTAAAGTTATCTGGCGATCGCTGGCGCATTTAGTTACGTTTTGTAACATCTGGTTTCCTGGCGATGGGTAAGTTTATTACGGTGGGGGATACGAAATCCGGTTGTAATACTCCATTCAGTTGTTAAAGGTCTGCAAAAACCCACACCCTGAAGGGTGGGGCTACAGGGACAAAGCCCGCCTGCGCGGGCTAAAACCGAAAACCGACTTTTACCCACCGGATTTGGTAG
This sequence comes from Oscillatoria sp. HE19RPO, assembly GCF_024220515.1. Lineage (GTDB taxonomy): Bacteria > Cyanobacteriota > Cyanobacteriia > Cyanobacteriales > Laspinemataceae > Laspinema. The sequence goes on from NZ_JAMXOT010000007.1 coordinate 1,351, forward strand.
AATACTCCATTCAGTTGTTAAAGGTCTGCAAAAACCCACACCCTGAAGGGTGGGGCTACAGGGACAAAGCCCGCCTGCGCGGGCTAAAACCGAAAACCGACTTTTACCCACCGGATTTGGTATAAAAGACCTATTTTACTCTTCAGCCTGCGTAGGCAGGCTTCGTCCGTATAGCCCCACCCTTCAGGGTGTGGGTTTTTATTGTTGTTTGTCAGAAAAAAGCATGAAAAAAAGGGCAGACGCGATCGCATCTGCCCTCTTGTTAATCCCTTGGACTGGATTAAGCCATTTATGCTTCCACTGCCACGGGTTCTGCCGTTGCTGCCACTGCATAAACGCTGATTTTTTTACCACTCTTGCCCTTGCGTTCAAAAGTGACAACCCCATCAATCAGGGCAAACAAAGTATCATCGCTGCCGCGCCCGACATTTTGTCCAGGGTGAAACTTGGTGCCGCGCTGACGGACTAGGATATTTCCGGCGCGGACGACTTGACCCCCGTAGCGCTTGACGCCAAGACGCTGGGCATTAGAGTCACGTCCGTTGCGTGTACTACCCGTACCTTTCTTATGAGCCATAGTTCCTCTGTGTTACTTCAGTCATTTCAGGATTAAATCTTGGGAAAGGGTAGCACCGGGAAGGGCTCAATGGGAGAGTCCGTTGTCTGGACTGCGCCATCGCTTAATGCCCCTCCAACTGACTCCTCAATTCCCTCTGTTCTTATTCTGCCTCAGTTGAGGGGGTAGATGAGGCTGGGGTGTTATTTTCAGCCGATGCTAACACCGCCCCATTCAAGCTGATCGAGTCGATCATCAGCCGAGTGATTTCTTGGCGATGTCCGCGTTTTTTGCGGGTTTTCTTTTTGGGTTTCATCTTATAGACGATCACCTTGCGACCCCGGTAATGCTGCATGACGGTCGCTTGGAGGGTCGCGCCTTCTACAAAGGGTTGACCGATATGAACCTGGTCCTCATGCTGAATCAGTAAGAGATTTTCCAGGGTAATGCTTTCTTCGGCATCTACAGGAAGTAACTCGATGTCGTAGAAACGACCGGGTTCTACTCGCAGTTGTTTGCCGCCGGTTTCGATAATTGCGTAAGTCATAGAATTCTGGTGGAGTGTGCCGTACAGGTAGCGAGTTGATCGGTCTATAGATGAGCGATCGCCCCCGCTTTTATCAGGGCTGAACCTGATCCGAGCTTAATATAGACAGCCAATCTTTTATAGTTGCACGATCGCCTTGAGCCTGTCAATGAATTGGCAAGGACGAGGGATGCAACCGTTTGGAGGGGAGGGTTGCTAGAGTGGCAACAGATTAAGCGGTTGCCTCAACCTCTTCTTCCTCCTCGACTTCCCGAACGGGTTGCTTGATGGTGAGATAGCGGATCACGTCTTCACTCAACCGCATGGCGCGTTCTAAGGGGGCCACTTGGCTGCCATCACATTCATAGTTCATTTGAATGTAAATGCCATCGCGATGCTTGCCGATTTCATAGGCAAGGCGACGCTTACCCCGGTGTTGGGTCTCAACAGTGGTGACCCCATTTTCTTGGAGTAAGCCTTGATATTTGGCGATCGCCGCATCGGTGAGTTCCTCACCGAGGTCGGGACGCAGGATGTACATGGTTTCGTAAATATACCGCATTGAAGAAAATCTCCTTATGGACTAAATGGCTTCTTCGCTCTAGGCGCGATTCTGCTGCACAGACGCTTCGCGATCGCCCGCCGATCTTGTCAAACTGGCTGTGGTTTGGCCATTGTTGTGAAGAAGCAAGGCATGACAAGGTTCAGGGAGTCTCTCCCTTTTCGCCTTGATTTTACGCGCAATTTTTTATCTTATCATATCGGTTTCGGATTTCTGCACCCGGGTTCAAAAAAGTCCTGTGGCATTGATGGCATTGATGGCAGGCGATCGCCTGGGACAATCCGGTGATACCAAATCCGGTGGGTAAAAGTAGGTTTTCGCTTCAGCCCGCGCAGGCATCGCTTCGTCCGCAAGTGCCTCCGGGCTTGAGCCTGTGGGGTTTTCTGATTTCTCTAGGCACCTGAGTTCATCAGTCCTCGAAACCCCTGTGTGAGCCCGCTCCCGAATTTGCTACTTCACTCTTGTAGTCACAACAACCCCAAGGCAGAGTGATAGTTTTTTTATTTAACAGGAGTGAAGTGATGAGATATTTTTTTTAGATGTGATGACAAAAGGAGATCTTTTTAACCCAAGGACAGGATACCATTTGGGGCGATGAAGAGGGTGCTAAAGAAGTGCTTAAGACTAATTCTAAAACTCCTAAGACTAGGGTCAGAAGAGCCAAACATCACACTACGACAGAGGGCATAAATCAACGTTATGGCACAGCGCTACGTCCGAATCCAAACCCCAGAGGGACGGATTTACTATGGATTACTTCAATTGAGTAGAGGCGTTCAGTTGCTTGATGCGCCTCCCTGGTTAAAGGGACAACCGACTGAACGGTTCCTAGAACCAGAAACGTACAGGCTTTTAGCGCCTTGCGTTCCATCAAAAATTGTCGCCGTCGGCAAAAATTATGCAGATCATGCCGCTGAAATGGGAACGCCGGTTCCGAGAGAACCCCTACTCTTTTTGAAACCCCCGACTGCCGTGATTGCCGATGGAGACGCGATCGCCTATCCGCCTCAGTCTGAGCGGGTTGATTATGAGGGAGAATTGGCCCTTGTGATTGGAGAACGGTGCGTCGATTGTACGCCGGAGGAGGCAACGGGGAAAATTTGGGGATACACCATTGCCAATGATGTGACGGCGAGGGACTTACAAAAAAAAGATGGTCAATGGACGCGAGGCAAGGGATTTGATACCTTTTGTCCCCTGGGACCTTGGATTGTCCGAGAAGTCAGTCCAGGAGCGGGTTTACAGACTTTTGTCAATGATGCCCCTGAACCTGTGCAATCGAGCGTCATTGATAATATGGTGTTTCCCCCGGATGTTTTGGTTTCCTATATTTCTCAAGTGATGACCCTACTTCCTGGAGATGTGGTATTGACCGGAACCCCGGAAGGGATAGGGCCATTGCAAGTGGGCGATCGCGTCCGGGTGGAAATCGAAGGCATTGGCAGCTTAGAAAATACCGTCAGGCAACGTCTTACCCCATTGGTTCTATAGTCAGTCAGTCACTCGTCGGCTGCCTAAATTGCTGCACCAGCAGCCACTGGCTGCTGGTCAGTTCTAGCGAACCTGCATATGCACCGCTTCAGAAATCGTCGGAATTTCTGCATAGCGCCCTAACAAGGACTGCACCACCGAGTAAACCACCGCTGCGATCGTTCCCAAAAACAGCATATTAAACAGGGTCTGCACTGCCAAGGTAGGGAGGGCCTTCCCGAGCAGTTCCACCACCAAACCCGTGATGGCTAAGATAATATTCAGCAGAATCGCCTGCATGGTATTAAACCGAATGAAGCGACTGATATTGTCATTTCTAACCACGGCAAACAGCAGGACGAAAAAGATAATCAGTCCCGCAAATGGAATGCCATAATACAGGCTCATTAAAGGTTGTAGAGGGACAAAGAAGATTGAGAGAAAGGGAAACTCTCTGAACAAAAATATCCCAAATTGCACCGCCACAATCAGGGGCAGTAGGTAGGGCAAACTCGCAAAAATGCGATCGGGTACCGGGGTAGCACTGTTCCAACTCATCGCTTGAATCTCCTGAGTGTCAATGATGCATACTTAAATCGTCTCTAAGCTCAGGATAACGCAGGCAGAGGATATGAGAGTTAAGATTTTAGAGTCGGGATCCGCTGTGCCTGGATAACAATACCAACTCAAATCCCAGCATCTAGGGACTGATGAACAGAGAAACGGGAGGGCGATCGCACCCTCCCGTTCCTAAATTTTACCCCGCCCCATTGGTCTTTTAGAGCAATTGTAGGGTGGGCAATGCCCACCGTAATTATGTTGGGCAATGCCCAACCTACTTCTGAATCGAATGGATCCAAACATTGCCATCAGGACCACAAACCCGGTCCATATAGCTGTAGGGATACATCAACCGGCGTCCTTCCAAATGGCTATAACCCGTCAGTGCATCTCCCCAAGGGTCTTGCACAATATACCCTTGTCGGTTATAGCCGATAATCGTGATAATATGCCCCGTTGCCGTAAAGTATCCCGCAATCACCACCGGACGGCGATTAATCAGCTCATTCTTCACATCGGACCAGGTACTGGTGGTGCTAAAGCTATGCTTAAACCCATAGGCGCGGACCATCGCCGATAAAACACTGTGATCCGTTTGGGACCCGACTCCGGCATAGTTGAAACACCATTGCAGCAGTTCATCCTCCAACTGACCCCCGCGCTTGGACCGGATGCCATAGTAATGAAACACCATCGCGATCGAGGTCACATTGCAGGTAGACCAATAGTAGCGAGGATTATCCCGTTGGGAAAAATACGGCACATTCAGTTCGATGTGATTCGGAACTGGATCAAAGGTGCGACCCCCACGCTGCATCAGCAGATGTCCCGGAAACAGAAAACCCGTATTTCCAAACCCGGGAAACTCTTCCGTTAACGACGCTTTCAAATGTCCCGATTCGATCGCATAACTCGCCACCCCATACACCCGTCCCAGGGGTAAAGTCACCTTATCCGTCCCACTCAACCGCGCCGCATCCACGGGTTGTTTCTTAAACACCGTCGTTTGCCGAATCGTCGCCGTCAACGCATCAGAATCATACGACACCACCTGATTCCGATTCTTAATTTGAACGTGCTGCCAATACACATACCCCACATTCCCAAAACCGGGAATCGATTCACTCAAAGTCACCCGGAAATGTCCCTTTGTACAGGCATATCCCGTAATTCCCAAAGTTTTACCCAGCAGCAACTCGGCTTTTTGCACCGCAGCCAGATTCGCTGAATCCACAGGTTGCGCCTTAATTAACGTGGTTTTTGTAACCAACATTTGGGCGGGAGTTCCAGAAATTTGGACATCCTCAATATTAAAGTTGAAGACTTTACTGCCTTTGCTGAGTTGAACATGACCTTCATAAAAATAGCCAAACTCACCAATCGGTTGAATCGGACTATCGAGGGTGACCTTGAGATGACCATCTAACAATCCATAACGGCTGACTTTAACCGTCATGCCTGCCTTAACTAAGACTTTTTGCTGGGTATTCAGACTACCCGAATCCACTGGAGAAACCTTAAAAAAGGTGTCCTGCTGAATTGTTAACGTTAAAGCTTCGCCCACCGTTGCCGGATCTGTGGTGACCGTAATATTAATCACGTCCGACCCAATCAATTGACCCTGAGCATTGGTTCCTTTGAGGCGTAACCACCGCGCACCTGCCCCACTAAATCCATTGGTCAGATTCACTTGCCAAGTGCCTGCACTGGGATTTAATTGGACCGGCAGGGAAAATTTATCTTCAGCGGATAAGCTGACCGTGGTAATTTTCTGGGGTTCATAAGTGCCTTTGAGAATCACAGGTTTTTCGACTAAAACTTCCGTCGGACCTTGATAGCTGAGGCCAAACCCGGTACTAATTACAGTATTGCCCCGATTTAATTGGACAAAATCGGGGAAAAGATAGCCGGTATTGCCAAATTGCGGCAGGTTTTCAGTCAGGGAAATTTTTAAATGTCCCGCTTCCATTGCATAGCTGGCTACGCCATAAATCTCACCGGATTTGAGGGAATAGAGTTCTTCCGGAGGGAGTTGGCTAGAGTCAATGGGTTGTTTTTTGAAGGGGTTGTTTTGGAGAACAGTTAGGGTAATGGCGTTGGGGTCGTAGTCGATCGCCAAGCCATCTTTTTTGAGACTAACATGGGGATGATAAAGATAACCCCGGTTGCCAAATCCCGGAATTTCTTCGGAGAGGGAAACTAGAAAATGGCTAGAAACGCAAGCATGGCCCGTGATTAAAAAAGTTTGACCCGCTTGCAGTTCGGCTTGTTCGCGATCGCTCAGTTGCGAGGAGTCTTCCGGTTTGGCTTTGATTTTGGTGCTTTCTAGGATGGTTAGCAACCCAAAACCGGGCGGGGGTTCGACGGAGTTACCGCTGTTGAAGGTACAGTTAACCAGGTTGGGAATGAGTTCGATGTGTTTTTCATAAAAGTAGCCCGTTTCACCCACTGGGGCGATTCCTTGGGCTAATTGCACTCGGAAATGACCGGCGCTCAATTCATAGCTTTTAATTTCAACAGTTTCTCCCGCTTTGACCGCTACTTTTTGGGTAGCAGTTAAGCTAGAGGAGGATGCAGTGGACACTTTTAAAAAAGTGTCATGGAGAATTTTTAAAGTGAAGGATTGGCCTAAACTCATCGGTTCTGCTCACAGTAATATCAACAGGAGGAAGACTTCCTGCCTACCCCATAAGACCCTGTTACTTGTGAGCCTAGATTCTATCCGGAATAATCTTTTTTCCTCAGTTATCCTGATGGATTTAGGGGATTCATTGTGTAGCGATTAAATCCCCGGGACCAGAAACCGGGTTTTTTGCCTAAATTTACGGCAATTTGCCAAAACTTCGGTTAAAAACCCGGTTTCTCACCGGGAAGGATTAAGAAACCGGGTTTTTGCTTAAATTGGCGGCAATTTGCCAAAACTTGTTTAAAAACCCGGTTTCTAATCTGGACTTTACCTCCCAGGGGGTTAGAAATTAGGAGGCGGCAGCTAGAATATCTTGAGCATGGCTGCTGGTGTTAACTTGATCGTAAACTTGAGCGATTTTGCCCTCGCTATCAATCACGTAGGTGACTCGCTGAGAATAGTTGCCACTCTCGACATCATAAGCCTTGGTAATGGCACCATCGACATCAGCTAGGAGTTGGAAGGGCAACCCATATTTTTCGGTAAAGAGTTTGTGAGATGCTTCATCATCGCGACTGACTCCTAAAACCACCATTTCTTTGCTTTGATACTCAGAATAGCTATCCCGGAACCCTTGGGCTTCTTTCGTGCAACCGGGGGTGTCATCTTTGGGATAAAAATACAAGACAACGGTTTTGCCTTTGAATTGGGAGAGGGTAACCGTGTTGCCGTTGGTATCTTTGACCGTGAAATCTGGGGCAATGGTGCCGAGTGCTAAAGTCATGGATGCTGTATTCTCCTGAATGTTAAGACTTAATGGGTATTGTAACCGGGCGATCGCCCTTTTGAGTCGATTTTAATGGATGGCGGCGAGAATATCGGGACCGTGGGTTTCAGTATTGAGATTGTCCCCTTCGTAAACTTGGGAGATCTTGCCGATCGCGTCAATGGTGTAGGTGACCCGCTTGGCTTTCTCACCCTTTTCTACGTCATAAGCTTTGGTAATCGAACCATCAGTATCCGCTAATAAGGGAAAGGGAAGATTAAACTTTTGGGTAAATTTTTGATGAGACGCTTCATCATCTCGGCTGACTCCTAATACGGCGATATCTTTGTTTCTAAATTCGGAATAGGAGTCGCGAAAACTACAGGCTTCTTTGGTACAGCCCGGAGTATCATCTTTGGGGTAAAAGTACAATACTAGGGTTTTTCCGGCAAAATCCGAGAGTTTGACGAGGTTGCCATTGGTATCTCTGGCGGTAAATGCCGGGGCTGCTGTGCCAACAGGTAAGGTCATAAATGTTGTTTTTTCCTAACTTTGATGTGTTGTGATTTTATCATAAAAGATTGATTTTGACAATGAAAAAAGATGCAGTTAAGGGGGAGATTTCCGTACTCAATTGTTTGAAGATGGAATGACTCATCCAAATGGGAAAGGGTGAGGGAGGCGATCGCCTCTGAGGGAAGCCAGGTTCTTGAAAATGCTGGTCAAAAGCCTGTCAAAAGTCCCTGGGGCGATTTGGGAGAATTTGCGTTATCAGTTTTGGGTCATTTTGTCAATCTAAATGAGACCCGGGCAAGGGGTCTAAAATCAGGCGACTCATGGGAATCCGCTGTACATTTTATGTTCGACGATGCTCAAATCAAGGGCTGGAGAGGGTAAGATCGGAGTTAATCTAAAACTATATAGGCCCTAGTCGTCCGATCGCCATGACTGCCGTTCAACCCCAGAAAACCCACCCCATTGCATATCCCCAACGCACCTTAAAACGGGCGGCTCGGGGGATGAAGTGTTTGCCCTTTAAACTAGAATTATTTGTGACCATGCGCGATCGCAGCGTGCCGTTATTGGCAATCGTCGATGCAGTCGGCGTCGAAAACCACTATACGCGATCGCCGATCAACGAACGAAGCGTAGAAAACAGCCTGTTATGGCTGATCCAACTGGGCGTATTGCGTCGAGAAGTCGATGGTCAAGGGATTACCGATAGTTTCCGCCTCACTCCCTTGGGACGGCAACTGGTGGCGGAATGGGAACAGTCCCCAGGGGAAATTCCACCCCCATCCTGGGGCGATCGCCTTTATAATTTCCTCAATCGTTGGGTGCGATTTCCAACCTTCTAGCAAAACCACAACAGACATTTCTGCCATTATGAAAGCCATTATGGTTGTTGGGACCACCTCCCACGCCGGGAAATCCGCGATCGCCACGGCCCTCTGCCGAATCCTCTATCGTCGAGGAATGCGTGTCGCCCCGTTTAAAGGACAAAACATGGCCTTAAATGCCTACGTTACCCTCAAAGGTGGAGAAATCGGCTACGCGCAAGCAGTGCAAGCCTGGGCTGCCGGAATTGCCCCGGAAGTGGAAATGAACCCAATTTTATTAAAACCCCAAGGGGATATGACGTCCCAAGTCATCCTCAGAGGAAAACCCGAAGGCAAAGTTGGCGCAGCAGAATATTATGAAAAGTTTTTTGATCGGGGTTGGAATGCGATCGTTGAGTCTTTGAACTCCCTGGCCAAAGAATTTGATATCATCATCTGTGAAGGGGCCGGAAGTCCCGCAGAAATCAACCTCAAACATCGAGATTTAACGAATATGCGCGTTGCCAAACATCTCAACGCGCCCACTGTCCTGGTGGTCGATATTGACCGAGGCGGTGCATTTGCTCATGTGGTTGGCACCTTAGCCTTATTAGACCCAGAAGAACGCGCCTTAATTCGGGGGGTTGTCATTAATAAGTTTAGAGGACAGCGATCGCTTCTCGACTCGGGCATTACCTGGTTAGAGGAATACACCGGCATTCCCGTCCTCGGGGTGATTCCTTGGATCTCAGAAATGTTTCCCGCAGAAGACTCCCTCAGTTTATTAAATCCTCCCACTCACAAAGCTGAGAGTGAAATTACCATTGCAGTGATTCGCTTACCGAGAATTTCTAACTTTACGGATTTCGACCCCTTAGAAGCCGAACCGAGTGTCACACTCAAATATATCAGTCCCAAACAATCTTTGGGCTATCCTGATGCGGTGATTATCCCCGGTTCTAAAACAACAATTGCCGATTTGCTCGTGCTGAAACAAACGGGGATGGCGGAGGAGTTGCAAAACTATGTGGCTGGAGGCGGAACGGTTTTAGGCATTTGTGGCGGATACCAAATGTTGGGCCAAATTGTGGCGGACCCGGAAGGCGTTGAAGGCGTCGAAGGACGATTTGAAGGGTTGAATCTATTGCCGATTAAAACCGTGATTACCAATCATAAAGTGTCCCGACAACGAGTGGTTAATTCTCATTATCCCACCCCGGGTTTACCCGTGACGGGTTATGAAATTCATCAGGGTCGGACGCAACCGAGCGAACGGGTGAATGGCGCGTTATCTCCAGATATTAAACCTCTATTTGATGATTTGAATTTGGGGCTGGTAGATAAAGAGCAATCGGTTTGGGGTTGCTATTTGCATGGGCTATTTGATAATGGACCTTGGCGGCGGGCTTGGTTAAATCGTCTCCGCAATCAAAGAGGGTTAAAATCTTTACCCACAGGGATTGCTAACTACCGAGACCAACGAGAAGAAATTATTGATGCTTTGGCAACGATTGTCGAAGCCCATTTAGATTTAACTCCCTTGTTATAAGGACCGGACCCTGGGTGGGCAAGAGGAGAAGAGAACAGGAGTCCGGGGTGGAGCGAGTGGGGAACAATGAATAATTACCCTTCACAAGAGCTAAAATTATGAGCATAGATGTTATTTTTTTACCCGATCGCATTACAGTCAAAGCAGAGGTTGGAGAACCTTTACTAGAGGTGGCGAAACGGGCCGGAATTACGATTCCGACCGGATGTTTGATGGGGTCTTGTCATGCTTGCGAAGTCGAAATTGATGGCGATCGCACCGTTTGTTCCTGTATTTCTGGCGTGCCTGGGGGTCAAGAACAGGTCACCATTAATGTCTATATTGACCCGACCTGGTAAAGGGTAAATCTCACCCCCTGCAATCTTCATCCTCAATCCCTTTCCCAACCCTTCGACTTAGCTCAGGAGGAGAGGGACTTTGATTTTGCTCCCTTTCTCCCATTGGGTGAGAAGGGTTGGTCTGATCAGAACAGAATTGTGGTAAATTGACTGAACATCCCTGGTCTTAGGTTAAAGGGTTAAAGATTTTAAATTTGAGAAAATTCTAGCTTATCTTAGAAAGAAGCACCCCTGGTGATTCCGATGCCTTGGACTCCGAGCGCCCTTCTGTGGGTCCCCTTCAGCCTTCTGTCGAGTTACTATGCTGCAACCTAATCATTTACCCTTCTATTCCCCAGACTTAGAACAAGCGATCAACCGATCGCCGATGGTCGTTTCTCCGGATACCCGCCTGATTGATGTCATTACCCAAATGGCTCACGCTAGAGCCAGTTGCGCCCTCACCGATGTGACTGCATCAATGGCATTCAGTCCCCTGGATGACGTGGGAGACGGCTGTGTATTGGTGATGGAGGGTAAGCAATTACGGGGAATTTTTAGCGAACGGGATGTGGTGCATCTGTGTGCGGCAGGGGTGAAAATTATAGATATCACCATTGCCGAAGTCATGACAACGGAGGTGATTACCTTAGTTCAGTCGGAGTTTCGGGACCTGTTTCAAGTCCTCTCCCTGATGCAGAAACATGGCATTCGTCACTTGCCCTTGGTCGATGCAACGGGTCAAGTGTTAGGAACTTTGAGTCATGGTAGTATCCGAAAAGTGCTACAGCCGGTCAATCTCCTCAAGGCGCGATCGGTTTTAGAGGTGATGACTCGCGGGGTGGTGACGGCACCCCCGACTGCATCCTTGTTGTCCCTGGCGGAATTAATGTCTCGGAATAAAGTTAGCTGTGTGGTGATCGCCCAGATGCCAGAAACCCTGAACTCTGACCTCACCGAGGGTCCCCTTCACGGCGTCCCGATTTCTCCCCCCAAATCGGACCCTCAATCCGAGAGTCGTCGGGAACCCGGACCCATCGCTGTCGGAATGGTGACGGAACGGGACCTCGTGCAATTTCATGCCCTGGATCTGGATTTGAACAGCACCTCAGCGGCGATCGTCATGAGTCAACCGTTATTTTCACTCAAACCCGACGACTCCCTCTGGAACGCTCATCAGATGATGAAACAGTGGTCTGTGCGCCGGTTGGTTGTCGTCTCTGAACAGAGGGAACTGTTAGGAATTGTCACCCAATCTACCCTCCTGCAAGCCTTTGATCCAATGGAAATGTATCGGGTGATTGAGATGTTACAACAATCCGTTGAAGAACAGCTCGTTGAACTCACCGAGACGAACGAACTCTTGCAAAAAGAGATTGTAGAACGTCAACAAGCTCAGGAAGAATTAAATCTAGCTCTTGCCCAAGAAAAGGAACTGAATGAACTAAAATCGAGCTTCACTTCAATGGTGACTCACGAATTTAGGAATCCCCTCACCTCGATTTTATGTGCATCCCAATTATTGGAAAGATTTGCAGACAAAATAACCGAAGAACAACGGTTTAGCTACCTGCAAATGATCCAGAAAACTGCTGAATATATGGACCAAATGATTGATGATTTGCTCGTTCTGGGTCAGGTCGAGAATCAAAAATTGGAGTATGAACCGCACCCCCTAGATTTAGTCAAATTCTGTCAGGATTTGGTCGAAGAACGGGAATTTAGCGATATCGAACATCATGCTATTATTTTTCAGTCAGTCGGTTCGACTGACGATGCCTGTCTTGATGAAAAACTCCTGCGCTACATTCTCGGCAATTTGCTCACCAATGCTTGCAAATATTCCCCTTCTAATAACCCGATTTATTTTGATTTAATTTGTCAAGACAATCAGGCTATTTTTAAAATTCGTGATGCCGGAATTGGCATTCCGATAGAGGACCGTAAACGCTTGTTCCAGTCCTTCCACCGGGCGAGAAATGTAGGTAAAATACCGGGAACGGGTCTGGGACTGACGATTGTGAAAAACTGCGTAGAAGCCCATCACGGTGAAATTTCCGTAGAAAGTGAAGTCAATGTGGGGACGACCTTTACGGTAACTTTACCCTTAACTCCAGCATCAGCGGTGGATTGAAGGATAAGACTGAGAGTTCCCGGTGCGATTACGGTTGAGAATAGTCGGCGATCGCATATTCCCGAAATCGTTCTAAATCCGCTTGAATCGTGGATTCTACCACACGACCCAAAAATAAATTATCCATAATCTGTCCCAGAATCCCGGGAATGGCATAGGCGACGGTGAGCTTAACCACACTGCCTTCTTGATGGCGATCGTAAAAGCGAATTGCCCCACGATTCGGCAATCCATCCACTGATTCCCACTGAATAATCTGATTCGGTACAATTTTCAAAATCCGAGACAGCCAACTAAATTCAAATCCCCCAGAGGCTAATTTCCACCGCGATAATTCCGGGTCTTCCTCTAATATCTGCACCGATTCAATCCATTTCATCCAGCGCGGCATCTGCTCTAAATCCGACCACAGACCCCACACATGATCAATCGGAGTATTAACTTCTACTAAGACGCTATGTTCTAACCAGTTTGTCATCAGAATTTAAAGGTTTAATATTGATAGATAACCAACAACCCACACCCTAAAGGGTGGGGCTATACAGACGAAGCCTGCCTACGCAGGCTAAAGAATAAAATGGGTTTTTGACTTACGCAGATATTGAGAATCAACCCTAAATGTAGAGGCGATTCGCGAATCGCCTCTACATTTAGGGCGGGTTCGGAAAATATCTGTAAGTCCTGCGGTTATGAAAAGTTGTTTTTAATAGACTAGCCCGCGCAGGCGGGCTTCGTCCGTATAGCCCCACCCTTTAGGGTGCGGGCGTTTACTTTAATTAACCGATCGCCAAGGGTTTAGGACTCCTTTGTTAATTCATTCACCCGCCCTAAAATCGCTTTTGCCGCTTGCCGTCCCGAAAGAGTAGCCCCTTCCATACTGTCAATATAATCCTGTTGGGTATAGCTTCCGGCGAGGAAGAAATTCCCCACGGGAGTCTGTTGCGCGGGCCGATAGGGGTCCATCCCTGGGGCTTCCCGATAGAGGGATTGCGCCAACTTGACCACACTGTACCAGGTCATATTTAAGTCTCGGGACGAGGGAAATAGCTCATGCACTTGATTCAGAACATGATTGGCGATCGCCTCGTTACTCTGCTTAATAAACGGATCTCCCGGCGTCAACACCAACTGCATCAACGAACCCTCCCCTTGGCGATAATAATCCGAAGGCGAAGTCAAGGCCAAATCTGCAAAACAAGAAAAGTCTGCATCCGGGGTATAAAGCAGATTGTCAATTCCTGCCGCTTCCTCCACCTGCTGACGCTTACTTGCATCATGCAATTCCGTTACCCACCCATCAAAGCGCAATTGCACCGTCGCCACGGGCACCGCGTCAAGTTTGTAGATATTATCGAACTCCGGCCATTTACGCCATGCCGGGGGTAAGACTTTTTGAATGCCGGGGATATCACAGGCGAAGACATAAGCATCCGCAGTCATGGTTTCTTCCGTTTCCCCTTGCGCCACAATCAATCCCGTGACTTCTGTTTCTCCACTCTCTTCAGAAAACAGAATTTCCCGGACTCGGCGTCGGGTATGGATTTTAGCGCCTCTGGCTTCTAAATATTTGAGAATCGGTTGATGGAGGTAGGTATCGGGGGACCCTTCTAACATCCGCAGGACCGACGCTTCCGTTTTTGCAGCAAAAAACTGGAAAATAGTCAGCATACAGCGGGCGGAAATGTTTTCCGTGTCGATAAAACCCAAGGCGTAGGCGATCGGGTTCCACATCCGCTTGAGACTGCCATTAGAACCGCCATGTTTGCGGAACCAGTCGGCGAAGCTGATGCGATCGAGGTTGCGAATTGTTTTCATCGCCCCATCGAAGTCCACCAAACCCCGGACAATCGGGCTAGTACCCAGAGCGATCGCATTGGTGAGTTTATCTTGTACCGAGAGTTGAGAGGTGGTGAAAAAGGCTTTTAAACCGTTGAAGGGTGCGCCGGTAATAAACCGAAAATCCAGTTCCCCGGTTTTGCCACCCTCGTTGATAAAGATATGAGTATGGTCTTTCAGGCGCAAGCTGTCGATTGCCCCTACTTTTTTCATTAAGTCGAAGAGGTTGTAATAGCAGCCGAAAAAGACGTGCAATCCCATTTCCACGTGATTGCCCTCGGCATCTACCCAACTGCCGACTTTCCCGCCGACAAAGGGACGAGACTCGAAGATTTCCACTTCGTGACCCGCATCAACTAACTCAATGGCGGTGGACATTCCGGCTAGTCCCGCCCCTGCGATCGCTACCCGCATTCTGCCTATCCTGTAATGGTTCTTTACAGATTGTAATATAAGTGGCGATCGCAGCACCATCCCAGATCAGGTTGCGAGGGGGAGATGGAGGAAATTGTTCGTAGTAACGACTTCAGTCGTTACCGCGTTACTTGGCTTCAGCCAAGTAACGCACCCATTTCCGGATCCTCCAGTTCCCAAACAGGCGCTTAAGCCCCTCCTGGTGAGTGTCACGGCTTCAGCCATAAAACGACAGCAAGTCGGGACGTTGAACATCAAGAGAACGACTGAAGTCGTTACTACGAACGGGGAATAACGACTGAAGTCGTTACTACGAACATCCACCCCATCTCCCCCATCTCCCCCATCTCCCCCATCTCCCCCATCTCCCCCATCTCCCCCATCTCCCCCATCTCCCCGGTTGCGATGTGATGGCGATTTGGGCCCAGGGGGCTATAAAAAACCCGCACCCTTGAGGGTGTGGGTTTTTAAAAGTCTCTCTGAGCCCGCGCAGGCGGGCTTTGTCCGTATAGCCCCACCCTTGAGGGTGCGGGTTGTTATTGTGCAAACTTAATGGCGGGCGGAACCTTCTTGACGCGCTGCCTGTTGGACTGCGGCGGAGACTGCGGTGACTACGCGATCGTCGAACACGGAGGGAATGATATTTTCCCGGCTGAGATCCGAGGGTTTGACCAAGGAGGCGATCGCCTTAGCAGCTTCCAGATACATGGTTTCGGTAATCGTATGGGCCCGACAATCGAGCGCCCCCCGGAAGATGCCGGGAAATGCCAAAACGTTGTTAATTTGGTTAGGATAATCGCTACGTCCCGTGGCAATCACGGCGACATCATCCATGACTAATTCTGGTTGAATTTCGGGGATGGGATTTGCCATTGCAAAGACGATCGGATCCGGTGCCATTGAGCGCACCATTTCCGGCGTTAATACTCCCGGGACGCTGACGCCGATAAACATATCCGTTCCTTTAATCGCATCGGCTAAGTTGCCGCCTTTTTCTACGGCAAATTCGCGTTTTTCGTCGTTTAAATCGGTGCGATCGTGACTGAGGATGCCTTTGGAGTCACATAAGGTCATATAGCGGGCACCGGCTTGGCGTAATAAGCGGGCGATCGCCACCCCAGCGGCCCCGGCCCCATTCATGACAATCCGGATATCTTCCATCGCTTTCCCCACCAATTTCAAGGCATTGATAGAGGCGGCGAGGGTGACGATCGCCGTTCCATGTTGGTCATCATGAAACACCGGAATATCCAATTCTCGGCGCAAGCGCGCTTCAATCTCGAAACAGCGGGGGGAACTAATATCTTCTAAATTCACCCCGCCAAATACCGTGGCAATCCGTTTGACCGTTTCTACAATTTCGTCACTATCTTGGGTGTCTAAACAGATAGGAAATGCATCAATTCCGGCAAAGGCTTTAAATAACATTGCCTTGCCTTCCATGACGGGGAGTGCGCCTCCGGGACCGAGATTGCCTAAGCCTAACACTGCCGAACCATCAGTGACGATCGCCACGGTATTTTGCTTGATGGTCAGATTGTAGAGTTGTTCTGGATGGTTAGCGATTTCCATACAAATTCGCCCAACTCCCGGGGTATAGGCCATCGCTAAATCGGCTTGAGTTTTGAGGGCAATTTTATTTTCGATGGTAATTTTTCCGCCACGATGCAGGTTAAAGGTGCGATCGTAAACGTTGAGAACTTTAATGTCTGAGATGCCCTTGATTTTTTGGACAATCTCTTCGGCGTGTTCGCTACTAGAAGCATCGACGGTAATATCCCGAGTCGTATGAGCCAGGGTTTGTTCGATCAAGTCGATTTGGCCGAGATTCCCCCCAACCGAGGCGATCGCCTGGGTCACGGTGGCCAGGGTTCCGGCTCGGTTGAGAAGTTGCAAGCGAATCGTTACGCTAAAGCTAGAATTGGGTGTTAATGTGACCATCTTACTGCTGTTGTCCTCCAACAATTCACCAAACCTATTAGACGCTCCGTCGCGCCTGCCGGTTTTTTTTCCATCAAGGCTAATATTTTATCCTGATTTGCTGCTTCATGACGTCAGCAAAACTCTAAATTATGGGCTAATTTTGATAATTCTCAAATCCCAGTTATTCTCAGGTTTTAAGACAAAATATTAAGTATTTCTAAGGAGCAATAATAAATGTTAAATTTTTTAGGGATTTTCGAGATTAATCGGGAGTGTCATCACAAAAAAAGTCGGCAACGACAACGGGTAGAACTGTTCGGGTAATGATCGGGGATCTTAGATCCTCGGTATAGCATGAAAGAGCCAAGACCAGAAACCCGGTTTCTTTCTTCAGGGGTAACGACGCACAGTTTGTTTTGACTTGGGAAGCATCTCAAGAAGGCCTCAAAGGGGAATTTATACCTCTTGCTCCCCCTGACCTCGTAGGGAAGGGGGCACCGGCGGTTAGGTCTATGAGCCTTCTTGAGATGCTCCCTTGACTTGTGGATTGAGCCAGAAACAGGGAACACCCCTGAAGGGGTCAGGGGTGACCCAGTGGCTAAAATTCTTTGCAAATTTGAACTACGGCAGCTTACCCACTTAACCGATCTGAGGTGTCAACCGGATAACGGATCATCCCCCTCAACCATCGCTTCTTCATCTTCCCGAGATACAATCGGAGCAACGACAGTTGCCGGTAGCCACAGGGTAAATTGCGACCCCTGACCTAACTCGCTTTCGACTTTAATATCTCCCCCCATCATTTGACAGAATTTCTGGGTAATCGTCAAACCCAAACCCGTCCCTCCATATTTGCGAGTCGTCGAGGCATCGGCTTGAGTAAAGGGTTTAAACACCTGCTCCAACTGTTCCCGAGTCATGCCAATCCCAGTATCTTTGACGCGGAAGAAAATCCACTCTTGACCTGCGACTTCATAAGGGGAACGGGCTGTTAGAGAAGAATCTTCCCCTTTTAAGGGTTTTTCCCGGGTGCGCCTTACCCGCAGTTCAATCTTGCCTTGTTTCGTAAATTTAGCCGCATTGCTCATTAAATTGAGGAGCATTTGCCGCACCTTAGTAATATCAGCATGAAAGGGGCCGATATCTTCCGGGCATTCAATCACTAACTGATTGCCATTTTTATCAATTAGGGGTTGAATGGTCGTCACCACTTCCCAAATTAGGGTATCAATGGCAAAGGTTTCTAATTCCAAACTCATCCGACCGGCTTCAATCTTGGAGAGGTCGAGGATATCACTAATTAATGAGAGTAACTGTTTTCCGGCTCCGTGAATTTTTTGCAGGTCGGGAATGAAATCGGATTGACCCAAATCTTCGGCATCTTCTTGGAGAATTTCGCTGTAACCGATGATGGCATTGAGGGGGGTTCGCAGTTCGTGACTCATATTCGCGAGAAAGGCGCTCTTAGCGAGGTTCGCTGCTTCTGCGGCTTCTTTCGCTTTGCGGAATTCGTCAGCGCGTTTGCGTTCGGTGTTGTCACTGACCATTGTCAGCAGACAGGGTTCTCCTTCGAGATCAATCGGTTCAATGGACAGCAGCGCATCGCGAATTTCTCCAGATTGGTTGCGAAATTGGAGTTCGAGGTCTCGGATTGAGCCCAATTGCTCTAATTTACTGAGCACTTGGTTGAGGTAATCTCCTTGATGGACCCAGACATCGAGTTCTTCCCAAGTTTTGCCGATCGCTTCTGCGGGAGCATACCCCAGTAGCTGCAAAAAAGTGTGATTCACATCCACAAACCGGCCTTCAGCCCGGGTACTGATGCTGATCCCCAAGGGGCTGGCTTGAAAGGCTTTCGAGAATCGTTCCTCACTGGCGCGTAAGGCGGCTTCGGCCCGAATCCGAGGGGTGATATCTTGAACGGTTGCGGTAATCCGCAACGGACTAATTTCGCACTGTTCATGAACGATGCGATCTTCCCCATCCCGGCGTAAAAGTCGATATTCCAGGGAGTAGGGTTGATCTTCTGTGATGGCTTTTTTAAAGGCTTTGCGGACTTCGGTGCGATCGCTCGGATGAACGTATTTGAGAAACTGTTCGTGATTCGGTGCAAAGCTATCCGGTTCTTCTCCCAGAATCCGATAAATTTCATCGGACCAATGGAGCAATTTGCGATCGCGGTCTAAATCCCAGTTACCCACCTGGGCGATTCTTTGAGCATTATTCAGCCGTTCTTCCCCCTGGCGAAGCAATTCTTCCGCTTGTCGCCTTCTAGCCATGACTGCGGCAAAAATCAGGGCTGTAGCGGCCACTACTCCCATAAAGATTTGCAGGGAAAAAAGGGCTTGTTCGACATTACTGGCGTGTTTGAGAAAGGGTCCACTTTCTCGGGCTACCCCCCAAATTGCCATCGTCGCTACTAACAGGTTCGCGAGTACCGTCCCGCGCAACTCAAAGCGTAGGGCCACCCACATCACCAGGGGAAAGGGTAAATATTCTAGGGGATAGTCGGCAATATAAACCCGGGTTCGCGAACAAAACACCACCCAACTGATGGTGAGGAGCAAGATGGAGAGGACGATGATTTCTAAGATTTTGGCAAGTAAGACCCACCCTTTAGATTGGATATCACTCTTGCGGAATCGGCTCCAAGTTAAGAGGATTGGGGCGATTAATAATACTCCCATTGCATCTTCTAACCACCACATTTCCCACTGGGTTGACGCTTCAGTCCAGGTTTGCAGTCCAGCCCGGGTCAGGATCGCGACAGAGACGCTGGGGTTTATGATGGTCGAGAGGATTGCGCCGATGCCGATGAATGAACCCACATCCCGCAGCCGTTCCAGGGCCGGATCAAACTCAACCCTTTGCAGGAGACGCTTCCCTACTATGGCTTGAACTACGCAGGCGATCGCCCCAACACCCGCTACCCAGTAGGGCATTCCCTGGGATTGGGCATATAAAAACGCCCCCAGTGCCACCCCGGGCCAAACTTTCACCCCATATAACACCAGTCCAGCCAAGGCAACTCCAGCCGGTGGCCCAAAGGGTAACAGATTTTGATCCAATCCTGGAATCCAAATGGCTAAAAGCGCCGCAAGCAAGTAAGTTGCAGCCAGTATGCCTATCGGGGTCAAGTATTGCCAGAACCGTCCCTGGGTCGGAATCATAAGTTTTTGATTCAAGGGTTGAGTGGGGAGTTTAAAAAACAAACGCTAACTGACGAGAACTAGCGATGAAAGCCGCCAGACTGGAGTGGGCGGATAGAATGTGCATCGCCGAGTTTAAACCGCCCCCTTCAAGGTTATGATAGCCGATTTAGGTAATAGAATTCAGATCGTTCTATAGCGCCTCTTGCCGCAGTCTGACCGCAGAATTGATCCGTGGGAGGATCTTGCTCCCTACTCCCGATCCGGAGCAAGATGCTCCCATTCTGTTGATAAATTGTTCAATTCATTTAGACTCGCAATATTCAGGCTAACAAACCGTTATTCTCTCTGACAAAAACTTTCCACCTTTCTCGACTCTGGGTCAATCCTCGATTTGACTGACTCGTTCGGTCCCTGACTCCCGGGCTTCAATAGGGTCCAGCTCCTGGTTCTCCTTTGGTCCGGCCCAACCTGATGCTGATATTCCATCGCCTCGTTACTTTGGCAACTCTTTTTTTTAAGGGATTTCCGGTTCCTACTTAACCAGCAATTGGTCAAGGTTTTGCTTGAATTTATCCCCTTAAATTAAATTTTAAAAAGTTCACCCGCTCTCAAATTCAATCTTTAATCTCTACTCCTGAAATTGCTCCAACTAGAGGGGGCGGACAATTCTCGGTGATAGTTTTGATCCGAAGGTGTTTCCCGGGATCATCGGATGCAAATCACGCAATGGACCGATCGATATCACTTGAGCATCGGGTATGCGATCGCAGTCAAAGCCTTAAAAACGGGTCATATTAGATATAGACCCTCCCAAATTTAACATCTTCAATCATGAATACTCACTCTTTAATTCCTCCCACCAATCTTTCCGAACTCTTCTTTCAAATTTATTGGTCAGGACGACTCACCCCGGAACACCGACAATATCTTAGAGCAATCCTCTTACAAGAGAGTCTCAGCGAAGAAGAACAAAGCTCGATTAATCGCCTGATCTACGCTGTCCGCCGGGGATGGTTAAAATTAACGGACTAACTGGCCTAGAATGATTTCCGGTTTTTCTGTTTCTGCTTTTTTTATGGCATCCGATCCGTTTAAAAACAAGATATAAAATTTCAATAGAAAAAGAATCAAGAAAGACCCGTTTGGGTGACAGGTGATCTGTTGTACCGCTGATGTCACAACTCCCCCTCATTAGATTTGAACCTGAGTATCTTATACGGAATCCGGTTGTAATAGGTCTATAAAAACGAGCCACCTCAAGCAGTATTTGTAGGGGCGCTTCGGGAAGCGCCTCCACGGGCGCTTCCCGAAGC
>NZ_JAMXOT010000100.1 GCF_024220515.1 Oscillatoria sp. HE19RPO
TGGTTTGGCTCACTTTACGGTGGGGTATATCCTGACTTATGCGGCGTTCTTGATTGCTTCGACTGCGAGTAAGTTCGGCTAACCTGCAACTGGTAATTAGTTGAAAAAACCCCCCGCTGTTATGGCGGGGGGTTTTTTTTTGCCCAAGGGCGCATTGGTAAAGCAAAGGTTAGAAACCGGGTTTCTGTACAACATCTTTGCGGACTTAACAAATTTGGGCTAGAAACCCGGTTTCTGGTCCTGGGGATTTAAAAGATTAGAAACCGGGTTTCTGGCCGGAATTTTTGCTACTTAGCCATTGATTCCGATGAGAAACCCGGTTTCTGGTCCGGTTGATTTAAGGCTGGATAGCGGGCCTGAAAAGAGGGGGGAGGAATAGCCGGTCGTTGTTGTCCTCAACGCTCTTTTTTCGGCCCATTGGGATTAATTCAGGGAATGAAGCCTTGAATTAGCTATCGCTTTCAATGTAGATGAACAGCAGACCCATCAACACGGTAGGCATTAACCAGCAAACGACGGGAATCAAAATCCAAGGGAGGTAAGCAGCTGCATAAGCGCCTGTCATATCTAATGTCTCCTATTTCAAGTTTTGGGTTGACGAGAGGACGATTAACGACGGTGAGTCAGTTATGTTCCTCTCAAAAGGTTGTGAACGTTTCAAAAATCAGAGTCTGCGGGTGCAGATGAGCTAATTTTAGGTGACCTTCGGTCACGGTTAAAAACCAGGAAATTAAAGCCCTATTCAGGGACTAAAGGTTTAGTTAGTTAACTAAACCCCGGAAAATGGCATCGACGCCACTGAGGTTTTCCAAGAGGAAATAGGCGACAAATGCGCCACCCATTGCACCGACGAAGAACCCAGCGGTGAGCTGACTCCAACCCTCAGCGGTTTTCAAGCCAGCGGGGGCTTGGGGATTTTGGCTGGGGTAATCGTCATTACCTGTGGCTTGGAAGGAGGCAATCCCGTAGACAGACATACAGGCGGTGGCGATTAAAATTAAAGACAGGGCTGAAACTAATCCGCCTAAGTTGGCAGCTTCGGGATAATCCCGCAGGGGACCAAATTTAATCCAGGGGCCAATTAGGAAATAGCCGTGAGCCATGCCAATTTCGATGCCTCGCAGGATGGGGGAGAGTCCTTGACGGTAGGCAGGCAGGTTACCAATGAATGTTTTGGTGAAGGCAGAATCGCTAATCGGGGTGGAGAGGTGACCTACAAAGGGGTCTCCACCGTAAGGCTTCACCATTTCAATATCTCTTGCATCGGCCATATTTGTTTTTCCTCTGGGTGTGACAATCAGTAAAAGAACTTAAGGTCATATTCTAAGCAAGGAGGGGTCGCCTAGTCTCAGAATTAGTGCCTAGCTTTAAAAAACTTCATGAAAAGCGCCTAAATCCCCTGGGGCTGGTAACCACTGATTTTAATTTACCTCGGTTCGGTAACCTTTGCGATCGCGATCCCAGCCTTTAATTCTCCGATTGGAGTAAGTTCGGGATTTCACCTCGGTTTCTGTTAAATTTTGTTAAGGGAACTCCAAAAAATAAAACCTTCAAAAAACCCGCAGGCTCAAGCCTGGGGCTACAGGGACAAAGCGGTGCCTGCGCGGGCTAAAAGAGCCTTGTTAGGTGCGATCGCATCAAAGCAAGGATGATTTATTTGTTGGAATCCCCTAAGAAATTTAACAACTTCAGGGGATAGGCAGGGTATTTCTACCCCTCCTGAGATTGTGGCACAGGTCAAGGGCGATCGCCCCGGGTCAAAAGGCAGATTTCAGGGGAATCGGGACCGACGTTCCGGGGGCACAAACCATGAGAAACCGGGGGTTTTCACCCCATTTCTGCTGGTTTTGCACCCAAGAGAGGCTCAAACCCCCGGTTTTTTGTCCGGGGAATCGCCTCCTGTCCCGATGCTTTATCGGGAGATCCGAGTGAAAATCCAATTGAAAATCCAATTAAGGAGTGGGAGCATCTTGCTCCCTTCAAGGAGTAGGGAGGAAGATGCTCCCACTTTTTTGGGGAGTGTTCCAATTTATTTAGATTTGTCGGAGGTTGAGTGAGGGGAACTCAAATTTTGATAAAATTTATAAATTAGACCCGAATTTAAAAGCGATCGCCAGACTCTTTTTAAGTTCACGGAAGCGATCGCCTGATTTTTGGGCTAGGGGTTATTCTGGAAAATCGGGAATAATCCATTTCGGAGGCTGCATCCGTTTTTTTCTAACGGCTTCTTCTGCAATTTCTATCATTTTATCTAAGGACGTTTCCTCGATAAACTGGGATGTTTGTTCTGCATATTCACGGTTGGGGCATTTGTCTCCCAATACACAGCCATTCACGCAGGCTACAGCACAGTTAATAGTCTCTGTCACGACAACCTCTTCCTTATGTTCCTCTGAGTTGACATTGACCCCGGACGACTGTATCGGCTGGATGAAAGCAAATCCCAGTCGTCTGCTAAGAATCTAAGTTATGAATAATTATTCTAGCATCACGGGTGAGGGGCATTGAGATCCGTGGGACTGTGAACATGAGCAAAGACTTGACGGCTAGGGATCACCGAACAGTGCGATCGCCTGGGTCCCTTCCAGAAACCCCCCGAATCAATCATCTGGGGTCCTCAGACTGTTCCTCTGGGATTGCCCAAAAACCAAGGGGTTGCGATAGACTATCAGCAAGTCTAATCTATCCGCACCAGGTGGCCCCCGGATGTTCGGATTCCCCTGGGGTGGCTCCGGTTGAGGGGATGCGATCGCCCTGTTTTGAAACCCGCCTTCTCCAGTTCCTGTCCCGGCGGCGATCGCACCGGAGTTAAACCGGCTATTGATTCCCTCAAATCATCAAGATTTTTCAGCCGGTTTAACTCTGAAAACGCCACCCCACCTCTTCCGGATGATCGAGCGTTCTAGCTGTGAATTCTAACCTCTATAACCGCTATTTTTTTAACATTATGGCTGTCACTGTCATGTTCCGGGCCTTAAATCAAACTGTTAAAATTGGCTCTTTATCTTTAATAATCGCTGGACTCTGGAGCTGTACCAATTTGGTTAAGTCGGGAGTTGGCGTCACCGATATCGAGCAGATCCACAGCAACTGGCAGAGAAAAGATACGGTGTATTTAAAAGGCACTGTTGAAAATCGCGCACCGTTTTTACAATCCGGGGCTTATCAACTTCAGGATGCCACCGGAGCCATTTGGGTCATGACTAATTCACCCCTTCCCAATGTGGGAGACCAGATGGTAATGAAAGGTCAGGTGACCTATCAAAGTATTCCCATCGCGGGACAAGAATTAGGAGAAGTTTACATTAAAGAACTGGAACAACTTGAACGGGAAAGTTCTGCCCAGAATAATCTCTAAAATTTGTCAGGAATTACGCAATATTTAACATTAATCTCTAAATAATGTAGAGGCCATTCGCGAATGGCCTCTACATTATTTAGAGTGGATTCTTAAAATCTGGGCAAGTCCTGTTTCTGTGTCCAAGAAACCGGGTGTATTGGATAATCCCGGGTTCTTTTTTTTGAAATTAGCGTAGAGTCACAAACTCTTCAGCAGTAGAAGGATGAATGCCAATGGTGGCATCAAAGTCTTTTTTCGTGGCTCCCATATTGACAGCAATTGCCAATCCTTGAACGATTTCTGCCGCATCTTTACCGACCATGTGAACCCCTAAAATACGGTCGGTGGTTTTGTCCACAATTAATTTAATCATCACCTTTTCATCAGCATCGGTGAGACTATAAAACATGGGACGGAATTTGGCGCGATAGATGGTTACATTGTCGCCCACTTTGTCTCGGGCTTCCTCTTCAGTCAAGCCCACTGTGGAAGCTTCTGGCTGGGAAAAGACAGCGGTGGGGATGCCGGTATGGTTAATATGGCGGGGGATGTGACCAAAGACGGTATCGGCAAAAGCACGACCTTCGGCGATCGCCACCGGGGTTAAATTGATGCGATCGGTGCAATCTCCCACTGCATAGATATGGGATTGATTGGTGCAGCTATCTGGAGTCACGGCGATCGCACCGATAATCACTTCTACCCCAGCCTTCTCTAAGTTTAACCGGCTTAAATTGGGTTTACGACCTGTTGCACAGAGTAACGCATCGACGGTGACGGGCTCATTTTCTTCCCCAGCAAAAATCAACTTTAAGCCGTCATCGGTCTTTTCAATTTTCTCTAGGGTTGTCTGAGTTTTGAATTGAATCCCATGTTTGGTCATTCCTTCTTGAATGTTCTGGGCAATATCCCGATCGAAGCCATGTAAAATGTAGTCGCGCCGAATAATTTCAGTAACTTCGGCACCCAACCCATTCATAATCGAAGCAAACTCGACGCCGATATAACCGCCGCCCCAAACAGCAAACCGTTTGGGAAATTCCTTCAGGTGGAACATTTCATTGGAGGTGATGGTATGTTCGATGCCCTCAATATCCGGTTTCGCGGGTGTTCCTCCCACAGCAATCAAGATTTTGTCCGCTGTGACTTTGCGATCGCCTACTTCAATGGTATGGGGATCGACAAAAGTTGCCATTTCCTTGATTAACTCAACGCCAGCTTTTTCTAAGTTATTAATGTGGATCTGATTCAGGCGCATTACTTCTTTCTGAACCACTTCCACCAGCTTATTCCAATCAAAATTGGGTTCCGCTTTGTCCCAACCGTAACCCACGGCATTTTGATACAGTTTAGAAAATTGGGACGCATAGACCATTAATTTTTTGGGAACGCAACCCCGGATGACACAGGTACCTCCCACTAAATCTCCTTCGGCGATCGCCACTTTAGCCCCATAAGAGGCAGCCCGTTTCGATGCCGCTAATCCCCCAGAACCCGCACCTATCACGAATAGGTCATAATCAAAGTTCGTCATCTCAGTCACTCCGTTTATCATCGTTTAATAACAGGGTAATCCGTTTCGCAAGGCGATGGGGAGGTTGGGGAGGTTGGGGGAGATGGGGAGGTTGGGGGAGATGGGGAGGTTGGGGGAGATGGGGGAGATGGGGAGGATGGGGGAGATGTTCGTAGTAACGACTTCAGTCGTTGCGCTCGTGTGATGGCTTCAGCCATCACACGAGCAATCCAAGGGTCTAGCGCCTGCTTGGGAACTAGAGGACGAACCCCTGATATGAGGGCGTTTCTTGGCTGACGCCGAGAAACGCGGAAACGACTGAAGTCGTTACTACGAACGGAGGAAACGACTTCAGTCGGGAGGTTGAACATCTCCCCCAACCTCCCCATCTCCCCCAACCTCCCCATCTCCCCCAACCTCCCCATCTCCCCCATCTCCCCCAACCTCCCCCATCCCCCATCCCTGCGTATAAATACTAACAAAGCCCTGCGTATTGTTACGGAGAAATGATTGATTTCAAATACGGATGTTCTAAAACGCTGGAACCGTTAAACTATAGCAGATTAGAAAAGTTAGCCTTTCTAGGGGGTGAAGAGATAAAATTAGAAATAGACCCTGGGTTGTAGAGGTACTTGAGAATCTTAATGCTTTTATTGAATCTCGTCAAGTGTGTCTAATTAATGAGTGAATTAATGCGAGGTTGTCGTTGAATTTTAGGCGAAGCGACGGGATAAAATTGCCATGATAAAAACTAAGTTGTCCAGGAGGAGAGGCAGGGTTTTCCGTTGGATTTTTTGAACTCCGAAAAGACCGTATTTAAAAATCAGCCAGATGGCTGATGCCATCGCCATAGGTTATGGGTCATCATGGAACTATACCATCTAACCGGATTGATATGGATTTAGTAACTTTAGATACAAAGATTCCCGGGATGCCAGATGGCGAATTGTTAAAAAATTATGATGAATCCCGGGACTAATTTCCTGGGATGTTACAAAGGTAACAGTGGTTATCTGAATTGTTAGATAACCTGTAAAAACATTAATGTTTTAAAATTCGGATATAAATTCATCAAGGTTGTAATAATAAAACAAGAAGAGACGCACTTGAATGCAGAAAATGTTGAGTAAATATTTTAACAATAAATTTTTAAAATATACTTGAAAAAGCAAAAAGCTTTTTAAATCACAATCTTAAACAAAGAGAGGGAATTATGCTAGAAAAACCGACAATACAGCCGCAAAAACAAGAGAATGTTCGGAGTGCAGCCGCCCAGCTTGTCGGCTCGCCGACTAAGGCATTGCAAAAAATCGTAACTAACAATCTATCCGGGCGACTGACGATTCGAGATACGTCAGATCCTTCGGTCTTTTGGCGAGTCCATTTTGGCAATGGCAAGGTGCATTTTGCCAGTAGCTTAACGGGATACAAGGAGCGCCTGAGTTATTACCTCGCTCGGTTCTATCCGGAACTGAAAGACCTTCCCATGGAAGGGTTTCAGTCGGATTATCAGGCGATTTGCTATTACTGGAAAACTGGAAAAATTCCCTTACAACAAGCCAGAGAAGTCTTATTTAAACTCACCCAAGAAGCATTAGTGCAGGTCCTCAACTTACCCCAGGCGGGACTGCAATTTGAAAAGACGGTGGGACTCGATCCAATTTTGCTTTCTCTGCCGTTGAAGCAGACGATTTTACCGATGCGGGAAGCTATTGGGAAGTGGGGAAAAGTTAGGGCGGAAATTGCCTCGCCGTTTCAGAGAGTTTTTATTAGGAATTTAGAACAAATTCCTAAACTGCTGTGGCCGACGTTTAAAAATGTTGAGGGAATTAAACGGCTGATTGAAGTTTTAAATCGGGGTGGATGTCTGTATGAAGCGGCCCAAGGGTTGAAAATCGATGTCCTGTCTTTGGCACTGTTACTGCAACCTTTGGTGCAAGCGGAAGCGGTGGGGATGAAACCCTATCAGTCGGAAAAAGTAGAAGAGGGGCCGATTATTGCCTGTATTGATGATAGTAAAACAACTCAGCGGCACGTTCGGGCGATTTTGCAGGCGGCGGGATACCGCTGTTTGATGTTAACGGAACCGGCGAAAGCGTTAACGACTTTGGCACGCTATAAACCGGCATTGGTGTTGATGGATATTAATATGCCAGAAATTAATGGCTATGAACTCTGCCGAATGTTGCGCCAGTCGAGTTTGTTGCAGGAAATCCCGATTGTGATGTTGACGGGACGGGATGGGATCATCGATAAGATGCGATCGCGGATGGTGGGAGCCAATGATTATATCACCAAACCCTTTGATGCCCAACAACTCTTGAAGGCGATCGAAATGCAGTTACTCGGCACGGCGGATTCGGAAAGAGAAACGATTCTGCAAACCGGCTGATTTCACCTCATTTCCCCGAGGAATGAACTATCGTAATTTATAGCAAGCCGATTGGAAGTAGCCATTCAAAGTGCGATAGGATAACTGGGGAAATGCTGAGAACGTATGCAGGGTTGCAATTAAGCCCGAAGGTACAAGTGATGGTGCCCATCGAGCAAGTGATAGAGGAAATTACCTTATCTCGACGGCAAATTTGTCCGATCCCCGGTGTTCCCGAGGCCATTTTAGGAGTGGTGAATACCGGCGGGAAACTACTATGGGTGATTGATTTGGCTGATTTTCTGACCGAGGTTTTGGGACTGACGCGCCGATCGCCTTCGCGGGTGGATGAGTTAACCTTGGTCGTAATTCGCAAGGACCCCACCCCAGAACCGGACCCCCAGGAGGAAGAATCCACCGTCACTCCCTTAGCTTGTCTCGTCTGCGATCGCCTTGCCACTCTCACCCTCAACTCCACCCAGCTTACCCCCATTCCCGACCCCTGGAGACCCCTACTCCGTCCCCTGTTTTCTGGTTTAATCTGGATCGCACCCCCCAGCGATGCCGCAGCGCGTCGGTTTCCCGTGGGATTGCTCCAAGTGAGCGCCCTATTTGACGCCCTCAGTCGGCACAGTTCCCCCACTGCCGGAGAATTTCGATGATAGCATCCAATCCCGAAACCTCTGCGCCGGAAAATCGCCGGGGAGTCGAGGCGGCGATCGCCAACATCAACCCCGAAGCGCGCCACTGCTTCCTCCATGAAGAAGCACCCGAATGCTTACTCGCCTTAGAACAAGGAATCCAATGCTTAAGCAGCAAAGCCGCCACTCAGGAGAACCTCGGCGCTGCCTTCCCCGATCTGATTCGGGCCGCCCATACCCTCAAAGGGGGTGCCGGAATTGTGGGGTTACAGCAACTCTCCCACCTGGCACACGCGATCGAAGAGTTATTAATCGCCCTAAATAATGGACGAGTCCCTCACTTACCTTCCGCCTACGAACTCTTATCGCTGAGTCTCGATCCCATCGGGGATTTACTCGTGCAAGCTTGGAATGGGAACGACTCCCAAACCTCCGATCGCCGCCTCCAGAACCTGATCCTCACCCTCGATCGCTTTGTCCAAGATTTACCCCCTCCGCTTCAGGAGAGTTTGGAAGAAGAAGGCGCAGGGGAAGAATTCCCTCACGCCACTGATTCCCCAGTGAACTCTTTTGTTAAAACTGCCTTGGAGGTGGATTTAGAGGATTGTCTACAACGCCTAAGGCGATCGCTAGATGAATTAACGGACAATCCCGCCTCGGCAGAACCCGCACTCCGCCAGAGTCTCACCATTTTTTTAGAAGAATGCACTCTCCTGGGGGAAACCTTGGGGTTAGAGGGGTTAACCGCCATCAGTCGCGAAATTTCTGCATCCCTCTCCCAGGAACAAGCGCCACCGGAACAGTTAGCACAACTGGCGATCGCCCGAATTCGCACCCTCCGAACCGAAACCCTCACCCCATCCTCCCCATCTTCCTCATCTTCCCCATCCTCCCAATCCTCCCCATCTCCCGAGTCAGAGACAACCCGTTCCTCTATCCCGGAACGGTTTTTAAAATACCTGATTGTCAATCCCAATCCCGATCTGACACCGGCAAATCTCACCCTGCGAGTCCCCGTCACACGCTTAGATCGGATGAGTGATACCCTCGGTAATGTAGTCCTGGAATCCGATCGCCTCACCCTGGAACAAGAAAAACTCCAAACCGCGATCGCCACCCTCTCCCCATCCCCCCAATCTCCCTCAAACCTAGCGGCGATCGCCTCCGACATCCAACAAACCCTCGATCGCCTCAAAACCTCCCTCAACCAACTGAACCGGGACCTCACCGACTCCCGACTGATTCCCTTTGGGGCGATCGGCGATCGATTTATCACTCCCTTGGAAACCCTGCAACGACAGTATGGAAAGCAAGTTGAATTAGTCATCCAGGGAAAAGATAGACGGGTGGATCAACCGATTTTAGAACAATTACAAACTCCCTTAACCCACCTGTTTCGCAATGCCTTCGATCACGGGATCGAGTTACCCACGGAACGCAAAGCACTCGGCAAGTCTCCCACGGCTAAAATCACCTTTTCTGCCACCGTTGAAGGGTCTCAACTGGTAATTACGGTGGAAGATGATGGACGCGGGATTGATTCCCAAAAGGTTTACAAGCGTGCCTTAGCAATGGGACTAATTGATCCGGAAAAGGGGTTTTCTAAAACCCAATCTCCGGGGAATGCCAACCCGAGTGAGATTTTACAATTTCTGTTCACTCCGGGATTTTCTACTGCCTCGAAAGTGACGGATTTATCCGGGCGAGGGGTGGGATTAGATATCGTACAACATCAAGTGGCACGACTACGCGGAACTTTGCAAGTTGAGACGGTATTGGGACAGGGTACTAAGTTTACCATTGCGGTTCCCTTGACCTTGAGCCGGTTATCCGTTTATTTGTGCCAATGTCAAGACTACACCGTAGCAATTCCCTCCGATCAGGCGATCGCCGTGGTGCAGTTATCCGAGGCAGAGATGATCGCCGGTGAAATAGGCGATCGCCATGAAGAAATTCCCGGACAAACGAAACCCTTGCCCATTTTTAAATTATGGGATTTGCTGCCCTACGGATCCCAGGTTCGGGAAGCAGTTTCTGGAGTGAATTCCCCCTCGGTTTGTCTGATTCTACAGGTGAAGGGTCAACGGGTGGCGATCGCCGTGGATGCGGTACTCGAAGAACGCCCAGTGATGCTCAAACCCCTGGATCTCACCGTTCCCGTTCCTCCCTCCGTTGCCGGTTGTACAGTCCTAGGCAGCGGTGAAGTGGTGCCAGTCCTCGCCCCGCATCACTTTCCCCCCTTACTGTTTCCCCGTTCCCCCCTCAGACGAGTCGCCCATGTCTCACAGGATACAGTGTTGAGTTCCGATGCTTCTCCCCCCCAGATTTTAATCGTGGATGATTCCCTCACCATGCGCCGGATGTTGCAGGATATATTCGAGAATGCTGGATTTGTTCCCACACTCTGTACCGATGGACGGGAGGCATTAACTCAACTGGCGCGATCGCCCCAGGGACAATTCCACCTGATCCTCTCCGATGTAGAAATGCCCCATTTAGACGGATTGGGATTACTGCTGACGGTGCGATCGGATCCCCAATGGCATCACTTGCCGATGGTGATGCTTTCCTCCCGCGCCAGTCCAGAGGATATTCAGAAAGGGATGGAATTAGGTGCAACTGCCTATTTGAGTAAACCTTTCGATTCGGGGATGTTGCTTGCTGCTATTCGCGAGATCCTGGTTAAGGATGGGGGATGAGGGGGAGATTGGGGAGATTGGGGAGATTGGGGAGATTGGGGAGATTGGGTAAAATATCCTGATATTTTACCTTGGACTACTAAGCCTAAAGATAGAGATTTTTGCCTTAATTTATATATCGAATGATATAGGTTAAAATTCATAAAAGATGATAGATACATCTCAAGGTAGAGAACATTCGGGAGTTTAATTAAGGTACTCCTCAAGATATATGACTCCGGCTCTGTAAGTGTTTTACTCTGGATAAAGAAATCAACAGATTTTAAAACTCTCATTAGGCGACTGTGGAATGAATCAAGGGGGGATTACAATCTTTACGATAACTTTACATAAAAGTTCTGGAATTAACTCTGAGCGATGATAAAATTAGAATAAATCAGCCCTTCTTACGACTGATTGAATTCAAGTAAGAGCGATTGCAAAATAGTACCAGCAAAAAATTGTAGCCGTTTTTAGGGAAACTCACCGGAGACTCATCAAACGGCTTTTAGAATCAGGAATGTTTGGCGATCGCCACTGAATTGGAGGATCGCTGAGTC
This sequence comes from Oscillatoria sp. HE19RPO, assembly GCF_024220515.1. Taxonomy (GTDB): domain Bacteria; phylum Cyanobacteriota; class Cyanobacteriia; order Cyanobacteriales; family Laspinemataceae; genus Laspinema. The sequence continues at coordinate 11,104 of NZ_JAMXOT010000100.1, forward strand.
CGGAAATCCAGTTAATCTTCGGGTGAACTGGAGTCATTATAAAAATTCAGAAAATTGAGCATTGAACCCTAGCTGAACCTGAATCATTTCAGCTTTAGGGAATCCCAGAACCTTTTTAAAAATCCTGGGATGCAATTTCAGGAGACTGATAAACTCCTTTTAAAAACCGGCGATTGAGGCAATCGCCAAATGCACTGTCAATTTATTTAGTATCTATCAAGGTAAACTCATGAGAAATCCTGTTATCGCCATTGGACTTGATGCCGGGGACCCGAATCTGCTGGAAAAATGGATGGCGCAAGGGCATTTAAAGAACTTAAAAAAATTGCGCGATCGCGGAGCCTACGGACGACTTAAAACCTTTGATTATTATCGAGCCGAAACCCCTTGGACCACCTTTTTAACCGGAGCTTCTCCGGAAAAAACCGGCTATTGGGCCCCCGTGAAACTGCGGGAAGGGAGCTATGATGTAGACCCCATAGAAGCCTACGATTTTGCCGAATATCAACCCTTTTATGCCCTAGGAGATGATTATCGAGTAGCAGTCTTTGATATGCCCCAAGCTCCTTTGAGCAGTCGTGTCAATGGCGTCCAAGGATTAGCCTGGGGAGCCCATTCCCCCCAAACCCCCACCCATTCCCAACCCGAATCTTTTCTATCTGACATCATCGCCAAACATGGGGAACATCCGACGCTACATAAAGATTTTGCCAGTATTTTAGATATTCCGGCCCTCCAGGAACTTCAAAAGAAATTAGAAACCGGGATTGAGCGGCGGGGTCAGATTTGTAAAGATTTACTCCAACGGGATAACTGGGATTTCTTCTTAACCATTTTTGGAGAAACCCACTCTGCCGGACATTTTTTTTGGCACTTAAGTCAACCCGAACATCCTCTATATCCCCTGATGGCGAATCGCTATCCGGGAGACCCGTTATTAGAGATTTTTGAAGCCATTGATACAGCAATTGGTGAGATTTTAAGCGCTGCGCCGGAGAATGCCAATGTGGTTGTCTTTGCAGCACATGGCATGGACTTTAACAACATGGATCTGCCCAGTATGGTGTTTTTGCCCGAGTTTCTGTATCGGTGGAATTTCCCTGGAAAAGTGGGATTAGCTGAGGGCAAAATGGGGCAAAATCCTGGGGGACCGATTGTCGGAGAACGGGCGAAACGGGGCTTTATGGGAACACTCTGGAGTCTGAAAGGCGATCGCAATCCGTTGCGAGGATTTTTGCGGCGAAACCTCCCCACAAAAATCTTTAGCCGGATTGAACCCCTGTTTGGTTCCGAAGCTGAAACGGATTTGATTTCTCCGTTTGAAATGCAGAAAAAAGGCGATCGCTTATTCTTCCAAACCCCCTGTTGGTATCAACCCGCATGGCCCCGCATGAAAGCCTTTGCCCTCCCCAGTTTCTCCGAAGGATATATCCGGATTAACTTGAAAGGACGGGAACCCAATGGAATCGTTGACCCCTCGGAATACGATGCCGTTTGTGATGAAATTACCGAAAAACTGTATCAACTCAAAGATTCCCGGACCGGGGAAACCTTGGTACAAGATGTAGTGCGGACTCGCACAAATCCCACCGATTCCGACCCGAAACTACCCGATGCCGATTTAGTGATTATCTGGCAAGATAAATGCGCCAGTGATACCGTAGAAAGTCCCGAAATTGGCCGGATTGGACCCATTCCATTTAATCGCACAGGCAGTCATCGGTCCGATGGATTTTTAGCCTTGGCAGGGCCCGATATTCAACCCGGTTCTACCTTACCTTTCGGCCATTCCTTAGATTTAGCACCCACTTTATTAGCCCTATTAGAGGCCCCGATTCCCGACTCTTGCGAAGGGAAACCTCTAATCAATCAACCGGCAGTGGTTCGCTAAACAACTGGCCTTTAAACCTCCTAAGCAATGGCCGCATTGCATCTCCTCGACTCCCCTAGCACGGGGGTACAGTAAAGGTTAGAAACCCGGTTTCTTCACAAAAATGTTGGTAATTAGTAGTAGATTAAATTAAGAAACCGGGTTTCTTGTCCTAGCTTATCGAAAAAAGAGTTTTGAATTTGAAAATCAACGAAATAAATCCTATAAGCTTAGGTCATTCTAGCTTAGAAAATCAATCACTGAAAATCCCGCTGACTGCTTAATCCAGTCCCCTTGTAAAAGACGTAAAAAACATGATGAATCTGTATAGGTTAAGGATGTATCCTAAAATGCTCCATCCGGCCTATTTGTTTCCCCGACGGATAAATTGAAGAAAATTTCATTGTTAATTAAGGGTGAATTACCATGCCATTAGTTTCTGTTGTCGTTCCGGCTTACAATGTTTCAAAAACGATTCACGATACCCTCGATTCGATTTTAAAACAAACCTTTTCAGATTTTGAATTGATTATTATTAATGATGGCTCTACCGATAATACCCTACAGGTTATCGAAGGAGTCCGAGACCCGAGACTTCAAGTCTTTTCTTATGAAAATGGCGGACTCCCAGAAGCGCGAAATCGGGGAATTGCTCGCGCAACAGGAGAGTTTATTACCTTTATCGATGCAGACGATTTGTGGACGCCGGATAAATTAGAGCGCCAGGTTACTGCATTACAACAAAATCCCAAAGCAGGACTCGCTTATAGCTGGACCTGCTTTATGGATAGCGAAGGTAAATCCTTTAGTAAAGATTTTCCATCCTATATTGAAGGGGATGTTTACCCCCGATTGTTAGTCGGTAATTTCATTACCTCTGGGTCTAACGTGATGTTGCGTGCATCGGCAATTGAATCTGTAGGACTGTTCGATCGCACCCTGAAATCCATCGAAGATTGGGAATATTGGTTACGGGTTGCAGCAAAATGGCCCTTTGTAGTCGTCCCCCAGTATCAAATCCTCTATCGACAATCGGCGACATCAATGGCCTCTAAAATTGATGTCATGGAAAAATATAGCCTCCTAGTCATCGATCGCGCCTTTGCCAACGCACCCGCAGAACTACAAGGACTGAAAACCCATAGTTTAGCCAATACCTATCAATATTTAGCCCGAATCTGCGTCACCCATACCCCCGATGCAGAAAAACTGCAAACCGGCTGGGAAAATTTACAAAAAGCAATCCGCTTGCACCCCCCCATCTTATTAGATAAAAAAGTTCAGCGCCTATTAGGAAAGTGGATGTTACTGCGGATGGGTTCTCCGCAAGTATCTCAGTATTGCCTACAAAAATTTGGACAAATGAATCCAAAAAACGACCCGCGTCGAAATAATCTTAATGAAGAGAAGGGAGAAAAAAATGTCCTGGAGGTTGACAATAAAATTCAAAATTTTTTGAATCAAGGGGTTTTGTAATCTTTAATCCGATGATTTCTGCATCAATTCGAGCGGGTTTCCCAGAAAACTTCCGCAATTTTTAACATTCAATACTAAATGTAAAGGCGATTCGCGAATCGCCTCTACATTTAGCGTAAATTCTCCAAATCTGTGTAAACACTGCCCCAGCTATTCGTCTCCAATGATAACCCTGGCAACTTAACCTAAATTTGTCCAAGAAACCCGGTGTCTCCTCAAGCTCACGGGTCCAGAAATTTGGTTTGGGTGTCTAACCAGTAGATCATCATTCAATATCCCAAATTCTGCGATCGCATTCCACCAACTCTTCTCTAACCAGAGGTTCCCCCTGCCATTTGCCCGCCGTTTTTTCAAAAAAATCAGCAGGATATCCTAACTCGTCTGGGGTTGGCGTTGTTTCTTCAGCTACCTCATGAATCACAATTTCTAACTCCTGATTAGCGAATTATAAAAGAACCTGTAACACCAGCTTAGGGGATTGCAAAATATAAATCCTCCAACCGTTCAACTGAAAGGAAGGTATCTGTAGGGGCGTATT
>NZ_JAMXOT010000101.1 GCF_024220515.1 Oscillatoria sp. HE19RPO
CCAACAAATAAATCATCCTTGCTTTGATGCGATCGCACCTAACAAGGCTCTTTTAGCCCGCGCAGGCACCGCTTTGTCCGTGTAGCTCCAGGCTTGAGCCTGCGGGTTTTTTGAAGGTTTTATTTTTTGGAGTTCCCTAAACCCATTCCCGACATCCATCGTGCAAGTCGTCACTATTCCTAGATATAGCAATCCTAAATGATTTATACCTCACCCGATGTCCCCTCGGACGTTCTGGGCCGCCGACGGTTGGGGGCCGCCATCGTCTTCTCCAACTGCTGCAAGGACTGCTATAAGACTACCCGCCATATTTAATATCAACCCCTAAATGTAGAGGCGATTCGCGAATCGCCTCTACATTTAGGGTGGAAATTAGCCTTTAATTATAACACAGGAATTTCGGGAGATATTCGTTGATTGGTAACGCTTATGATTACCATATATTTTTCCATGAAAACTAATGGTTAAAATATGTAACAATATTAGAAGAAAGCAAACTCTAACATCGACAAGAAAAGGAGGCCACTCAATGGTAGCCGTCACCGACAGAGTACAACCGAGACTGACGATCGCCACAGGGGAAATCGCCACGGAAACCACAGCAATTCGCTGTTTGGATTGGGACCGCGATCGGTTTGATATCGAATTTGGCCTGCAAAACGGGACCACCTATAATTCCTTTCTGATTCGGGGGAGTCAGACTGCCTTGGTGGATACCTCCCATGCCAAATTCCGCGAGTCCTATTTGCCGACCCTTTGCCAGGAAATCGACCCGACTCAAATCGATTACCTGATCATCAGTCATACCGAACCGGATCATAGCGGATTAGTTAAAGATGTCTTAGCACTCGCCCCAGATATTACCATTGTCGGGGCCAAAGTTGCCATTCAGTTTTTAGAAAACTTAGTCCATCAACCCTTTAAACGGTTAATTGTCAAAAATGGGGACACCTTAGATTTAGGGAACGGTCACGTCCTAGAATTTGTCAATGCCCCGAATTTGCACTGGCCGGATACCATCTTTACCTACGACGCCAAAACGCAGATTTTATTTACCTGCGATGCCTTTGGAATGCACTATTGTTCCGATCAAACCTTCGATGAAAATTTAAGTGACATTGAAGCGGATTATCACTTTTATTATGAATGTTTGATGGCCCCCAATGCGCGATCGGTTCTGAGTGCCATGAAGCGGATGCCGGACGTGGAAAAAATTAGCACGATCGCCACCGGCCACGGACCCCTATTGCGGTATAATGTCGGCGAACTCACCGGACGATACAAACAGTGGAGTCAGGAACAAGCCAAGGCGGAAACCACCGTTGCGGTATTTTACTTTTCCGATTATGGCTATAGCGATCGCCTCTCCCAAGCGGTGGCCCACGGGATTACCAAAACCGGCGTCAACGTGGAAATGATGGATTTGCGATCGGCAGAACCCCAGGAAGTGCGGGAACTGGTCAGTATCGCCTCGGGAATTGCCCTCGGTGCACCCCCATTAACAGGATCCGGTGCCGAGAATGCAGAAGCGGCGATCGGCACCATTTTAGTCGCTGCCAATAACAAACAGACCATCGGACTCTTTGAATCCGGTGGGGGTAACGACCAATCCATCTATCCCCTCGCCGTTAAATTCAAAGAACTCGGACTCAAACAGGGATTTCCCAATATTATCGTCAAAGAAAACCCCACGGAAGCTACCTATCAACTGTGCGATGAAGCCGGAACCGACATGGGACAGATGCTGACCCTGAAAAAAGCTATCAAACAGATGAAATCCTTAGATAGCGAACTGGATAAAGCCTTGGGGCGGATTAGCGGGGGATTGTATATCATCACCGCCCAGAAAGGGGATGTGAGTAGTGCTATGTTGGCTTCCTGGGTGACGCAAGCCAGTTTTGAACCCTTGGGGATTACCATTGCTGTTGCCAAAGACCGGGCGATCGAAGCCCTGATGCACGTCGGCGATACCTTCGTGCTCAATGTCCTGGATGAGGACAACTATCAAGGACTGATGCGACACTTCCTGAAACGCTTCCCCCCGGGGGCCGATCGCTTTGCCGGAATCAAAACCCAAAGTGCCAACAACGGCAGTCCGATTCTGAGTGAAGCCCTCGCCTATCTGGAATGCCAAGTCATCAGTCGCATGGAATGTCCCGATCACTGGATCGTGTATAGCCAAGTAGACAATGGCCGAGTCTCCAATCCCGATGCCTTACCGGCGATTCACCATCGCAAAGTTGGCAATCATTATTAACCCGATGCCATTGCTCATTTTTCCCTGGAGGATTGCGGGATGAGATTCAGGGGACTAGAAACCGGGTTTCTGTCAAGAATTTACGGTTCAGGGACAGAGATTGGATGAAGAAACCCGGTTTCTCAGCACTCCTGTAGCGACACCTTCTCCTGGGGAATGAGCAAGGAAAGCGAATTTATTCCTCATATCTGCACAAGGGTTAGATAATGAGGGATGATTGTAATTGTTTTAAGTAAACTGTCTTAGCGCATTCCTCACCGATGATAGAAACAACAACTAAACAACGTGATGTTCAGGTGGTCCTGATTGCCGAAGAGACCCGAGTGATGCGATCGCGCACTTGGGACCGCCTCAAATTCGAGGTGGAATATTCCCTAGCCAAAGGAACCACCGCCAACTCTTTTTTAATTCAAGGGGATAAAACTGCAATCATCGACCCACCCGGGGAATCTTTTACTAAAAATTATTTAGACTCCTTGCAGTCCCGAATTGACCTCTCCCAGATTGATTATGTCATCCTAGGACATTTTAATGCCAATCGCGGGGAGACGATTAAAGCGCTATTGAGTTTAGCGCCGCAAGTGCAATTTGTTTGTACCAATCCCGGGGCGATCGCCATGCGCCAATTCTTTGAAACCGAAGACTTAAACATTGTGGTCGTCCGGGGGGAAGATACTTTAGATTTAGGGCAAGGACATCAGTTACAATTGATTGCCACTCCCACTCCCAAATGGCCCGATGAACTGTTAACTTACGACCCCAAAACCAAAATTCTGTTTACCGATAAATTCTTTGGGGCTCATGTTTGCGGAGACCAAATTTTTGATGAAGGGTGGGCAATTTATAGTGAAGACCGCCGGTTTTATTATGATTGCTTACACGCACCCCAGGCGAAACAGGTACTCTCGGCGTTGGATAAAATAGCCGAATTACCCGAGGTGAAATTGTATGCCACGGGTCATGGACCGTTGGTGATGTATGGGAAGAAAGAACTGACGGAATTGTATCGGTCCTGGAGTAATGTACAGAAGTCTCAGGATTTGACGGTGGCGTTAGTTTATGCTTCAGCTTATGGGAATACGGCCATTGTAGGACAGGCGATCGCCCGAGGGTTAACCAAAGCGGGAATAGCGGTGGAATTTCTGAATTGTGAACAAGCTGAACCGTCGGAAATTCAGGCGGCTGTGGAAAAATGCGATGGATTTATTATTGGGTCTCCCACCCTGGGAGGTCATGCGCCGACCCAAATTCAAACCGCTTTGGGGATTATTTTGAAAACCGTATCCACCAGTAAATTGGCCGGAGTATTTGGGTCATTTGGGTGGAGTGGAGAAGCGATCGACCTGTTGGAAAGTAAGCTAACCGATGCGGGGTATCAGTTTGGATTTGACCCGATTCGGGTGAAGTTTAAACCCACGGATGTGACCTTGCAAGCCTGTGAAGAAGCAGCCCTTGATTTTGCTCAAAATTTGAAGCGATCGCAGAAACGACGGACGGCAAAATCTTCCTTGACCACAGGTGCAGCCAGCGATCGCACTGCCCAAGCCGTCGGTCGAATTGTCGGGTCTTTATGCGTTGTTTCCGCCAAACGCGGGGATGTGATTAGTGGAATGTTAGCCTCCTGGGTTTCCCAAGCTTCATTTAATCCTCCCGGTTTAACCGTTGCCGTCGCCAAAGACCGGGCATTGGAATCTCTCACCCATACCGGGGATAAATTTGTGCTAAATATTTTAGCAGAAGGCAAACAATTACGCAAGCATTTCATGAAGCGATTTGCTCCCGGGGAAGACCGATTTGAGGGGTTAGAAACCATTGAGGCGGCGAACGGTTGTCCGATTTTAAAAGATGGACTGGCTTATCTGGAATGTGTGGTGCAAAACCGCATAGAATGTGGAGACCATTGGGTGGTTTATGCCACGGTAGAAAATGGCAAAGTGCTGGATACCGAAGCGGTGACAGCGGTTCATTATCGGAAAACTGGGAGTTATTATTAAACCCCTCTCCAACTCCGGTCCCCTCCCCTTGCCAAGGGGAGGGGACCGGAGGTAGGGAGTGCTCTTGGCAAGGGGAGGGGACCGGAGGTAGGGAGTGCTCTGGGGAGGCAGAATGGATCCAGTTTTCTCCCTCTTCCGGTAGATTTTTATCGGGGAGTTGGATCGGGGCCGACTTTTGATATAAAATCCTATCGTAATGTGGCGATCGCCTTCCGGCTAACCTGAGCCTAAGCGGACCCACAGTGGCATTGCCCCAGATACTGGAATAGGTAGCTGGTGGTGTGCTGTTAACGCCTGCCGACAAAAAGCGCGATCCAGCGCAACCCTTAAGAACACTTCGAGAGAGGATAAAACATGACTTACGAACTTCCCCCCTTGCCGTTTGACTACACTGCCCTTGAGCCCCATGTGTCCAAGAGCACCCTGGAGTTCCATCACGACAAACACCATGCCAAGTACGTCAGCAATTACAATGACATGGTGAAAGGCACCGACATGGAGAGCAAATCCATTGAAGAGGTGATCAAAGCCACCTACAATGACGCCTCTAAATCGGGACTCTTCAACAATGCCGCCCAAGCTTGGAACCACACCTTCTACTGGAACTGCATCAAACCCGGTGGCGGTGGCAAACCCAGTGGGGCACTCGCCGACAAGATTGCGGCTGACTTTGGCAGTTTCGATAAATTTAAAGAAGAATTCGCCTCTGCGGCGGCCACCCAATTTGGTAGCGGTTGGGCCTGGTTAGTATTGGATAAAGGCACCCTGAAGGTTGCCAAAACCAGCAATGCCGAAAACCCGATCGCAATGGGAATGACTCCCCTGTTGACCATTGATGTTTGGGAACACGCCTATTACCTGGACTACCAAAACAAGCGTCCGGATTACATTGAAACCTTCATCAGCAGCTTAATCAACTGGGATTTTGTCACCGAACAAATGAAAAAAGCCGCTTAATCGCCGGTTAAACCCGATTGAGTCACTCAGTAAGGGCGATCGCCCTTACTAACGGGTTCATCCGAGACAGTCACGAGGCGATCGTGACTGTTTTTTGTTGTGGATGCCCTCATTCCGTGGCATCATAACCTCATCCTTGGCACAATATCAGGACTTACACAGATTTTGAGAATTCACCCTAAATGTAGCGGCGATTCGCGAATCGCCTCTCCATTTAGGATTTAATATTAAAGATTGCGTCAGTCCAGAATATATCTACCCATCCTAACCCCACCCGGTTCAAGCCCACCTCGAATACCAGCTATCACCCACCATTTTTCCTAGATTTTCCACCCCTGGGCATTCCATCGGGGCAACGGATCCATCCGACCCCCTTCTCTGCGCCCCGATTCGGTCGAAGTCAGGGTCGGGATATAGAGTGTATTTACCTATAACGGTTCGGTGGACTCATGAGGTATTCTCTAAAAGCATAAGGCGGCCCCCTTTAGGTCTTGTCGGTTTGGGGCCGCCATCGCTGTACCGTATATTCATGAGAACCGCTATAAGTAGATGAGTGTAAATAATTGCACATTAAGTAGATGAGTGTAAATAATTGCACATAAGGAGTGCGGGCGTCTCGCCCGCTAGTGTTAGGTAGCTCTCAAGACGCCCGCACTCGTTAACATATTGACTGTGCAATTTATTCTGCACAATTGCTTACTAGACATCTCCAAAATTTCCAAAACATTACCTATAGCAATCCTAAATGATTTGTACCTCACCCCCATCCCCTCTCCCGTTCTGGGCCGCCGACGGTTGGGGGCCGCCGACGTCCATTCTACAACGGCACGCAAGGACTGCTATATTGTGAACCCACATTCCGCAGGTTTAATTGCTGAGTTTTTATTTTTTTAAAACCTTTGCCCATAAAGGGTTCCAGCGATTTTATAGAAAATCTATGGGAACGATGGTCCTTACTGTAACCGGAGTTTTTGGGCTTATTGAGAATATTCTCAATAAAAACTGCCCTTTTTGAGTGCTGGCTCCGATGGAGGGAGTTATAGATCCCATTCTACAGAAAATAGCTGAAAATATTATAGTTCAAGGTTTGTAGCCATTTTTTGAAAATGGTTGCTTCAGCCAAAAAACCTGCGGAGACATTCTGAATAAATATTTTTACTTATGCGGAATGTGGGGTGAATAAGAGCTCCTTCACAAAAAATTTTAACTTTCGTAAAGTTTTGACTAAGAAACCCGGGCGAGTATTGACACGCATAAATTGAACGAGTATGATTCAGAGGACATAAAATATGTATCAACGGCTATTTAGATATGAGCAAACACCATCAAACAGCCCATACCCAAAGCACTGTAGCCCTCCCTAAACCTTCTGATTCCCGCTCTGAAAGCGATATAGTCCTTAGTATTTAAGTGATTTTATCCAATCCCGACGCGAACAAATCGTTTTTATCCCCAGGGAGTGCGTCAACCAAGCAGAATGCTCCAAAAAATTCATTTCATCTCAGGATTACCGAGATCGGGTTCTACCTTACTCGCCGCCTTACTGCGGCAAAATCCCCGCTTCCACAGCGCCATGACTTCCCCAGTCGGAGGTTTAGTGGAGCGAATGTTGGAAGCCATGAGTGAAAATAATGAGTTTTCCATATTTATTTCCCTCGAACAAAAACGGGCGCTGATTTTGAGCATCTTTTCGGCCTATTATCACCCGCAAGCTGACCCAGAAGTAATCTTCGATACCAATCGCCTATGGTGCAGCAAATTGCCATTAATTCTAGAACTATTTCCCGAAGCCAAAGTCATCTGCTGTGTCAGAAACATTGCCTGGATTATGGATAGCCTTGAGCTACTAATTCGGCGCAACGCCTTTGATGTTTCCAGATTATTTAATAATCCAGCAGAACGGGCTACAGTCTACAGTCGCACCGAGGCATTAAGTCAAGGTTCGCGTTTAGTGGGTTATGCTTATAACGCCCTCAAGGAAGCATTTTACAGCGAACAGAGTGCATCTCTCCTATTGGTTGATTACGATTTATTAACCAAAGGGCCGGAGAAAACGATGTCGTTGATTTATCAATTTCTGGGTGAAGAGCCTTTTGAGCATGATTTTAATCATGTTGAATATCAAGAGCCGGATTTTGATAATAAACTGCAAACAAAAGGGTTACATCAAGTGCGTTCTCAAGTTGAGTTTAAACCGAGAACAACGATTTTACCCCCCGACTTGTTTGAGCGATTTAATGGCTTATCTTTTTGGACAGAGACTACAAATAGCCGCGCCAGTGCGATCGTAGCAAAAGCCAAATAAACCGTCAAACCTTGACGGTGACTGTAACATTGACAACACTAAGTAAAAATCAACGGGTAATCTACTACAATGACCAACCAAATAATTTTCGTGGACTCCTCAGTAGAAGACTATCAAAGCCTAATTAACAACGCCGATGCCGCTCAAATTTTCATTTAAAATGAAAATTTGAGCGGCATCGAACAAATTACTAATGCCTTAGCTAATCAAAAAAATATTGAATCTGTACAGATACTTTCTCACGGTAGCGAAGGCAGTTTAAAACTGGGTGCAGATGTACTGAATGGGAATGACATAGAAAATTTTAATACTCAGCTAAAACAGTGGGGAAATGCCCTAACTGAAAATGGCGACATCCTATTATATGGATGCGATGTAGCCGCCGGAGAAACTGGCCAGAATTTTGTCAAACGATTGAGCGAACTCACCGGGGCAGATGTAGCAGCATCTAACGACTTGACGGGAAATCAAGCCCAAGATGGTGACTGGGATTTAGAAATAGCAACGGGCAAAATAGAAACCGCCGTACCCTTTAATCGGGAGGCGATGAAAGATTATGAATATACACTAGCTAACTTTGATGTCACCGTAGCAGCAGATGATGGCACTGGCACTGTAGCAGGCACATTAAGTAAAGCAATTTTAGATGCGAACGCCGCAGCCGGGGATGACACGATTACCCTCACCACAAATGTCCAATTTACGGGAGTTCCCCAAGTTCTAATTGACAGCAATATCGCCTTGATCGGTGGCGGTTTTACCGTCAGCGGGGATGTTAATAATAGCGGCACCAATGATGCGGGTGATATTCGTCCCTTCGTTGTGAAGTCTGGAACCGTTAGTTTCTCCAACATGACTATAGCTGGAGGCCGCGCCCAAGGTGGAAATGGGTCCGCTCGTGGCGGCGGTGGTGCTGGTATGGGGGGCGGACTCTTTATCTATGACGGTACGGTGAGCCTGAATAATGTGACCTTCTCCGACAATCAGGCGATCGGTGGGAATGGTATCGGCAATTTCGGCGGCGGCGGTGGCGGCGGTATGGGTGGCAACGGCGGTGGCGGCTATGCTGGGGGTGGCGGCGGCTTCGGTGGCAATGGCAGCAGCGTCTTTGTTGGTGCTGGCGGTAGCGGCGGGGCATTTGGTGGTGCAGGAGGTCCCTCTGGCAATCCACCAATAAGCAATGGGACAGGCGGCGGCGGCGGTGGTGCCAATGGTGGCAGTGGTGGCTTTGGTGGCGGCGGTGGCGGTGCCTACAACACTGTAAATGCAGGCAACGGTGGCTTTGGTGGCGGTGGCGGCGGCGGGTGGAACACGTTTGGCGGTCTGGGCGGCTACGGCGGTGGCGGCGGTGGCGGCGGCTTCGGTGGGCAAGCTCCCGGCTTTGGCGGTGGTGCAAGTGGCGGCGGCACCGGCGGCGGTGGCGCAGGCTTTGGCGGTGGTATTTTTATCCGAGAAGGCTCTTTGACCTTAACCAATAGCACTTTCAATAACAACACAGCCACCGGCGGCACGGGTGGCAACTCTGGTCAAGGCAAAGGTGGGGCAATTTTCGCCATGCAGTCTCTCACCAATACCAATGGCAACAACCTTCAAATGCCAACCACTCTACCCTTGGTCAGGTCATTAGGAGCAACCTTCACCGGCAACACCGCCGCCAACCAAGCTGGCACTCCCGGTGCTATAGCGCCCGCCAACGGTCAAGGAGTTAACCAAGACAATAACGATGTTTACGGCAGCATTAATACCGCCCCCGTCCTTGCCGATACCGTCCTCACCCTCAGCACCATCCTAGAAGATGCAGTTGCACCCACTGGCGCAGTCGGCAACCTCATCTCATCCATTGCAGCGATCGGTACAAACATCACCGACCCCGACCCAGGCGCAGTAGCAGGCGTAGCCATCACCGCCGCCGACACCACAAACGGCAGTTGGTTTTACACCATAGATGGCGGTACTACTTGGACTGCCTTGGGTACAGTATCCGCTACCAATGCTCGCCTACTCGCAGCCGATGCCAATACCCGCATTTACTTCCAACCAACTGCCGACTACAACGGCACTGTCACCAACGGCATTACCTTCCGCGCCTGGGATCAAATGACTGGCACAAATGGCAGCACCGCTGACACCACTAACAACGGCGGCTTTTATGCCTTTAGCACCGCCACCGACACCGCAGACATCACCGTTACCGCCGTCAACGACATTCCCAACTTCACCGCTACCAACCCAACGGCAGTTAATGAAGACGCAGGAGTGCAAACCGTAGCGGGTTGGGCAACCTTCAGCCCAGGAGGGGGTGCGGATGAAGCCACACAAACGGCCACATATACCGTTAGTAATATCGGGACTCCTGGCTTATTTGCGGTGGCTCCAGCGATAGATGCCAACGGTCAACTCACCTACACTCCTGCGGCTGATGCTAATGGTACTTCCACCTTTGATGTTGCAGTTCAAGATAACGGCGGTACTGCTAACGGGGGTGTTGATACTTCCACAGTACAAAACTTTACTATTACCGTTAACCCAGTCAATGACAAACCCAGTTTTAGTAACGCTGGCGACCAAATCCTAACAGCTTGGACAAACACAGTTCAAACAGTTAGTAACTGGGTAAATAGTGTGACTTTCGGCCCCGCCAATGAATCAACTCAAACTGTTAGCAACTACACCGTTACTAACACCGACAGCACCTTATTTACCACTCAACCAAGTGTAGCAACCGATGGCACACTTACCTACACTCCTAGCGGTAAACCTGGTACTGCTACCGTAACTGTGCAACTGCAAGATAACGGCGGCACAGCCAATAGTGGTGTTGACCTTTCCGACATAGCGACCTTTAATATTACCATTCCCGTACCGAAAGTTAACCTGACTGCCAGCACAACTACTGCCAGTGAAGCCGGGACAACAGCTATTACCTTTACCGCTACTGCCGAAGGTAATGTCGTCGGCGCTCAAACCATTGATTTAGCCTTAACGGGTACTGCGAGTGCGGCTGATTTTACTGGTGCTATTCCCACTCAAATAACTATCCCAGATGGGAGTAGTACGGGACAAGTAACCATTACAGTTAATGATGATAATCTTGTCGAAGGTGATGAAACAGCTACTTTAACAATTAGCAACCCATCAACAGGAATAGCATTAGGAACTACTACTAATCAAAGTGTGACGATTACTGACAATGATACTGCGGGAATCACAGTCACACCCACCACGGGTTTAACCACAACGGAAGCCGGAGGAACTGCCAATTTTACAGTCGTTTTAAATACTCAACCGACGGCAGATGTAACTATCCCATTAACTAGCAGTAACACCGCTGAAGGGACGGTAGATAAAAACAGTTTAACTTTCACCAATGCTAACTGGAATGTGGCCCAAACAGTCAC
>NZ_JAMXOT010000102.1 GCF_024220515.1 Oscillatoria sp. HE19RPO
GCACAGGCTTCGCCAACGCACTCCTATAAATATCTGTACCCCACAAGTCTGGGAACCGCTATAGAGTTCTAATCCCTTTTAATTTGGTCCAACAACTCATAAAACGGCTGCCAATTATCTTCCTGGGCGATCGGTTCCCACACCGCCTCAATTTTGGGGCGGAGTATCACCGTTTGCGGATTATATTTTGCCATCCGTTCTCGCATTCCCTCTAAATCTGCTGTTCCCACAAACTGCAATAAATGAAAATAGGCTCGTTGCCAAGAGGCGAACAGTTCGGAATCGGTTTCCATCGGGCCAAAAATGCAGTCACAGTTTTCCCGCCACTCCGGAGAAAACTGCTGTCTGAGTTGCCAAAAGAACTCCGGATACTCCACCTGAGACTCAGCCAAAAGTTGCAGAGTTAATTGCACCAACTCCGTTCCTGCCTCTTCCGGCATTTCTGCCCCAAATCCCAACTTACTCAGCATCAGTTGGCGATATTCTCGGTTATAATGGTCATAATATTCCTCTAATGCGGCTTCCATGTCAGCCTCATTAATCACCGCCTTTAACGGCACTTGCAACATTTGCAGATTCCAACGACAGATTGCCGGTTGATTCCCGTAACTGTAGCGACCATAATAATCAAAGTAGGCAGCGGTAAATTTTAAGTTGTAAGTGGGAATAAAGGCAAAAGGTCCATAATCGAAACTTTCCCCGGTGATGGACATATTATCCGTATTTAACACCGCATGACAAAATCCGGCTGCCATCCATTGTGCCGTCAAGGTAGCCACCCGTTGCACCAGTTCTTGATAAAATCGGGCGTATTTTTCTTTTGGGTTTCCCGTACCCTCGGAGGTCAAGGGCGGTAGAGTATCATTGAGATGAGGATAATAATGGGCGATTACCCAATCTAAGAGTTTTTCGATTAAATCTTTTCGTCCTAAATAGTGCAACCGTTCAAAAGTGCCAAATCGAATATGAGATTCACTAAAGCGGATCATCACCGATGATCGCGTCGGAGAAGGTTCGTCTCCTCGCCACAATTGTTCGCCGGTTTCAACTAAACTGAAACAGCGAGAGGTTCTAACTCCCATCCGATGCAACATTTCGGCAGCTAAAACTTCTCTGACTCCGCCTTTGAGGGTTAACCGTCCATCGGCATGACGGGAATAAGGGGTTCTGCCACTGCCTTTGGTGCCGAAGTCGTAGAGTTTGCCATCGGTCCCCCGGACTTGTGCGTAGACAAAGCCCCGGCCATCCCCTAAATTGGGATTATATTCGCCAAATTGATAACCATGATAGCGCAGGGCTAAAAATGGTCGAACGCCCTGAAAATAACCAAAAGCTTCGATAAAATCTTCATCGGTTACGGTGGAGGGTTCTAATCCTAATTTTTGTAATAATTCGTCATTCCGAAACCGGAGAATCTGCTGGGGAAATTCAGCAGCCGGAACGATATCGTAGTAGTCTTCCCCCAAGGATTCCAGGGCAGTTTCCAGGTTGAGGGACAAAAATGGATTGGCGCGTTTTGGAGTTTGAGCGGAGTCAGCCACAGTCATAAAAGCAACGGTTCTTTACATTGGATGATCTATTTTAATCTATTTTAATAAACCTCTTACAAAAATTCGGATTGATCCCCCCAACCCCCCTTCCCAAGGGGGGCTTAAGACAATTCTGCAAGAAGTCTAATGTTTTGGAATGATAAATCAAGTGCAGTCCCCGGAAAAGGCTTTCAGGGCGTGGTATTGATGGGAGTGAAACCTTTTGCAATAAAGTGTTACGGTTATTTACACCCCCAAGGTCGGGTGGTCAAGCTACAATACAAGTATGAGGTTTTCTCGAAGGAATCGACTAGAGTCGGGTGCTTGAGAAACCTATTAATTTTTGGATGAGGTAATCCATCATGGCTCAAGTTTTAACTAGAACCCAAAGGCTCGCAAATACCCGGAATTATGGGGCAAATTCCCAAGAAAATCAAGGCCACTCCATTCCCCTGAGCCTACGCATTGATATGGCACGGGATGAAGCCAGGGCGATCGCAGCAGAAAAAGGCATTGAATCTCCCGAAAGCGCAGTAGCATGGGATATTGTCGAGGAACTCCTCAGCATCGCAGCCCACAGAAGAACCCAAGAACCAAAATCGGCTTTTGAACGCTACTGTTTAGAGCATCCAGGTGCTTCTGAAGCTCGGATTTACGATGTATAAGTTTTCAGTAAAATAGTTGATTTGATAGCCCAATCTTACTCTCCAGATTGGGCTTTTTTTCTGGATGTTTTACATTAATAATTATTACAATTTTGTAAATTTAGTCAAAAATGCGGTATGGCGGGATAGCTTTGAGGCGCAACTGCCGGAAACTTTTTTGTCAGTGATGATAATCAGAGTCAAGGATGATCTCGATCGCAGGGTAGTCATGAATGCGATCGCACCCAAATCCCCCCCTTGCCGCCAGAATTGAAAGACTTATTTACGAAATCTCTTTAACCCTTATGAAAATTTTCGATAGCAAGCACCCCAAACCCCTGGAAGAATTATTTGGTGATATCTTGTTCTCGGGCCAAATGACAAAGAGCGATCGCTATCGTCTACGGATGGCAATCTTACGCAACTCCCTGACTGAGGAGCATCAGGATATTATCAATCGCCTAATCTACAGCACTAAACGCGGCAGACTCCGCATGATGGATTAATCAAATTCTCTTCCGATGTTCAACGTCCCGACTTCAGTCGTTATCCCCAGTCGTTCGCAACAATTCACCAACCCAAAATCACTTCCCCCGTTCAACGTCCCGACTTCAGTCGTTATCTTCAGTCCTTCGCCACAATTCACCCACCCCAAACCACTTCCCCCGTTCAACGTCCCGACTTCAGTCGTTATCTTCAGTCCTTCGCCACAATTCACCAACCCAAAACCCATCTCCCCGTTCAACGTCCCGACTTCAGTCGTTGTGACGGATCAGACGGAGTAGCCCCTACAGATACCTTCCTTTCAGTTGAACGGTGGGATGATTTATATTTTGCAATCGCCTTATTTTTCCACTCCCATCGATTCAGTGTTTTTTTCAGGCACCTCCGGTACAGGGTCATATCCTCCCGGATGTAACGGATGACAGCGCAACACCCGACGGAATGCCATCCATCCCCCGCGCCTAGGTCCAAAACGGTCGATCGCCTCGATTGCATATTGGGAACAAGTCGGATGAAATCGACAAGTGGGCGGAAATAAGGGAGAAATTAACAGTCGATATCCTCGAATTAACCGAATCATCAGCCATTTCATAACTTAATCCAATAGAGAATTGCCAGGGTTTATTTATTTTGACTCGTTCTGGGACTTCCCGAGATTAGGGAAGTCCTAAATTTTTTAGAGATTGCCGATCGCCCGATGGCCTCAATCCCCTACACTCATAGAAACCTTTAAGCTGTTTTACTCCTTAAATTCTGTGTTGACTTCCCTATTCCCATTAGAATCCATTTTACCCCTGGGGTTACAAGTAGCAGCCGTTGGGTTGTGGTTGGGGTTGCTCCTGATTTTTGCTGAAGGGTTGCATCGTTTTACCCAAACTGATTCCGAAGTGGTTCGCAAGGTCGTTCATATTGGCACCGGCAATGTGATTTTGTTGGCATGGTGGCTACAGATTCCCGGTTGGGTGGCGATCGCAGCTTCTATTATAGCCGGGACGATTGCCCTAATTTCTTACCAATTTCCCATTCTCCCGGGAATTAATAGTGTCGGACGCCAAAGTTTAGGAACATTTTTCTATGCCATTAGTATCGGCATTTTGGTGGCCTGGTTTTGGCCGTTAGAACTTCCCCAATATGCCGCCATCGGAATTTTAATCATGACTTATGGAGATGGTTTAGCCGCTTTAATCGGTCAGCGGTTTGGTCAGCATCCCTATCAACTTTGGGGAGAAAAGAAGAGTTGGGAAGGGTCGGCGACAATGGCTCTGGTGAGTTTCCTGGTCACCGCTTCTATCTTAGCCCTTGTCGAGGGAAATCTCTGGAATATTGGGTTGATTGCTCTTGGGGTGGCTGGGGTGGCAACCGTCTTAGAAGCGTTTTCTAAACTGGGAATTGATAATCTCACGGTTCCCATTGGGAGTGCGGCGTTCTGCTTTTTCTTGCATCAAATTTTGTAAAGGTTGTCCCTGGAAATTTCACCTGAACTGGGGAGGTGTTGTGTCAAATTCTCCATAAAAAGAACCCCATCGGAAGGATAGGGTAGGGATGGGGTTCTTTTTAGGTATTTCAACTAATTTCAACACTCAGGTTTTGTTACACTCCTGTCCTAACTACAATCTAGGACCATTCTTCTCCTCGGTTGGGGTCGCCGTCAAAGGGTTGAACCCCGGTTTCCGGATATTTATCATCGTTGGGTCCAAAGATTCGAGCGGCTGCTTCTGAAACGTATTGGAAAAAGTCACCAATGGTTTTTGAAAGGTTCATGATAAAACTCCTCATTAGGTTCATTTAGGTTAACCGAGTCAGCGATCGCAATCCCTAGACCTCGTTACTTTTTACTTTACCTGAGTTCCCCAGGGAGCGGTCAATTTTGCAATAATTTTTAGGATAACTTATTAGTTCGCAATACTTGAATCCAGGGATTAACCGGAATGGGGCGCTAGGATGGGTTTACAATTTGTTACGATTTTAACTCAGCATAAATCCCTAGAAAATTATAGCATATTTGTTGTTAATTTGGTCTGTTTCTTTCAAGGTCGCCCAGAGAAATGCCCTCGGGAAAACGATGAGACCCGAGATTTTTAATGAATTCCACTATAACCCTGGTTGGAAAAATTGCCGAAAATCCCAGGAGATGGGGGCGATGGTCCCCATCTCCTGGGATTTTTATCCGGATCCGGTGACAGATTTTGGTAAATGCCACTATAATTAAACCAACCCCTCTCAGCAAGGAAGCTGGCACATGGCAACTGCCACTGAACCCAACGATCTCAATCCGCAACCCCCTTCCCAAGCGGGTAAAGACGGATCAGAACTGACTGTTGTCCCAGAAGACTATAGTCTGTTAACCGATCTCTATCAATTGACAATGGCCGCCTGTTACACCGGGGAAGGTCTCGACGGCAGAACCGCCAGCTTTGAGCTGTTTGTTCGTAAACTTCCCGAAGGCTTCGGTTATTTAATTGCAATGGGGTTAGCTCAAGTCTTTGAGTACCTAGAGCAATTCCGGTTCACCGAGGTCCAGATAGCCAGTTTGCAAGCCACCGGAATTTTTTCCAGGGCTTCTGATAAGTTTTGGTCCCTCCTGGCCGATGCCCGGTTTGAGGGTAATGTGTGGGCGGTTCCCGAAGGAACGGCAGTCTTTGCCAATGAACCGTTGCTGCGGGTGGAGGCCCCCCTGTGGCAAGCTCAAATCGTCGAAACCTATTTACTGAATACGATTAATTATCAGACCCTTGTCGCGACGCGATCGGCGCGCATTCGCGATGTCGCCGGTCCCGAAGCCTCCATTTTGGAGTTTGGTACCCGACGAGCCTTTAGTCCTCAAGCCTCCCTGTGGGCCGCCCGTGCTGCTTTAGCAGCCGGAATGGATGCCACCTCGAATGTGTTGGCCGCACTTAAATTAGGTCGGAAACCTTCGGGAACGATGGCTCACGCTCTGGTGATGGCCCTCTCGGCGACAGAAGGGAGTGAGATGCAGGCGTTTCGAGCGTTTCAGCATTATTTTCCCGGTTCTCCCTTACTCATTGATACTTATGATCCGATTGAAGCGGCCCGGAAAATCGCCGATCGCCTCCAAGCCGGAGAAATGGAAGTCGGAGGAGTGCGCCTGGATTCCGGGGATTTAATCCAATTGTCCAAACAGGTGCAAGAACTGCTTCCCGATGTCCCCATTTTTGTGAGTGGGGATTTGGATGAGTGGAAAATTGCCGACTTGAAAGCCTCGGGTTGTCCCATTGATGGCTTTGGCATCGGGACTAAGTTAGTTACAGGTGTTCCGGTAAATGGGGTTTATAAAATTGTAGAGATTGATGGGGTGCCGGTGATGAAAAATTCTAGCGGCAAAGTCAGCTATCCCGGACGGAAGCAGATTTTCCGACGCTATGAGGATGGACAGATTGTGGGCGATCGCCTGGGATTGGTCAGTGAGGCCATTCAACCTGGTGAAGTGCCAATGATGCAGCTATTTTTCAAAGAGGGACAGCGGGTTCATCCTCCGGAAATGTTAGAGGCGATCGCCGAAAGAACTAGACATTCCGTGGCGTCTCTTCCCCCAGAACTTCGCCGGATCAATCGACCCAGTGGTGCATCGGTAGAGATTTCGACTGCCTTACAAACCCTGACCGCAGAAACCTTACAGAATTATAAAATGTGAGCCTTTTTTTCAAACTCTGACTATTTTCACCAGTCCGGGTGCACCATCGGCGAGTTTTGTCTTGATCCTCAATTTCTGTTTTCCTCCGGGAGTGGTGAGTGATAGGGAATTCGGTTGGGATAAAAAACCCACACCCTCAAGGGTGGAGGCTCACAAGACGAAGCCTGCCTCCGCAGGCTAAAGAGAAATATAGACTTGAGACAACCGGATTGGGTATGATTCATCCCCCGGATGACTTGGAAACTCAGCACTCTAGCATTGATAGATTTTGTCGTTCTCACCCCCTCATTGAAAGATGATTACCCTTGCACTCTTTGGTACCAGTGCCGACCCCCCGACCAAAGCCCATGAAGAGATAGTCAGTTGGCTGTCTCAAGAGTTTGATGCCGTGGCAATTTGGGCGTCGGATAATCCCTTTAAGTCTCATCAAACCCCCCTGTCCCATCGATCGCAGATGTTGCAGTTGCTGATGGAAGACCCGGAGAATCCTCGGGATAATCTCTACTTTGATGCGGAACTCAGCCAACCCCGGACCTTAGAAACGGTGCGAATTGCCCGCCAAAAATGGCCCGAGGCTGAACTGTATCTGGTAATTGGGTCAGACTTAATTCCCCAGTTGCCTCGGTGGTATCAGGTGGAGGAATTGCTCTGTCTAGTCAATCTGCTGGTTGTCCCGCGACCCGGAAACCCCATTCACGAACCGGAACTAGACCGACTCCGGGAACTGGGTGCATCGGTGGCGATCGCCGACTTGCATCTTCCCGATGTTTCCTCTACCGCCTATCGTCAAACCCAAACCTCACAAGTCCTCACCCCCCCAGTGGCCCGTTATATCCAACGGGAAAACTTATACGCCTATCAGGATGTGAGCTAAACCAATGGCAGCGTCTTTGGGCCTTCCACTCAACTTTAAAGTGGGAGTCGATAATGCAATCTTCTCTGTCGATCCCGCACAAAATCGCTTGCTGGTTCTCCTCGTCATGCGCGAAAGTGACCCCTTTCTCGGACAATGGAGTTTACCCGGTACTTTAGTTCGTCACGGTGAATCCCTGGAGGATGCGGCCTATCGCATTTTATCCGAAAAAATCCAAGTCCAAAATCTCTACCTAGAGCAACTATACACCTTTGCCGGACCCGGACGCGACCCCCGGGAACTTTCCGACTCTCAACCCTTGCGCTATCTGTCCGTGAGCTATTTTGCCTTAGTCCGGTTTGAAGAAGCTCAACTGATGGGCACTGGAGTCCGGGGGATTGCCTGGTATCCCCTGGATGAAGTGCCGCATCTGGCTTTCGATCACAATTGCATGGTTGAATATGGTCATCGCCGCCTGCGAAACAAACTGGAATACAGCCCGATCGCCTTTGATGTGCTGCCGGAATTATTTACCTTAAGTGAACTGTATCAACTCTATGCAACCGTTTTAGGAGAAAATTTCTCCGATTATTCTAATTTTCGGGCCAAAATTCTCAAACTGGGCTTTTTATCGGATACAAAAATGAAAGTGTCTCGCGGCGCAGGGCGGCCAGCAGCCCTCTACCGCTTTGATGCCGAGGCATTTGCGCCGTTGAAAGATAAACCCTTAGTGTTTATTTAAGGAGAGTTTTAATATCATGTTTGTTTGCTGGATCGCCCACATTGACCTAACCCCCCAACCCCCTTCCCTCAGAGGGAAGGGGGAGAAGATGGGAGGAGAAGAGGAAGAAGTCGTTTTTTAGGCTCATTTTTCTCACTTGAAATAATTTTAAATTTTACCCGTTTATTCCCCAATTGGTTACTCAATCTTATGAAAATTGCGATCGCCCAACTCAATCCCACCATTGGAGATCTCCAAGGCAATTCCCAACAGATTCTGGAAGCTGCCACCCAAGCTGCCACCCAGGGAATTGACCTGATGCTGACTCCAGAACTCTCTTTGTGCGGTTATCCCCCTCGGGATTTGCTCTTGCGTCCGAGTTTTATCCAGGCGATGTCCGCGCAATTACAACAACTGGCCCAAGAATTACCTCCGGCAGTCGCTGTCTTGGTGGGAACCGTGGAAACCCATACCCTCGCCCATACCACCGGAGGCAAATCCTTATATAATAGTATCGCCTTACTTTTCAAGGGCAAAATTCAACACTATTTCCACAAACGCCTATTGCCGACCTACGATGTATTTGATGAAAATCGCTATTTTGAACCCTCCTATGTCAGTAATTATTTTAATTTAGGAGAATTCGGCATTCCCGCCAATCCCGAGGTTTCTCCCCCCATCCGCATCGGGGTAACGATTTGCGAAGACTTATGGAATGATGAAGAATTTTGGGGAAAACGGCAATACCCCACTAATCCCATTGCCAATTTAGTCGAAGAAGGAGCGGATATCATTATTAATTTATCCGCCTCTCCCTACAGTATGGGGAAACAAAAACTCCGAGAAGCCATGCTCAATCATATCGCCGTCCGATATCACAAACCAATTATCTATGCTAATCAAGTCGGGGGCAATGATGACTTGATTTTTGATGGATATAGCATTGCCTTCAATGGAGTGGGAGAACGGGTGGCCCTCGCTGCGGGATTTCAAGCGGATTTAGTGGCGGTGGAGTTAGATGAAAACAGCCGAGATTTACGTCCGCTTTCCTTCAACAGTGGGGCGATCGCCTCTGAACCTGTCACCCCATCCCCCGCAAAACCCCTGAGTCAAGCCGAAGAAATCTGGTCCGCCTTGGTGTTGGGAGTGCGAGACTATACCCGCAAATGTGGATTTTCTAAAGTGGTGATTGGGTTAAGTGGGGGGATTGACTCGTCCCTAGTGGCGGCGATCGCTAGTGAGGCGATCGGACCCTCCAATGTTCTCGGCGTCCTCATGTCTTCCCCCCATACCTCCCAACAATCCGTTATTGATGCACAGGAACTCGCCGAAAACCTCGGCATAAAAACCTACTCCCTTCCCATCGAGAATTTAATGGCAGGGTATGACAAGACCCTGGAAGATTTGTTTGCCGACTCTCCCCGGGATGTCACTGAAGAAAATCTGCAAGCGCGGATTCGCGGGAATTTATTAATGGCAATCTCCAATAAATTTGGATATCTGCTCATTTCTACTGGGAATAAATCAGAAATGGCTGTGGGATATTGTACCTTGTATGGGGATATGAATGGGGGATTAGCCGCTATTTCTGATGTGCCGAAAACTCAAGTTTATGCCATTTGCCAATGGCTCAATTCCCGAGAACCGGGGAAAATTATTATTCCTGAAAGTGTCCTGAGTAAACCCCCGAGTGCCGAACTCAAACCGGGACAAATTGACCAAGATTCCCTGCCGCCTTATGACATTCTGGATGATATTCTCGATCGCCTGATTCACAATCATGAATCGATTCCCCAAATTGTCGCGGCAGGATATGAACCGGCCTTAGTGCAACGGGTGGTGAAGTTGTTAAATGGGGCGGAATTTAAGCGCCGACAAGCCCCCCCGGGATTGAAAGTCACCGATCGCGCCTTTGGAACAGGGTGGCGAATGCCGATCGCCGCCAAGGTGCCGCAGGTTCCCCTCTCTGCTGAATAAGGAAACATCGAAAACCGGCGAGGGGTTTAACCTTCGTCGGTTTTGTTGATCCGCCCCGTCTACCTCCACCCCCATGCTGTAGCGGGAATCGGGGTGGGAGAGGGGTGATGATTGATGCGATCGGTCTATCGGGTTTCTAGGATAAAAAATTGTAAAAGTAGATGCACGGAATTAGAGACAATCGACTCGATGGCGGAGTTATTTAATCAGCATGACCAGGGGGGATAGGGAACCCCGATCCGATTGATGAGAGTGTCGTTGCGGGGCAAATTGGTCAGAACCACTCGCAAAAACACTGAGTATTAAGGTAATTATCGCTGATAAAAATAGTTTTTCCCATATCATTGGCGCACCTTCCTTTTCAATGGCCGATTCAACTCCTCTATTAGTAGAATCGCTGATTAACCAGAGCCAGTGAGTGATTCAGATCGCAAAGGATTGGTGAGATTTGAGCAAATGGGAATGCGATCGAGATCGCACTCCCTGCGTAAATTCACCCAGAATTGGTACTCCCAAGCCTGGGATCGCCTATTCTTCAGTAAATTGAATCCCTTTAGCCTGAAGCCGGTCAAATCCAAAAGCTCACCATTCTACAAAAGGTTTACAACATTAATCGCAGCAACAGTACCCCCATCGACCCGACAAACCGCATAAATCCGCCCCCGCCTGCCCCGGCTTCTTCTGGATTTTGAGCCGCTTCAATTTGAGCAATCAGGGCTTCTGTCGCTTCAAAAGCCTGAGTATTGTTTTGAATCGCAAACAATTGTTTCGCATATTCGGCATCGCCCTGAGCACCGGAGAAATCGCCTGTATCCGCCCGCACGATACTGCGTGCGAGATAGGCGGGGGCAAATTCCGGATCCAGGACTAATGCCTGATTGAAATAGGCGATCGCCTTCTTGTGATTGTTGCGCTGGGCTTCGGCAACCCCCCAGTTATAAACATCCTCTACCGCTAAGGCGGTCCTCGGAGCTCCGATCGCCCCTTGGAGGTTTGCCCCATCCAACTGTGCGCCGGTTAAGTCCACATCCACGAGATATGCCTCGCGTAAATCGGCACCCCGCAGATCCGCACCCTGGAAATTCACCCCCATCAGGTTCGCGCCAAAGAACGATGCCCCTTGGAGGTTCGCACCACTGAGGTCCGCCCCGGTTAGTTGAGCACGACTCAGATTCGCCCGGACTAAATTGGCCCCACTCAGTTGAGCATTCGCCAGATCTGCCATCACCAAACCAGCACCACTGAGGTCGCACTGGGGACATTGCTTGGTGGAAAGCAGTTGTTGAGTATGTTGAACATTTTCGGCAGTGGCAACACTCGTCAAGCACAGGGAACTGAACAAGACGGCAGGAAGGAGAAATTTTCGGTTCATAGTCGATCCTTAATGGCTACAGAAACACAGGAATCTCGCCCTGGGAAAAACCCGTGGAATCAATGCTGGAATCAACACCTTGACCCCAGAGGTCACTTGATTATTTTAAAGGGTTTGGGGAGTTGCCAACGGGTGAATCCCGGGGATCGCCAGGGTGGTGGTGAGTTTCCCCCCGGGTGGCGATGCGATCGGCCTCACTGAGTTCTGTAGAGTTCAGTCACAAGGTCAACCCAGGCGGACTCACCGGACCCCTCGCCCGCGATCGCTGCATTAGGAAAACTTTTAGGGAATATTAGTTATATTAATGATTGGGAAATCGCTATGTCAACTTCGCCTTACTCGGGCCAATCCCCAGAACCCAAGCCCCTGTGCGATTTGAAAGCACGTCTGATTCAGACGGTGAGCAACGAGTTTCTGGGTCCCTTAGAGATCGTTCACCAGTCTACCTATTTATTAGCCTGTTTTGGCAATACCTGGGAAATCACCACCTGCATTCAACATTTGCATCGCATTCAAGAGGCGGTTGAACAAATGAATGCTGTCTTAGAAAAGTGTCTGGAGACCGAGAGAAAAGGGGACTGAATTAAAGCTATTGCCCTAGCCTGTTTTCAGGTTTTCTGATAGTATCTAGTCAAGTTAGACCTTAGCCGTTGCTTTCTAATTCGTTATCTTTCTAATCTTTTTATTCCCCGGAACCAGCATTCAAATCCATATTTTCTGAGCCAGACCTCGGGGTTGGTTGGCTGGCTCTCTCTTCTGGAGTGATGAATCCTGAACACCAGACCGATTCAGATAGAGGATCGGGTAATTCAACTCGTTCAAAAGCGTTTAATGGGCTGAATCATCCAGGCTTGTAAATCAGGATAATAATTGTCAAATATTTCAATAGGGATTCTCTTCAAGATTTCAGTATTTTATTGCCTAAATCCTAGGAAAGCATGAGAGATTGGGCTTAAATGTACTCAACCCCATGACTAGGAGTGCGAGCAAGATGCTCGCTTTCTCAATGACCAACTGATTATAGATTGGCTATATGATCAAGTCGTCCCGATCGCCTTGAGGACAAACCTCAGACGGGAATGGCCACCCGAGTCTCTGACACAGAGGCTCAATGGGGCAGATCTGCCACAAGATAGCCCGGGAAATTTTCATGGGGAATCCGTGACCTAAATTTTAGCGACCCAGTGGTACGCTTAGAAAGGCAAGGGTGAACATTGCTTTAGACAATGCAGTGATACAGCAGACCTGGAGCGGTTCCTGTGGTGCTATTTGCCACGATCCAAGAGGCGATCGCATCTGGTTGATTGATCGCCAGGGAGAAGAGACATTGATCCCCAGTCCATTCCGCAGTTGCAAGGCGATCGCTACCGGGTTAGGTGTGGGACCCCATGAACAACCCTAAGCCATAATCTTGCGCCCAGACAATCCCAGAGTTCCTCAACTGGGAGATCCCCGGGCGATCGGACTGGTTGAGATCCCAGTCAGCACTTTTGAAAGAGTCCCTTATCAGGGAAATCAACTGAGAAAGTCCGGCGATCGCCTGCATGATGCGATCGCGCACTGAAGTCAACTCAATCTCCCTTCGCAGATCTCCCCGTCGAGGCTAAATTCCGGGACACCGCGATCGGGCAAACAATCCCGATCTAGATTGCCTCAATCGGTACTCTTTTAACAAACCCTAGGGCGAAATCTTTTTTCTCGTTCTCGTTATTTACCTGCATTATTATAGACGGGCATTTCATGAAACTTAAGTGGCTGTTTTTTTTAGCAATATTCACCCTCTTTTTCTTGGGGGCTCGCGAGGTGACCCAGGTCCAAAAAGACCCGATTCCCCCTGTCACTGTTACCCCAGAAACAGAGCGCGTAGATTTTCCCCTCATTCCTGGAAGCTACTGGGTTTATGAAGGAATGACTCAGTGGATATCCCCCAATTCAGGTCAAATCAACCAAACCCCGATCGCCTGGAAAATGGAAGTGGTCGATACCTTTGAACGCGGACCTTTGAAAATTGCGATTTTAAAAGGATATCCCGCTGATGTCGCCTGGTATAGTCAGGGAAAAGAACGGGGAGACCATTTAATGATTGAAGTATCCCCGGGAAAGTTTTATTTAGTCAGTGATGAAAGAGCCAGACTGGTCTTGCAACGGTTAACCGATGAGGCGGATGTGTTAGTTAACCTACTAGAAGACTTAGAACTCTTGCTAGATCTGCCTTTAATTCCGGGGAAAGTATTTGGTTCCTCAGAACAAATTACGCGGCTTGATGGGGGATATCGATGGAATGTTGAGGCAGTTGAGCAAGTGAAGTTAGACGCCGAGGGGATTTCATCAAGGGAGAGTCATATTCAGTATCATTTAACCTTCCGAACTGCACCGGATCTGATTAATATTTATTTTGTACCCGGCATCGGGATTACTCGATATCAATATCAACATCAGGGGGCGAACGCAGAAACCGACCTCAAATTAATTGAATATTATCCGGGAAATTAAGGCTCTTGAGAGGGGCAGAATCAACCTGAATTGAGGCGGTGCGATCGCCTTCTTCATTAAAGCCCTGTTCATCCAGATATCGGGGCAAAAGCCGTTCAGCTCCATCTGACTGACCTATTTTAGAATTCCAAAACCCTGAGTTGGTCAGGGTTTAGAAGTTCATAAATTGAAGCTGATTTTTCAATCGGGTTGAGTTGGTTGAGTCTGTATTTCTCATTAAGCTACACTAGCTCACTGCGGGAGCAGCAACCAACTGGGTTACCCCTCTATTCATTTGGTAAGAGTTGGATTGAGTCGGAGAAACCGAGAGTTCATTGACTCGCTGAATCACATCCAAAAAGTCTTTAACCTCTGAGGGACTGCGAAGAATAAAAACTCGTTTATCTCCACAACATTGGTCAATTTTTTCCCGGACTAGGGAACGCTCTTGTTTCATATAGTTCCAAGTTTGGATCAACCCTTGTAAAAACCCATACTCCTGAATATTCCTAGGGTAATTACTTAAGAAAAATCCCCCAAATCTACCCTGAGATTGAAATAATCTTTTTAACAGTCTCCACACACAAACATTGTGGGGTAAGTCTAACCATATAATTGTATCAGCCGCAGCAAAACGCCGCTCGTAAATAAAATCTGGATTTGTAGTATCTCCATTTCCTTCGATAATCCAAGCCGGTTGTTGGAGATAGCTTTCTAAGCAGTTTTTGCTTTGAAACTCGGTTTTCACACCCTCTCCCGATTGGTTCAGTACGGCATCGGCATGAATGACCTCTACATTCACAATTGAACAGAGGTGATGAGCCAGGGTGGTTTTTCCCGATCCTTTAGGGCCGATAATTGCTATTTTTTTCATATTTCTATTATTCTTCATGAATTGGGTCGCTCTTCAGTTGTTAAGTTTAATTTTAGTTTAAGGTTCACGAAATAATGATCTACCTAGCAGCATAGATTTTTTGAATCAGTCTGGACGAATCGGTGAAATTGGATATCTCTAAACCCATCAATGTCTAATTAATTGATGACTTCCAGCACTCCAGTTGAATTAATAGACCTTCTGAATGACCGAGTTATATCGCTTCTCTATCTAAATGAATTAGACAATTCCTCAACGGACTGGGAGCAGCTGGCTCCCTTCAAGTCGTCGGGAGTCAGATGCTCCTAATCCTGAATCTTCTAGTAATAATGATTTAGACCGGCCTAGGGTTGACTAACTTCATAAATTCTCACCTATAGAATTAGGGAAAATTAAAGTTTTGTCCTCAAGTTTAAACGGGGGGAAATCGGTAAATTTAGATACAAAACTTAGAATATTTGGAGACCCGTGTGAAGAACGGGTTCCCCCTGCCTCCTGAACCCCAGTTGTTAGGTATGGTAAAGCCTATTTTAGTATTTTGAAATCTATCCAAATATATATCTCAGTATATTCCCCAGGTTGTAGCTACAAGCCGGAACACCCCTGCAATTCAAAAGTCTTTTAGAATTGAGGGGACGGGTTTCTCTCCTTCTCCTCTAGGTTTCAGGTTGTTTGACCCTAATGCCATGAGCAGCTCGGTTTTGAGATCTATCTCTAGAGTTAGTTTAACTGACGAGGCCGGTCTGATGAATCTATCTAATTGTAGATTTGTTAAGTTATCTGTATTTTCACGGAGTCCAAAGCCAGGGGGAAGAGGGGGAAAAGCGGAAAGATTGGAGGGAGGTTCTGACCCGTTCAGATTTTTGACCCAAATGCGGATAGAGACAGCCTCCGGTCCCCTCTTCTCGGTCTTGGGGAGGGCGATCGCCCCCCAAACTGTAGCGGCATCCTAGACGAGTAAGATGGGGAAGACTGGAGAGAGAGTCTCGGGGTGGGAGTTCATAAAATTTAACAATCAGCCGATGGGGATTGGGGAGAATTTTGGAAAGGTCGCGCGTATCGATGGCGATCGCCCCGCTTAATCGAGAAACACCTGCATAGGAACCGAGATCCCAGGCGATCGCCTGAAGCATTCCCACCCCAATTCCCCCAGACAACCCCATCATCTAACCCCCCGAGTCCCGCCATTGCCCCGATCCCCACCGCCAATTCCAGGCAAGTAGTGCGGTAGTCTATATTGAAGTACCGTATTCGGCATCAGCCACGCAACCTCAAGATTATGACCTCTACTGTTTCCGGTCCTCCCCTCACGGTTCATATTGGATCGAGAAAAAGCCAATTGGCTTTAGTGCAAACCCATTGGGTGCAAGAACAACTCCAAAAACATTTTCCCGATCGCCGGTTTGAAGTTCATACCATGAGCACTCAAGGGGACATCATCCTCGATGTCGCCCTTGCCAAAATTGGGGATAAAGGACTGTTCACCAAAGAATTAGAAGTCGGAATGCTGCAACGAGAAACCGATCTCGCCGTCCATTCCCTCAAGGACCTCCCTACCAATCTCCCGGAAGGACTCATCCTCGGATGCATCACCGAACGGGAAAATCCCGCAGATGCTCTCGTAGTCCATGAGAAACACCGAGATAAACAACTGGAAACCCTCCCGGCAGGGGCCGTGATTGGCACCTCTTCCCTGAGACGCCTAGCCCAGTTGCGCCATCACTATCCCCATTTGGAGTTTAAAGACATTCGGGGAAACCTCAACACCCGATTAGCCAAACTGGATGAAGGACAGTATGACGCGATTATCCTCGCCTTCGCAGGATTACACCGCCTGGGAATGGCCGATCGCATTCATCAAGTCATTCCCCCGGAAATCTCCCTCCATGCCGTCGGACAAGGCGCACTCGGCATCGAATGCCGCGCCAACGACCCGGAAATCCTGGACCTACTCAAAGTCCTGGAACATCCGGAAACCGCTCAACGCTGTCATGCAGAACGGGCCTTTTTACGCAGACTGGAAGGGGGTTGTCAAGTCCCGATCGGGGTCAATACCCAGATTCAGGACAACACCCTCACCTTAACCGGCATGGTTGCCAGTCTCGATGGCAAGCGACTCCTCAAAGAGAAAGTCACAGGTCCCGCCACTGACGCAGAAAAACTCGGCATCCAACTCGCCGAAACCTTGCGTCAAATGGGTGCTCAGGAAATCCTCGATGAAATCTTTGCTCAAATTCAGCGCAGTTAATCCAGGCAAGGGAGAAATTTTACCGGGAGAGTACGGGTCAGTACCTTGACCGAGTGAATTTTAGTAGAGACGCTGCTATGGAATGCGTCTCTACTTCACCCTTGCGATCGGAGTACCCAAGATTTCAAATGACTCATTCCATCAACCCCTTTGCCACTGCGCTACAGTTTACCCTCAAATGGGAAGGCGGGGCCGGACACCCGCAGGACCTCGCTGGTGCCGTCAATCGCGGGATTAGCCAAGGCACCTATGATACCTATCGTCGCAATAAAGGCTTATCGGTTCAATCGGTCCAGTTGCTGAGTGACTCAGAACTGGAAGAGATTTATTTTCACAGTTACTGGAAACTGTCCAAAGCGGATTTGATGTGTTTGCCGTTGAGTATCGTGCACTTCGATACTGCCGTGAATTTTCATGTCCCCGGCAGCATTGAGTTTTTACAAGAAGCGATCGGGGGGTTAAGCATTGATGGCAAATTTGGACCGAATACCCAACGCGCTTTGGAGAAATACAACAATCTCGAAACTGCGAAACGGTATTGTCATAGCCGAATTGCTTATCGTCATCAGCGCGTTAAAGCCGATCCCAGTCAGGAGATATTTTTAGAGGGATGGTTACGGCGCGATCGCGATTTACTCGCCTATATTGAGCAATTGGCTCAATCCGCCACCGAGACGCCACCGGAGAAATCTCCCATCTTCTCCTCCGTCCCCCCATTGCCGGAGCAAACGCGAGTCCAGGAACCCGCGAACCCGACAACATCCGAGGAAAAATCAGAAGAAGTCTTCAAAAAACTCCAGCAGGCGATCGCCTTGCTGCAAGATATCGTCGATACCCTCAAAACCACCCGATAGTCGTCATCTCTCAGCAGCCACCCCTGAAGCATTGCCTTCCTCGTCATCCAGTTTTTCATCCCAACATCTATTCCCTGTCTCAGATTTACGATACCCGTCGGCAGGTATGATGGCGGTACGGATAATTTAAGGGAACTACGCGAGTGAAGTTAAAAATATTATTTGTTGCCGCAGAAGCGGCTCCCATTGCTAAAGTGGGTGGCATGGCAGATGTCGTCGGAGCCTTGCCTAAAATTCTCAGACAGATGGGACATGATGTCCGCATCTTTCTTCCCTACTACGGCTTTCTCCCGGATAAAATGGACATTCCCGAGGACCCCGTATGGTCCGGCTATGCCATGTTCCAGGATTTCTCCGTCTATGAAAGCGTCCTTCCCGGAACCGATGTCCCCTTGTATTTATTTGGACATCCCTCCTTTATCCCTCGGCGGATTTATGCCGGAGACGATGAAGATTGGCGCTTTACCCTGTTTTCCAATGGTGCAGCAGAATTTGCTTGGAACTACTGGAAACCCGATTTAATCCATTGCCACGATTGGCATACCGGCATGATTCCAGTTTGGATGAATCAATCCCCGGATATTGCCACCGCCTTCACGATTCATAACTTAGCCTATCAAGGACCTTGGCGCTGGAAGTTAGAGCAGATGACCTGGTGTCCCTGGTATATGCAGGGTCATAATACAATGGCCGCAGCGGTGCAGTATGCCAATCTGGTCAATACGGTTTCTCCCACTTATGCGGAGCAAATTAAGACCCCAGCTTATGGCGAAACCCTAGAAGGGTTAATGTCTTTTATCAGCAGTAAATTAGTGGGAATTGTCAACGGGATTGATATCGATTCTTACAATCCCGCCACTGATAAATATTTGGAGCAAAATTTCACCGCTGAAACCATCGAAAAGCGGATGGCGAACAAGATTGCTCTGCAAGAAGAAGTGGGACTGGAGGTTAATAAAAAAGCCTTCTTAATTGGGATGGTGACCCGATTGGTGGAGCAAAAAGGTTTGGATTTGACCATTCAGATCCTGGACCGATTTATGGCTTATACCGATTCCCAGTTTATTTTACTCGGGACTGGCGATCGCAACTATGAAACCCAAATGTGGCAACTCGCCACCCGCTATCCCGGACGCATGGCCACCTATTTACTCTACAATGATTCCCTATCGCGCCGCATCTATGCGGGAAGTGATGCCTTCCTGATGCCGAGTCGCTTTGAACCCTGTGGAATCAGTCAATTATTAGCCATGCGCTATGGTTCTGTTCCCATCGTTCGTCGCACCGGGGGTTTAGTCGATACCGTCAGTCACCATGATCCCGTCAATAAACAAGGAACGGGTTACTGTTTCGATCGCTATGAAACCTTAGACCTATTTACCTGTATGATTCGCGCCTGGGAAGGCTATCGTTATCAGGATTATTGGCAACAACTCCAAATCCGAGGTATGCAACAGGACTTTAGCTGGAATAAATCCGCCAAAGAATATGTCAAGATGTATCATTCCATCTATGGCATTACCGAAGAACCCGACGACGCCGTAGAAGCAGCAGCAGAAACCGCTAAATCCTAGGGGATGATTACATAATTAAATAGCCATGAACCCAAGCCGGGTTTCTGCTCCTAATTTATGGCTTTTAGTGCCAAAATTGGGGTCAGAAACCCGGTTTTTAACCGTTAGATTACTGATGCTATCTTGGAGGATTTGAGAGATTACCGCCCTAAAATTTGAGCGCGGATGAAATCTTCGGGATTTTCTGCTACCCATCCCTCCTCAGAAGTAGCGCGAACTTCAAAATGGAGATGGGGTTCAGTGCTGTCAGGATTGCCCGAATAACCGACCCTGCCAATTTGTTGAGACTGCCGTACCTGTTCACCGAGAGTAACAGAGATATCACTCAAATGGGCGTAGCGAGTTTGTTTACCCCCGGCATGATTAATCACAATCAGATTGCCATAGGCACCCCGCTCTCCAGCAAAAACCACCACCCCTTGATCCGCCGCCAATACTGCGGTCCCGATCGCCGCCTTGTAATCAATCCCACTATGAAACTGCGGTTCTCCACTGCCTGAATTTAACCGAGTATTGCCAAATCTTAAAATCGGTTCCGCTTCTACCGGCAGAGGATAACCAGGAATCGGATTCAAGGTAGGATCTACAACCGATGACACCGTTCCGGACCCTTCTGGATTGGTACTGGACCAGATTACTCCCGGAACAAAAACAACCAGAGGAGGGGAGACTAAACAGCCATTATTATCAAAAATTGCCGCTGCCGGTATCTTATAAATTGCTTCTAAGTCGTTCCAACTTTGTCCCGGTTGGACTCGGACCTCTATCCCATCAACGGGAGGAATCCGAATCGACGTTCCCACCGGCGCTAAACCGCTTTGTAGCTGCGGATTCATCCCCATAATTGTTTCCGGTTTCAGGTTATATTGGGCGGCGATACTTTCCAGGGTTTCACCATTGGCAATCTGATGACGTTGAATGCGATCGAGTATCGGAAGTCCCAACATTGCCGGACAATTATTCGTCGGCGATTCGGTATTGGCGGTGGCACTCCAGGGAGTCAGAGTCAGGGAGAGAAGGGCAGGCAAGAAAATCAGCCAACGAGATAACATCATAGCAATTCCAGGGTAAGTATCGAGAGTGAACCCTATATCAAAGTTCAGGCTAATTTCGGAAAATCAAGGTTTTTGGTTGGATTTTACCATAATTTTTCAACCCCTGCACTCCTGCTATGGTTTCCCCTCTTAGTTCGTAGTAACGACTTCAGTCGTTTCTTATCTTAGTTTGTAGTAACGACTTCAGTCGTTCTTCTTCGTTCGTAGTAACGACTTCAGTCGTTTCTTATCTTAGTTTTTAGTAACGACTTCAGTCGTTTCCCTCTTAGTTCGTAGTAACGACTTCAGTCGTTATCTTTCTTCGTTCGTAGTAACGACTTCAGTCGTTTCCCCTCTTAGTTTACAATCTCCATAAATTAAAAATATTATTTTGTTACAAAAACTATTATTATTGTTATTTTTTGCCATAACCATTCCAATAAATTCAAATAATTTGATTGGGCAATATTAATTAACCCAAGATTCACGTATCACCTATAAAAATGTAGGGGCGATTCGCGAATCGCCTTTAAGAAACGACTGAAGTCGTTACTACGAACGAAGAAGAACGACTGAAGTCGTTACTACGAACTAAGAAGAACGACTGAAGTCGTTACTACGAACTAAGATAAGAAACGACTGAAGTCGTTACTACGAACTAAGAGGGGAAACGACTGAAGTCGTTACTACGAACACCGGATAACGACTGAAGTCGTTACTACGAACACCGGATAACGACTGAAGTCGTTACTACGAACTTAAGAAACGACTGAAGTCGTTACTACGAACTGGGGGAAATGCTTGAAATTGGGCGGTTGCAAGGGATCCAAATACCAACAATCCCGTCCGAATGATTCGGGCGGGATTGTCTGTTATAAAGATTTTTAAAAAGGCCAAGGGCCTGTCTTATGAACACCTGCAAGGGGTGCGGTTTGTTATGGTTCTACTCTATCTGAACCTAGGGCGGAAGATGATCCCCCTTTGGATAGAACTGAATGAACCAGCAGACAGAGACTAGGACGGGATTTAGGCTAAAATTCCGGCAATCATGCCAGCGAGTAAGACAAATCCGATCGCCACATTTTGACCAAAAATCTGGCCGTAAGTGGTTCTGGGAATGTCTTCCTGGCGCAGTTGGAGATATTCCCAACTCCACAGCAGAACAGCGATCGCCACGGCAATCCAAAAGGGGAAAGTTAAATCTAGCCGGATCCCCTCCCAAATCAACAATCCCGCAGTCGCCACAAAGAACAAAGCAACAGCTTCTGCCGCCCGACTGCCAAAAAATAAGGCGCTGGAGTTCACCCCCAACCGGCGATCGTCCTCGCGATCGCTCATGGCATACACCGTATCAAATCCCAAGGTCCATAACACCGTGGCCCCCCATAAAATCCAGGTTGCGGTCTCTAAGTGAGATGCTGCGGCACTCCAGCTAATTAGCACCGCAAATCCCCAGGCGATGGACAACACCAACTGAGGCACCGGAAACACTCGTTTCGCCAGAGGATAGCCAATAATCACCGGGACTGCCGCCACCGATAAGCCAAAACTCAGGGGATTGAGATACAGTGCCAGAATCCCTGCACAGGCAAAGGCGACGACTGCGACTACAATGCCAATTTTGATAGACAATTCGCGGGATGCCAACGGGCGATCGCGCGTGCGTTCCACTTGCGGATCAATATCCCGATCCCACAAATCATTCACCACGCAACCGGCGGCACTGGTTGCCAGGGACCCTAAAATAATCACCCCAACCAGAAGTACCGGGGGGGTTCCTTCCGCCGCTAAAAATACGGCCCACAGCGCCGGAATCATTAAAATCAGACGTCCGGCAGGTTTATTCCACCGTAACAGCCGGATGACTGCTTGCCAAGTCGGTTCGCTCGGGTTGGGTTGTGACGTTACCATTACATTTACTTAAATTAATTCGCGACAGGTTTCATTAATACGATATCGTTAATCTTGGGTTCAACAGTGGAATCGATCCCTGACCCCGGGATATCGGTTGGATGCAGTCTCGTCATCCAGAGCGAAAATTTGTCAATGCTTTAATCAGCAACCTCCGGGTGAGTTAAGTCAATCCAACATCAAGGATGCAACGTTTGCCTCTTTAACCGGAGATTTTCCTCAATTCCGGTTCGATTCCGGCTTGCACCCCAGTCTTAGTCAGGCGATCGCCGCCTTAATCTCCTGGAGGGAAAAACAATGACCTTGAGCAAATCCGTTCCCATCGTGAGGATTACGGACCCCGATGTGGGGAAACAACATATTCTCGCTGCAGTCGATATGGGGACGAACTCCCTGCACATGGTCGTGGTCAAAATCGACCCAACCCTACCGGCCTTTACAATTATCACCCGGGAAAAAGAAACCGTCCGTCTGGGCGATCGCGACATCAAAACCGGCAACCTCAAACCGGAAGTTATGGCACGCACCCTCAAAGCGCTGCGCCGCTTCCAGCAACGCGCCGAGAGTCTCAATGCGGAACAAGTGGTTGCGGTTGCCACCTCTGCCATGCGCGAAGCCCCCAATGGAAGGGACTTTCTCAAAGAAATCGAAACCGAACTGGGACTGCGGGTCAGTTTAATTTCTGGACAGGAAGAGGCGCGACGGATCTACCTTGGCGTTCTCTCGGGAATGGACTTTAACGAAGAACCGCATATCATTATTGATATTGGGGGCGGTTCTACGGAACTGATTTTAGGGGATGGTCAGGAACCCCGTTCCCTGAGTAGCACGAAAATTGGGGCCGTGCGTCTGACCAGCGAATTTATTACCACGGACCCCATTAGTAACAGCGAGTTTGACTTTTTGCAAGCCTACATTCGCGGGATGTTAGAGCGTCCAGTGGAGGAGTTGCAGGCGCGGTTGTACTTGGAGGAACAGCCTCGGTTGGTGGGGACTTCGGGAACCATTGAAACCCTAGCTGTGGCGATCGCCCGGGAAAAACAGGGAGTCGAACCCTCTCCCTTAACCGGCTATCAATTCAAATTAAAAGACTTATCCGATTTTGTCCAACGCTTGCGGAAACTCTCCTACAATCAACGGTTAGACATTCCGGGGATGTCGGACAAGCGCGCCGAAATTATCCTCCCGGGGGCTTTGATTTTGCTCGAAGCGATGACCCTGTTGAAGATGGACTCCCTCACCGTCTGCGAGCGATCGCTGCGGGAAGGGGTGATCGTTGATTGGATGCTCACCCACGGATTCATTGAGGACCGTCTGCGCTATCAGAGTTCCATCCGTCAACGTAGTACCCTGAAAATTGCCCAAAAACATCACGTTAATCTCGACTCTGCCGAACGAATTGCGGGATTTGTGCTGACTCTATTCGATCGCACCCAAGGGTTACTTCATGACTGGGGTTTAAATGAACGAGAATTACTCTGGTCAGCGGCAATTTTGCATAACTGCGGGATTCATATTAGTCATTCGGCTCATCACAAACACTCCTATTATCTAATTCGCAATGGGGAGTTGCTGGGATATACGGATACTGAGGTGGAAATCATCGCCAATCTGGCTCGCTATCATCGCCAGAGTGCACCGAAGAAGAAGCATGATAATTATCGGAATTTGCCGAGTAAGCAACATCGCAAAATGGTCAGTCAATTGAGTGCGTTGTTACGGTTGGCTGTTGCCTTGGACCGCCGCCAAGTTGGGGCGATCGCTCAACTCGGTTGCCGCTATTTCCCCGACACCCAACAACTGCATTTAATCCTCCATCCCAATGCACCCGATGACCCTTGCGTGTTAGAACTCTGGAGTCTCGACCAGAAAAAAGTCGTATTTGAAGAAGAATATGACGTTCAATTAATCCCCAAACTAGAAGCGGTTCCGGCTGCCCTGCGCTAACGGTTTTAGTTGCTCATTTTGCTAACCCTTTAATCCGGTGTCTGCAAGCCATGAATCTTTCTTTTGTTTCCCGATATGTTCACAGCTTAAATCGTTACAAATGGCTAGTTTTGGCGCTGATTACTGCCGGATTGGGCATCGGAGGCGTCATGGCTTTGCAGATAGAACCCGTTCCCAAATATATTGCCACGGGTTCTTTACGCGGGAATCAAACCACAGATTCTTTATCGGAAACTACCCGGCAAATTATTAATCAAGGGCAGCAATTTTCTCAGCCGGAAGAGTTGGTGCGGTTGCTGTTGGCGGATAATGTGATTCAGGCGGTGGCGGATAATGTGAATCTGTCTGCGGTGGAAGTCCGCGATCGCCTATTATTGAAACTCCCCAGTCCCGAAACCTCCGGGTCTCTGCGGGTGATGTATCGAGATAATAACTCCGAACGCGCCCTCCAAACTGCATCGGGACTGATGCAGGCAATGGTTCAACAGAGTCAACTGATTAATAAAGCTCGTCTCAATGGCGTGGTGGAACAGCTCAATCTCCGCCTCTCCCAAGCGCGGCAAGAACTCCAGTCCGCCCAACAAAATTTGGATGAGTATTATGGCTATGATGAGGCCGAGCGATCGCAACTGCAACAAGAGGTGACCCTCAAACAAGAAAGACTGACTCAACTCCAAACTGCTGTGACTGAAGCAACAACGGCGCAAGGGGAAATGATCAGTAGTTTGAAGATTGCCGAATCCCCCCAAGTTGCCGAAACCCACGCCAATCAACCCTTTATTACAACCTTAGCCCTCGGGGCGATCGCCGGATTAGCCCTCAGTGCCCTGGTGATTTTAGTCTTAGCTTTAGTCACGAACCCACTCCATTACAAAGCATTTCGCCGTCAGTTACTGGCCGCTTATCAAGGACGATGCCCCATTACCGGCTGTGATGTAGAAGCGGCCCTGGAAGTGGTTCGTCTCGACCCCAGTCAGGTAACCCGTTCTAGTGATATCTGGAATGGCTTAATTTTACGGGCGGATATTCAACGGTTATTCGCCGCCAAGCAAATCGCGATCGAACCGGGAACGTTACAGGTGATGCTGTCTCCCGAATTAAGTAAAACTAACTATGGCAAATTAGCCCGTCGGCGGCTGACTGTCCCAGAGGAGGAAGCGGATCAACCGAACCTAGATGCCCTAGACGCACATTATCGCCAATGTTCGTGGATTACAGACTTTACTCCAAAACCGAGAGAAACCGAAGATTTAAAATCAATTTAAATTTTCGGTAGTATTTTCCGTAATTCTACGGATAAAATCCCAATTTGCGGATTTTAAATCCTTGAGTTTTGTGCAGTTTAGGTCAACCGTTTTTATAAAGATAAAGCCATAAACCGGAAAAACTTCATCAAAATTTCATACAAATGGGGAACTATTTAGAAATAAAATGAGCAATGACTCCCTGGGCAGATAAAAAGTTCAACCCTTTTTAAATTCGGGGGTATAGAGGGGGATTGAAGAGCAAACTAAACGGATGAAAAATGCTAAAAACCTTTTGTATTCATCTCTTCGGGAGTTGCAGGCTGGGCGATTTTCAACCCCCTACAAAAACAATTTATTTTTTCTATCTTTCTTGTCCAGATAGAGCATAAGGAATGCGTATTAGGGAATATCAGTTATCCTAAGCACTTCCTTATATGCGCTTCTCTACTATTCTTGTTCTCTCTACCCTCTTAGTTTCCAATCTTGCTCCGAGTGCCAAATCTTACTCAGTAGACCTTTTGGCTACCTACAATGAGGGCTTCTTTTCTCATGCCTCGTTAGCACGCTTCACCTTACCCTCAGAAACCAGCCAGATTAATCCCTGCGAGACCGAAGATAGCAAACCAGGTTGCAGCCGCCGGGACTTCCGCGCTTCTGGGGGAGAACAGTCTCAGACTGATAGCATCCTGCTGGCGCAAAAGCTCATCAATTCTCAGCAAGCTGAACCTAACTGTCCGATGATGAAAACTCATCACCAAGTTGGACGCGGTAGTGGGCGATGCGAACCCTAGGTCACGAACAGACTTTTCCTCACCGCAAACATTCCTATCCAATACCCTTTTCCTCTTGGGTATAGCAATGTTTGATTCCTCTAATCAAAAGCCGGTTGTCACGTTGAGTGCGACCGGCTTTTGATTGGGGGGATGGGTCATTTGTCATTTGTCCTGGGTCATTTGTCATTTGTCCTGGGTCATTTGTCATTTGTCCTGGGTCATTTGTCATTTGTCCTGGGTCATTTGTCATTTGTCCTGGGTGGAGGGGGGGTTTATTCGGGTCCTCGGAGGTTTTGATAGCGGTATAAGGCGTATGCATCAAATAAGACTCCAACTAAGCTACAGGTGAGTCCAATGACGATGGCCCCTTGGAGGGGATGACCACTGCCAAAGGTGGATAAGAATTGTAACAACTGCTTCACAGTGGATTGACCGAGGTTTGTCAGTCCGGGAAGGTGGGCGATCGCCTCGGCCATGACGAATCCACCGGCCAAGGTGAGCGTCGGGACGGCAAAACTCAGTAAACTGGTTAATAATAGCGATCGCAGAAAATGAGGAAAACTATTCATAAAATCAAAAAGGGATACCGATAAACTATCTTTTTCGCCTGAATCTGAAACGCTTTGATTTATAAGATAGGCGCGATCGCAGCCCTCAAACAGTTCTGTCACAAATATTAAATTTTGATTAAAAAAGTTGTTTAAAATTTGTAAACAACTCCCCCCTCTCCTGTCGTCACCCCCCTCAAACTCGTGACTAAGACTAAGTCAACCTCCAACTTAAGCCAGTGGTTTCAACGGTTGCTCTCGGCAGTCATCCTCGCCGGACAGGTGATCTTTCACCTGTTCTCCGGAAAAATCCACCGACGCAACACCATCGAACAAATGGCCCTCGTCGGACCCGATTCCCTATTTATCGCCCTCCTCACCGCCAGCTTTGTCGGCATGGTGTTCACCATCCAGGTGGCGCGGGAGTTTCTCAACTTTGGGGCCGGAAGCGCCGTCGGTGGGGTGCTGGCCATCGCCCTAGCGCGGGAACTCGCCCCAGTTTTGACCGCGATCGTTCTCGCCGGACGAGTCGGTTCCGCCTTTGCCGCAGAAATCGGCACCATGCAAGTCACCGAACAAATCGACGCCCTCTATATTCTCAAAACCGACCCCATCGATTACCTCGTCATTCCCCGAGTCCTCGCCTGCTGTATCATGCTACCCGTGTTGACCCTCCTCTCCTTTGCCACGGGAATGATCGGGGGAATGCTGATCGCCACCAATTTCTATCCCATTTCCCAAACCGTCTTTCTCGATTCCGTGCGCAGCTTAGTTCAAACCTGGGATTTAATCACCGCCTCGGTTAAAGCCTTGTGCTTTGGCGGGTTAATTGGCATCATTGGCTGTAGCTGGGGCTTGACCACCACCGGAGGGGCCAAAGGCGTGGGACAATCCACCACCACTGCCGTCGTCACCTCCCTACTCGCCATCTTTACCTCCAACTTCTTTCTCTCTTGGCTAATGTTTCGCGGCATGGGGAGTGGCGTCTTCTAACCGGATTGAGTGACTGAGCCTCTAAAATAGGGAGCATCTCATTTTAGAACAGTTCACCCCCCTCCCCTTGGCAAGGGGAGGGGGGCAGGGGGGGTGGGGTCAGGTCTTCGGGCAAAAATGAGATGCTCCCCTAAAATAGAAACATTAAATTCTCCATTCAGCCTCGATCGCAATACAGGGTACTGTTGTGACCACACCTACTTCCACCTCAACCTCAACCTCAACCTCAACTCAAGAACTGGCTCCCAGCTACGTCCTACCTTGGGCTTTTATCATCGGCAGTATTCCGCTGTTGGCGGTGCAACCTTTGGCGAGTTTACCTGTGGCCGCTTTCGGGTTATTTTTAATGGTCCAAGCGGCAACCATTCGCCTGCAATTTACCCCAAAAGCCTTAGATGTTTATCGCTCGGGAAACTTGATTCGCTCCTTTCCTTACGCCGAATGGAGCAATTGGCGAATTTTCTGGCCCCCAGTTCCAATTTTGTTTTACTTTAAAGAAGTGAAAAGCATCCATTTCCTGCCAGTTTTGTTCGATCCCAAACAACTTCAAGCCTGTTTGGAAGAACGCTGTCCCCGGATTTAAGGGCGATCGCCATCGTTGGGCCACCGCTTCTTTTACCCCTTTGAAAACCCACCCTATCCCCAAGCTGGGGCTAGAGGCGCGATCGGGCCCTTGAATGGTTCATTTCCAGCACAAATCCCCGCCTTCCTAACTCCCCGATCGGCTCTGGGTCCCCTCTAAAGTTTAAAAAATTTTGCCATGAATTCAGACGAAACCAACAATCCAGAACCCTTAGAAACTCAGGACCAATCCGACTCCCCAGAACCGTTTGAGGCGGACTCCTCCGAATCGCTTTCGGCAGATTCCACTCAGGGGATAAATCTCTCCGAAGACCTCTGGAAAGAGCCTGAACCTTCTGTCCCCGATGAAGCGGCACTACCCCTACCAGAGTTGACCTTACCAGAGGCAGAGTCCCAGAACTGGGAACCGGAAGCAGAACTCCCAGTGGAACCCTCAGAACCACCGGCTGAAGAACCACCGGCTGAAGAAATCACGGCTGAAGAAATCACGGCTGAAGAACAACCGCCTGAAGAACAACCGCCTGAAGAACAACCGCCTGAAGAACAACCTACTGAAGAACAACCTACTAAGGAACCCGTGTCTCCCCCCTTGGCGATTGAGGATGAAGCGG
This sequence comes from Oscillatoria sp. HE19RPO, assembly GCF_024220515.1. GTDB lineage: Bacteria > Cyanobacteriota > Cyanobacteriia > Cyanobacteriales > Laspinemataceae > Laspinema. The sequence continues at coordinate 28,921 of NZ_JAMXOT010000102.1, forward strand.
CATCCTTGGCGCGACGGGTGGCGCAATTACAGGAACAAGAACAGGAACTCAAAGCCTCTATTCTGCAATTGCAAGCGAATCGTGCCGAACTCTTGCAAGAACAGACAGAAACCCAAGCGGCGATCGGTCGCTTGGTCCAAGATGCCTTAACCGAACTGGAACAGCGCAAGCATAATTTACAAATCTCCGTCGAACAACTCGAACGCCGCCAAGAACGCATCCGCACGGAAATGCGAACCACCTTTGCTGGGGTCTCCCAAGACCTGGCAATTCGGGTTCAGGGCTTTAAAGACTATCTTTCCGGCAGTTTGCAGGATTTGGTCAATTCTGTGGAACAACTGGAGTTAACCCCTCCAGAACCGGAACCGGCGAAGATGCCTCCTAAAACCGCAAAAGGTGGCGATTCTCGTTCCGAGACGCTTCGCGATCGCACGGGCGGACCCACTCCAACCTTTGCCGAACAGCCGTTTCAAGACCGCGCCAAACAGATTCGCCGCTTGTTGGATAAATATCGCACCATGCCGGACTATTATGGTCCTCCGTGGCAAGTCCGACGCACCTTTGAACCCGTACACGCCGAACGTCTCTCCAACTGGTTTTTTACCCAAGGTGCCAGAGGCGCAGTCCGGAGTTTGGGGAGTCGCTTGCAAAATATTCTGGTGGCGTCCGCAGCCATTTCAGTCCTGAAGAGTCTCTATGGCGATCGCCTCCGCACCCTCGTCCTCGCCAATTCTCCCGAACGTCTCGGCGAATGGCGCAGGGGTTTGCAGGACTGTCTCGGCATTTCCCGGATTGATTTTGGTCCCGAAGGCGGCGTGGTTCTGTTTGAGGCTCCCGAAGCCCTCTCTCAAAAAGCAGACCGCTTGCTCAAACAGAAGCAAGTTCCGCTAATTTTGATTGATGAAACGGAAAACCAAATCAACCTTTCCTTACTACAATTCCCCCTCTGGTTAGCATTTGCCGCTGATCCAGAACTCCCAACCTTTTAACCCTTTGGGTCTTTGGTCCTTACCTAAGGACCAACCCCCAACTTGACTCTAAATTGCTTAAAACTGAGGATCAAATTTTATGAGTTTGTGGCTACTTTTAAATGGGTTGTTGTTACTCGCGGCCTACCTATTTGGTTCATTCCCTACAGGGTATATTGTGGCTCGACAGTTGAAGGGAATTGATATTCGGCAAGAAGGTTCGGGTTCCACCGGGGCGACCAATGTCCTGAGAACTGTGGGGAAAGGACCGGCCTTGGGGGTGTTTCTGGTGGATATTTTAAAAGGGATGGCGGCGATCGCCTTGATGCGTTTTGCTTATGCTTTACCAGGGGTCCAGGAACTCGCTGCAAATATTGGACTCGCTGCCAGTGGGTTGTCTTGGATGGTCATCCTCGCTGGATTAGGGGCGTTGTTGGGTCATACCAAATCAGTCTGGATTAATTTCAAAGGTGGAAAAGCGGTTGCTACCAGTCTAGGGGTGTTATTTGCCCTCAATTGGGCGATCGCCCTCGCCGGGTTTGGCGTCTTTGGAATTGTCCTAGCCTTTACCCGCATTGTCTCCCTCAGTTCCATGTTAGCCGCCCTCGCCCTACCGGGGATCATGTTTGCCATGCATCAACCCCTGTCCTATCAAATTTTTATGTTAGCGGCTTCCCTCTATGTCATTTGGCTACACCGCAGCAATATCAATCGCCTACTTTCGGGCACAGAACCCCGCATCGGCCAAAAGTTACCGCAACCCTCGGAAAGTGTTCCCTCTTAGGATGTCAGTACAGTCTTAGGATGTCGGTACAGTAGCCAGAAAACCACGGGATTTGGGTTACAAAAATGCGGGTAATAGCGTTTCCCACAGTTATTCGCGTACAATTTGGGAGTGCGAGCATCTTGCTCGCTAGAGTAATAGCGAGCAAGATGCTCGCACTCCTCAAAATCCGGTTTCTTGTCTATCTAATCCTCTTATTAAAATGTCCTAGGAATAGATACGGTTTTAGTTAGTTAAAAAGGGCAAGAAACCGGGTTTCTGACAAAGATTGGTGACGGATTGCCAGAGATTGTCTCAAGAAACCCGGTTTCTAACCCCTTAATTATTAAGGAGTGCGAGCATCTTGCTCGCTTGTCTGTGGAGCGAGCAAGATGCTCGCACTCCTTAAGACTGTACCTCCTAACAGTGGGAAGCGTTATAGCTCCAAAGGACAAGAAACCGGGTTTCTAGCCAAGATTGGTGACAAATTGCCACAGATGGTCTCAAGAAACCCGGTTTCTAACCCCTAGGGTACTCCTGGACTAGACGCAGATCCCTAGTTCTTTTATGTTCCCAGTTGGCGCGATCGCTCAGTTGCCGCTTGGACGGCTTCGATGCAGGCGGACCGAAATCCGGCTTTTTCTAATTGAGCAACTCCGGCTATAGTCGTGCCTCCGGGACTGGTTACCCGGTCTTTCAGTTCTGCTGGGTGCAGTTGAGTTTCTTGCATCAGAGTCGCTGTCCCCAATACAGTTTGTAAGGCGAGTTGGGCGGCAATGGCTCGGGGCAGACCAGCACGAACGCCGCCATCTGTCAAGGCTTCGATAAAAATTGCTACATAAGCCGGTCCGGAACCAGATAGGCCGGTGACGGCATCCATCAGGGACTCGGGAACCTGGACCACTTCCCCCACGGCTTGTAACACGGTTTTGGCCCGGTCGAGGTGTTCGGGTTGGACCTGAGTTCCCGGGGCGATCGCCGTAATCCCAGCGCCGACAGTAGCAGGGGTGTTCGGCATGGAGCGGACAATCGGTGCGCCGGGAAAAGCCCCTTCTAATTTACTCAGGGGGACTCCAGCTAAAATAGACAGGATGACTGGCACTTGTCCATTCTGGCCGAGAGACGGTAAGGCAGTGGAGACGGACTCGAAAACTTGGGGTTTGATGGCGAGGAGCAAGACTTCTGTCGCTGCCGCTACCTCAGAATTGTCAGCGGTGACGCCGACGCCATATTGTTTCGCTAAAAACTCGCGGCGCTGCTGCATGGGGTCACTAATCAGAATTTCCCCTGGCTGGAAAGTGCCACGAGCAATTAGGCGGGATAGGAGCGCTTCTCCCATGACCCCGCCTCCAATAATTCCTAGTTTTACCAACAACGGTCGTTAATTTCCTGTAAAGGGTGTAAGGTCCTTGGTCAACTTGGCTATAAGGGCGATCGCTGACCAAGAACGGTTCATTTACTGTGCCATCCGGACTTGTTCCGGGGTCCAGCTTGTTTGGGGTGCTGGAGGACGAGCAGTCCGCAGGTGGGGTTGCAGGACATCGTGAACCACACCGCTTTGAGTGCTGACTTGAACACAACTGGGGGTAAACAGGAAAATGCTTTCCCCAATTCTTTCTTGATGCCCATCTAAGGCATAAGTCCCACCGGCAATAAAATCAACGGCTCTTTGAGCTTGGTCCGGATCCATCATCGTCAGATTGAGGACGACGGATTTGCGTTCCCGCAGAGCTTGAATCGCTTGAGGCATTTCCTCAAAGGATTTCGGCTCCATCACTACCACTTCAGAGATGCCATTGGCGGCTCCCGGTAGACCGATCACGTTATTGATAGCATTCATACTTGATCCCATTGCGCCTTCTGATCCAACCATTCCCATTCCGGTTGGGGTCGTCCGCAAAGGAGTGCGATTCCGGCGAGCTTCTGCTTCGGGAGAGGCGGAGGGTTGGTCTTGGTAAAGGTTTTGGTATCCTTCTCCTTCTATTTCGTCGTACTCATACTCATAATCCACGGATTCGTTGAGTCCGACCATATCTCGTAGCTTAGAAAAAATCGTATTCACGGTGTTTGCTCCATCAAAACTAGGGTAACATCAGGGCATTCTCTATAAAATCCCCATTCCAGGCCAAATCAATTTTGGATGTTAGTTCGGTATATAGCAATCCTAAATGATTTGTAACATTTCTTGCTCCCCTCTCCCGTTCTGGGAGAGGGGTTGGGGGTGAGGGCATTCCACAACTGATTTAGGACTGCTATAGACTCAGGTTCCGACTCAATCAACCCATAATCAGGGTTGGAGTTCCAACGACTGAGTGCGGCTTAACCCTTGGCTCCCGCTTCGGTTAATAGATGCCCTTGAGCGTGACTGAGCGCCGGGGCAAACCCCGTGGAGGAAGGAACTCTCTCCTAATAGGAAATGCGCTCCATTCGCCATGCCCAACCCTACCCAAGTTATCAGTTTATTGTATATTGCCATAAGTTGCCGATTATGCCCAAAATTTTCCAGACTTTTTGGTGGGAATTTGGTGCAATCGGGGGCGGTGGTTGATCGCTATAATTGAAAACTGGATTTGAACGGGATTTGAACGGGTTTTTTGGGTGTTGGAACCCGCAGAAAAGCCGATTGCGATTGGGACTGAACTAAAGGGGGTGAGGGGGAATGATTCGCCCACCTTTTCCTCAATTCTAACGGTCCTGGGTTTGATTTTACAGCGATCGCTCTCCAAATAGGATTGTCCCCAGTCTCACCATTGTGGACCCGGCTTGGACAGCTAAATGATAATCTCCTGACATTCCCATCGATAACTCCTGCATGGAAATCCTATCCCAATTTTGGGCTTGGATTTCTTGAGCGAGTTGATGAGCGCGCTCGAACAGGGCCAGGGTTTTTTCTTGATCCAATCCCAAGGGGGGAATGGTCATTAATCCTTTGATTTCTAAGTTTTCACACTGATTTAGGGTCGCTAAATCCTCGATGAGTTCCGGAATCTGCCAACCCGATTTGTTGGGGTCCGGTTCGATTTTTACTTGGAGGCAGACTTTGGGTTTAACTTCGAGTCCTTCCGCCAAGCGATCGACTCGTTGCGCTAATTTCAAACTATCAATAGAATGGATCCACTGAAAGCGGTCTAAAGCCGGTTTAACTTTATTACTTTGCAGATGTCCAATCAGGTGCCAGGTTAGACCGGGCAGGTCCCCGAGTTGCTCCGATTTCCCTTGGGCTTCCTGAATTCGACTTTCCCCAAAATCTCGAATTCCCGCCTGATAAGCTTGCATCATGGCATCCACCGACACCTGTTTGGTGACGGCAATCAATCGGACTGATTCGGGTAAGTGGGCGCGGATCTGTGCAATCCGTTGGGCGATCGTCATTGAAACGTGCGTTTGTGAATGAGTTGAAGTTCAGCAAATTCCTGAGTTTGCCCCATTCGTCTGAGCAATCGCAAGCGGTTTTCGACGAGGAGGCGAGCATCGGCACGGGTGACCGGCTCAAATCTTAACCCGTCTAAGCCAGAAAGCGCTAAAAAAAATAGGCGTTGGGCATAGAGGGTCGTGAACAACTCCTGATTTTGTTCGATCAGACACACCCGATAGAGCAGACCAAAAGTAGGATGATTTAAGTAAGTTTCAGTGTTCATTCAGGTTCAGATGAGTACCGTTAATCATAACGGTTATAGATTCACTAAGGTCCCCCTGGCGGAGTCAGCTAGCATGGAGTTTCGGGATATGACCCGTTTCCCACCCTGAGTTTTTGCCGCAAGCTTGGACGGGGATAATTTTATCAGAAATCGTGAAAATCCCCATGCTCTTAGGCTAGGGATAGATCATAAATTGAATATTTCTTAGACGCAGTGGCAGCGTCTGGTTCTCTACTACTCATCACCGAGGGAGACGCTCCCTCTCCTCAATTCTATTGTCTAACTGCTACAAGATGGTCTATCTTGCTGTTTTAACCTGGAGCTAGATTCTCCTGTGCGGCACCGCCATCAAATTAGAGCGATTGCTGCATTAATCATCGCCATTTTCATAACACCGGGCGCAGGCGATCGCCTCTTTCCTCACCCTTCACCGGAGGCGATCGCCATCTGCAATGCTGCCAATTGGGCACGGGCTTTATCTAGGGACTCATACCATTCTTTTTCCGGTTCACTATCAGCCACAATTCCGGCCCCCACTTGTCCCCAAACTTGATAGGTTTTTCCCTCATTTTTGGCCGTTCCCGATGTCTCTGGCGCAAATAATAAGGTCCGAATCAAAATATTCAAATCCATCTGTCCTCGCCAGTCTAAATAGCCACAGGAACCATAAAACAGACTGCGCCGCACGGGTTCTAATTCTTCAATAATTTCCATGCATCGAACTTTGGGACAGCCGGTAATGGTGCCACCGGGAAAGGTAGCGCGAATTAAATCAATACTATCGCGATCGCCCCTGAGAGTACCCACCGCATTACTCACCAAGTGCATCACATGACTATACCGTTCAATGGTCAACAATTCATTAACTTGGACCGTTCCCCATTCGCAAACTCTCCCTAAATCATTCCGTTCCAAATCCACTAACATAATATGTTCGGCCCGTTCTTTCCGGTTAGCGAGTAATTCGGTAGCCAGTTGTTCATCCTCCTCTGGTGTTTTCCCCCGGGCACGAGTTCCAGCAATCGGACGAGTCTGTGCAGTTTTTCCTTGTAATTGCACCAATCTCTCCGGAGAACAACTCACCACATCTCCCCAGGGAGTCCGCCAATAACTGGCAAACGGAGAGGGATTAATGGTCTGCAAGCTGCGATAAACATCCCAACTCTCCTGCTGAGTTGTCGTTTCAAATCGCAGAGACAAATTGGCTTGAAATATATCCCCAGCAGTGATATATTTTTGAGCTTTCCTGACCCGTTCTTCATAGTCAAATTGCGACAAATGAAATTGGGGGTAAGGGGGAATCAAACCCTCGGTTTCAGGTGAGGGGTGAGGAGAGTTTTCCTTGGCAAAAGAGCTTTCTAGCTTCTGTTCGAGGAGGTCCAGTTCAGCGCGATCGCTACTGGCAATCCACAACTGTTGTTGATGATGGTCCAGGACCGCAAAGTTGGCCGGTTCATACCAGTAACTCACCGGAAAGGGCAGGGGATCATCGTTCAAATGGGGAAGATTTTCAATTTCCCAGGCTAAATCATACCCCAACCATCCTAACCATCCTCCAGTGAAAGGAAGCGCATCGCGATTCAGAATTTCAGGGTTATCAAGTGCTTGAATGAGTTTGGGTTGTTCGGGCTGTTTGCGATGCAATAGTTGCCGCAAACTGGGCAGAATTTCTCCAACTTTTGGCGTCCACAATTGAGGACGGTTGTCAATCCATCTCGGGGCACCGGCACAGATAGAATATCTCGCTTCGGGGATGGGGGTGGGAGTGGGATAAGGACTTTCTAGGAGGGTGGCGATCGCCGCTTCCGGTTGCTTGTTCTGAGATGGGGGAATGAGAAACAATGCCTCAAATACTTGAGTTCCCGTCCGTTGTTTTAAGGGCAGCGATCGCCAATACCAAGGGGGGAGGGGTTTTGTGTTTAATGGATTCACGCTTGCCATCCCCAGATGAAACGTATCCCCCAAAATCCGAACAAGATGGCGATCGCCACCCAGTCTCCATTTCTGAGTTTTAACGGATGCCATTGCACCCGATGGGTATTCGGCGTCGTAAATCCTCGCACCTGCATCCCTCCCGCAATTTGTTTAGCACGCAATAGCAGATTTTCTAGCAATCTTTCTACTACACTAAACCATACTTTGGTTGTTCCCCGCAAGCCCAATTTTTTCCAATTAATTGCCCGAGTTCGCACGGAACGAATTAAGTTCTGAACTTCTTCTAACACCAGGGGGATAAACCGCAGGGATAGAGTTAAAGTTAGGGCTATTTCTGTGGTGGGAATATTAAACCGTTTCAGAGGACTCATTAAATCTTCAATTCCCGCCGTAATCTCTTCCGGGGCTGTCGTCAAAAGGTACAGATTGGTGCTATAAATTAAGGTGAAAAATAAAGTACCAATCCGGATTCCTAAATCCAGAGAACGACGGGTAACCGTAAACCGCCCTTGTTCAAAGAGGACGTAACGGTAATCCGTGGGTTGGGGGAGTTCACTGTCAATCGTCTCCTCGGGTTCGGGGGTTTCTTGACCCCAGCCAAAGGGATTGTACCACGGATTTCTGACCGGGGTTGGAGGGAGGGTGAGGGGTTGGCGATCGAAGGTTAGTTCTTGAGAAGGAAGGCGGGGTTGGTGTTCTACCGGGAGTCCATCGGGGGCGATCGCTGTAATCAGGCAAATTAACAAAGACAGGGTTAACAACCACCCCATTTGTTTGCGCCAGACTCGCAGGGGAATCAAGGCACTAATCGTAATCAAAATTAGCAGTAAAACCAACCCAATCCGCCAAATCGGATTCGCTAAGACGGGCGCAATTAAAAAGCTCATCAACCACAGCAGTTTGACTCGCGCATCTAAGTGATGTAACCAGGTAATGGGTTGTTCTAAATACAAGCCGATAGGCAGCGATCGCAATAAATCCATCGGATTCGAGAAAGTAAATGTTCAAAGCGTCTAAAACCGCTGTCCCAGGGGTTCGGGTTCACCCTGTCTTTTTTGTAGGGGCATTTCATAAATTGCCCCCACGCCGAATAGCCAGTTATTGGAACAACCTAAACCTTAACGGCTCGATTGGTGGTATTATTATCCTCAAAGTCCCGAGCTTTTTTACCCCGCCATAACAACCGCAATGGACTGCCGGTAAATCCCAGTTGCTCACGGAATTGACGCTCGATATAACGGCGATAATTATCGTTAAATCGTTTCGGGTCATTCACAAACAGGGCAATGGTCGGAGGTTGACTGGTAACCTGAGTTCCATAATAGATTTTACCCTGTTTTCCTTGGCGGCTAGTCGGAGGACTATGCCAATGCAAGGCATCTTTTAGCACTTCATTAATCACCGAAGTGGAAACCCGACGACGATGTTCATCGGCGGATTTATCGACTAAATCCAGGATGTTTTCCACCCGTTTCCCCGTGGCGGCACTCACAAAAATTGCTTCCGCCCATTCTAGGAAATAGAGGCGACTCTTAATATCCCGTTCATAGTCATAAATGGTATAGGAATCTTTCTCGATCGCATCCCATTTGTTGATGACAATGACGCAGGCCCTTCCATCTTCTTCGATTCGTCCCGCCAGTTTTTGGTCCTGTTCCGTTACCCCATCGACTGCATCAATGACCAACAGCACCACATCTGCCCGACGAATCGCTTTAAACGCCCGGTTGATGCCAAAAAATTCCGGTCCATATTCGACATTTTTCTTTTTACGAATCCCGGCAGTATCGATAATTCGGTAGTTCGTGCCGTTCCGTTCCACAAAGGTATCGATACTGTCGCGAGTCGTTCCAGAAATTGGACTAACAATCGCCCGTTTTTCTCCCACAAAGGCATTGAGTAAGCTGGATTTTCCCACATTGGGACGGCCAACGATCGCCACTTTAATTTCCGGCGTTTCTTCGATTTCAGAAGTCGGCGGCAAGTGGGGAATCACCACATCCAATAAATCCCCTGTTCCGCTGCCGTGAATGGCAGAAATGGGATAAGGTTCACCCATGCCTAATTCCCAAAATTCTGCCGCTTGGGTCAATCCTTCCATTAAGGATTCACATTTATTCACGGCAAGGACAACGGGGACTTTTTGATGCCGCAACCAGTTGGCAATTTCGCGATCGGCTTCCGTGACCCCGAGTTGTCCATCTACCACAAATAGGGCAACGCTCGATTCCGAAAGGGCTGCCAGCACTTGTTCTCGAATTAAGGGTAAAAATTCGGTCTCATCATCAAAGACTAATCCGCCGGTATCGACAATCTGAAAGTCTCGGTCTTGCCAGAAGGCATCTCGATAGGTGCGATCGCGGGTGACTCCCGGTTCATCATGGACGATCGCCTGTTTACCCCCAGCAATCCGATTGACAAGGGTTGATTTGCCCACGTTTGGGCGTCCGATAATAGCAACTATAGGTAAAGCCATAGAGGTGAAGGTTCCTGGGATTGAGCGCAGCAATCATATCTGTTTATTTTTTTATTATAGCGAACCGAGGCGATCGGCACGCTTATTAATTACCCCACATCTTTACCCTGGGGCTTCCCCTCTCCAGGTGACTCGGACTCTTTAATTGCTTTTCGTCTTATTACCGACAGGTTAAACTTTCATTCACCGCAGCAAAATCTTCGGGGGTTTCTTTGTCAATCAGTCGCTTATAGTGCTCTGGGTTTTGAATCAAGATGACTCGGGCAGTATCTAAGTCCGTATTTCTATAGGTTAACTCTCGCCTTCCTGAAAGTTCAATCGTCTGATCTAGCATTTCGCTGGGGTCCGGTTGATAGGTGAAAATTGTATCTCCCGCTTCTTCTCGAACCCTGAAACTCGCTTGTTCGCCTAATGGGTTGGGTTGGCCCGCAGCCGGAGTATATTCGCAAATTCTGCCCGTTGTCTGTTCAGTACAGCCAATCAGTCCGATTAAGCCGACTAGGCTCAAACTTAGGGATAGTTGATTAATTTTCATGAGTTTTCTGAGGGGTCATGTTCTATCATTTTCACTGCTTATCATATCATATAAGAGCTTCTAATTAATTATTAATCTTACCAAATTTACCCAATTTAATAGTCTATCTATAGAACAAATTATGGGAAGGTAGGATTCCTTTAAAAGGAGGGATTTATCACAGGATTCCGGTTTGATCAGAGCTTTGAATAAAAAAGCGCCCCCTATCGGGATCGCTTTTGGTTTGTGGATTCGTACAGATGCAGGGGCGATCGGCTTAGATATCCGCCTCCGCATCCGGATCAATTCCTAGCGATCGCAAACGTTCCGCTAATCGTGCCGCTTTGCGTTCTGCCGCTTCCGCGCGCTGTTTTTCCTGTTCGGCGCGCTGTTTTTCCTGTTCGGCACGCTGTTTTTCCTGTTCGGCACGCTGTTTTTCCTGTTCCGTTCGCTGTTTTTCCAATTCAGCGCGTTCCGAACCAATCAACAACAGATTCCCTTCCAAATCCCACCAACGTAACCAGAATTGGTTTTGATTTTGATAAGTCCCCTGCCATAAACCCAACTCCACTCCCATCGGCACAATCGGATAATGACCTCGTTCATTCGGTTCTATCATTTGATAAGAAAAATCCGTCAAATGATAAACCTCTAACTGACCCGACTTGATTTCATAAATTCCATAGTAGGGAATGCGGATAATCTGTTCATACACCCAAAACTTACCCGGTTTAACCGTTTTTCCCTCCATAGACACCCCCAGGGGAGTTCTATCCCGTTCTTCCGCGCCATTGCCACTGGCAAATTCTAAGGCAATCAAAGGGGCCCTCAATTCTCGCCACAGCACATAAGAACGACGCACCTCCCCATCCAGGTTCTGTGGGACATTCGGCACATAAAACCAATCCGGGGCCTCCGCTCCCTTTTCCGGGGGATCCGTTTCTCGCCAGTAAATGCCGCTATCTTGTCCAATACAATACTGTCCATCCGGATGCCTTGCCTCTAAGACTGGCCCCAGGGAATCCGTCAACAGAATACTTTGTGGATGCTCCTGAAAATTTTTCACAAAGGTGCCATCTTCTTCTGGTAGTTGCGTATGGTCAGGGAATGGCGCTGGCAGATTGATATCGGTTACTGTTTCGCTCATAAAAAAATGTTTCCCTTAGCTTTTATTTATTATCCCAAATTGGCGTGCAAATAGGCTAAATCCTCGGGACAAATCCTAAGTCTCTAATGAAGTTGAGAAGTTGAAAAGCCTCAGAAATGCCTTGAAAACTCGCCATCAGCAATTCGTAAAGTCTGACTCTGGCTGCATACTAAGGGAACTCCAAAAAATAAAATACCCAAAACCCACACCCTCAAGGGTGGGGCTATACGGACAAAGCCTGCCTACGCAGGCTGAAGAGTCAAGTTTTTCACCGCAGAACTTGGATAATTTATTTTTTTGGACTCCCTA
>NZ_JAMXOT010000103.1 GCF_024220515.1 Oscillatoria sp. HE19RPO
CAACAAATAAATCATCCTTGCTTTGATGCGATCGCACCTAACAAGGCTCTTTTAGCCCGCGCAGGCACCGCTTTGTCCGTGTAGCCCCAGGCTTGAGCCTGCGGGTTTTTTGAAGGTTTTATTTTTTGGAGTTCCCTAAATAGGTCATCTGAATTTCATTGCTAAAATACCTAAGTTTTCCTGAAAATGAGTCGCTTTTTGTCCGGCAATTTCTTCATCCGGTGGGTGGTTGTTTTTCTATCGGGAATTAGTTTGAGTGTGGCGATCGCCGCTTGCACAGGTAATCTGGGTAATGGCAATCCCCTGGAACTGACCCTCGTCTCCTACATGGTCACCCCTTCCGCTTATCAAGAAATCATTCCCCAATTCTTAGACACCTGGAATCAGCAGCACGATCGCAAGGCAGTGATTCGCCAAAGTTATGGCCCTTCCGGGACCCAAACCCGCACAGTTCTGCATGGACTGGATGCGGATGTCGTGGCCCTAGCTTTAGCCTTGGATATCCAACAACTGCAAAAAGAGGGACTGATTGAACCCGGTTGGGAACAAGAAGCTCCCAATAATTCCATTGTGACCCGTTCAGTCGCTACAATTGCTACTAGATCCAATAATCCCAAAGGCATTCAAACCTGGGCGGATTTAGCCAAGGATGATGTTCAGATTGTCCTAGCGAATCCGAAAACCTCTGGGGGTGCAAGGTGGAGTTTTCTCGCCCTTTGGGGTTCCGTCATCCAAACTGGAGGAACGCCAGAAGCGGCGCGGGCTTTTACCCAGAAAGTCTATGAGAATGCAGTGGTTTTGTCGAAAGACTCGCGGGAAGCAACCGATGCTTTTGTAGAGCAACGTCAGGGCGATGTGTTGGTGAACTATGAAAATGAAATGATTTTAGCGGGACTGAACGATCGCCCCTTGTCGTACTTTGTCCCAGAGGTGAATATTGCGATCGAAAATGCAGTGGCGGTGATTGATGAAAATGTGGATAAACATGGGAATCGGGAACTGGCTGAAGCATTTGTCCAATATTTATTTACCCCAGAAGCCCAAACTGTATTTGCGCGCTACGGGTTCCGCCCGGTAGATTCCACAGTGGAGAGTAATCTAGGCGATCGCTTTCCCATCGTTAACACCCCCTTTACCATCGAGGATTTAGGCGGATGGGATGCCGTACAACAACAATTTTTTGCCGAAGGGGCAGTTTTTGATGAGATTCAAGCGAGTCTCTACCGTCCCTAACATCGCCTCAATGGGAACTTATCCGTTGAATCCGATGAGGCTTTCCAAGAGAGCCTTTTATTGACTTCACCCCGCCAGTTGTAATCATGGGAATCTTAATTCAGGACGTTTGTAAAAATTTTGGTTCATTTTTAGCCCTTGATCGGGTCAACCTCGACATTAAGAGTGGCTCTCTAGTTGCCCTTTTAGGACCTTCCGGTTCGGGTAAATCGACCTTGCTGCGACTGATTGCTGGCCTAGAAGCACCGGATCAAGGTGAAATCTATTTAACTGGAGAAAATGCCACAAAAGTTCGGGTTCAGGAGCGAAATATTGGCTTTGTGTTTCAGCATTATGCGCTGTTTAAACACATGACCATTCGGAAAAATATTGCCTTTCCCTTAGAAATTAGGAAAGTTCCTAAGCCCCAAGTTCGTGAACGGGTGGAACAGTTGTTGGAGTTGGTTCAACTGCAAGGATTAGGCGATCGCTATCCGGCGCAACTCTCTGGGGGTCAACGCCAGCGGATTGCCTTAGCCAGAGCTTTAGCCGTCCAACCGAAAGTGTTGTTACTCGATGAACCCTTTGGTGCATTAGATGCCAAAGTCCGTAAAGAACTGCGGGCTTGGTTGCGACATTTGCATGATGAAGTTCATGTCACCACGGTTTTTGTCACCCACGATCAAGAAGAAGCAATGGAAGTTGCCGATGAAATTGTGGTGATGAACAATGGTCGAGTGGAACAAGTGGGGAGCGCCAGCGAAATCTATGATCAACCCGCCAGTTCGTTTGTCATGAGTTTTATTGGTCCGGTGAATGTTCTTCCTATTAATTCAGGACTTTGTACAACTCAGCCTCATGTTTCTACATCGGACCAAATATTTTTGCGTCCTCATGATTTATTAATTAGAACCAATCCAGAACCTGAATTTGTTTCTGCAAAAGTAACGAGATTAGTTCATTTAGGATGGGAAATTCAACTAGAGTTATTGTTGAATTCTGGGGCAATATTGACAGCTCAATTAAGTCGGGAGCGGTATGATGAACTGCAACTCAAAGCCAATCAAGAGGTTTACGTCAAGCCCAAAGAAACCAGAATATTTTCTGCTCTTTGTTAGCTAAATCGCAAGAGTTGGTTAATCTAATGGTTTGGTATTTTCAATTATTAAAACAGGCCAAAACAATTGATTATCCAAAGATTTAGTTTTTGTCTTGTTTAAGCTCGTCAATAAGTAGTAGCAATAATTCTAAGTTTTATGGCAACTTCCTTCAATTATCCTCGAAAAAGATTCCTAAATTCCCTCAGTGGCCTCCTTCATCTATCTTGGCCTTGGCGGATTACGATTGGCTATCTGAGCATCATGCTGTTACTGCCGATGGCCGCTTTGTTGTGGATGTCGGCGACCAAAGACCCTAGTGAATTTTGGCGAATTGCCACCAGTCCGGTGGCGATGTCTGCTTATGATGTCACCTTTGTTACTGCTTTTGTTACTGCACTGATTAATGGTGTATTTGGGACTTTAATTGCTTGGGTTTTAGTGCGCTATGACTTTCCTTTTAAGCGAATTGTTGATGCAGCAATTGATTTGCCCTTTGCCTTGCCAACAGCGGTGGCGGGGTTGACGATCGCCACAGTTTATAGTCGAACGGGTTGGATCGGTTCCCTGCTGGCACCGTTTGGGATTCAAATTGCTTTTACCCGGTTTGGAGTCGGCATTGCCATGCTCTTTATCTCCCTTCCCTTTGTGGTGCGAACGGTGCAACCTGTGTTAAGGGAAATAGAGCCAGAAGTGGAAGAGGTTGCCTGGAGTTTGGGCGCTTCTAATTCTCAAACCTTTTGGCGAATTATTATTCCCCAGTTGATTTCACCGATTTTAATTGGCGTGGCTTTGGGGTTTTCCCGGGCGGTGGGAGAGTATGGGTCAATTGTGATTGTGGCGTCCAATATTCCGTTTAAGGATTTAATCGCCCCGGTCTTAATTTTTCAACGTTTGGAACAATATGACTACTATGGCGCAACGGTGATTGGGGTTGTCCTATTAGCAGTTTCTTTGGGTATTTTATTCGCAATTAATCTCGTACAAGCGTGGGGAAGACGGTATGCTTAAACGAATCCGTGAACAATCGGGACAGAAGAGTAGCAATTCCAAGCAGCAAGACAAATGGGTGCAGCGGATTGCCATTGGGGTGGCGATCGCCTACTTAGCATTGGTCCTGTTCATTCCAGCATTGAATGTCTTTTATCAAGCCTTTAGAACCGGCTTCGGCCCCTTTTTCACCAACTTTCGGGACCCGCACTTTTTATCCGCGATTCAGCTAACCCTTATTGTTGCTGCAATTGTCCTGCCAATTAATACCCTATTTGGACTCTGCGCGGCATGGGCGATCGCCCGCCATAAAATTCCTGGTCGAGCATTTATTGTCAGCATCATTGACTTGCCATTTTCCATCTCCCCCGTTGTCGCTGGATTGATGATTGTTCTACTTTATGGCAGAAATGGCTGGTTTGGTCCCCTAATTCAATCGGCGAATATTCAGATTATTTTTGCCTTACCGGGAATCATCATTGCCAGTTTATTTGTAACCCTCCCCTTTGTCGCGCGTTCCGTGATTCCCGTCTTAGAGGAAACCGGACCGGAACAGGAAGAAGCAGCAAAAACCCTGGGAGCAAATGATTGGCAAATCTTCTGGCGGATTACTTTACCGAATATCCGCTGGGGACTGATGTATGGCGTTATTTTAACCAATGCCCGAGCAATGGGTGAGTTTGGTGCCGTTGCCGTCGTCTCTGGCAACTTGATTGGAAAAACCCAAACGTTACCCTTATTTGTGGAGGAAGCGTATAAGCAGTATCAAACCCAGTCGGCATTTTCCGCAGCGGCATTGTTAGCCTGTTTGGGATTGATTAGTTTAGTGGCGAAAGAAATTTTAGAGCGACAACAGGGAAGTACGAGGCGAATTGGGACTGGCAAAGGTTGAGTTTGTGAAAACCCGCACCCTGTTCGCGAAGCGTTCCGTTAGGAAAGGGTGGGGCGTTTGCGGACAAAGCCCGCCTGCGCGGGTTCAAACAAAAACCCGCACCCGTCAACGGTGGGGCTATACGGACTAGCCCTGTCAAGGTGGTAAATTTAATGACGAAAAATCGTTATTTCTTGTAGGGGCGCTTCGAGAAGCGCCTGTCCAAGAGGTAAATTTGATCACGAAAAATCATTGTTTCTTGTCGGAGTAAATGCTTGCGCCCCTACAAATCAATACACCTTGACAGGGCTAGGCTATACGGACAAAGCCCGTGGTTCGACCCCCCCTTCGACTGGCTCAGGACAGGCTTCGACTAGCTCAGGGCAGGCTTCGACTAGCTCAAGGCAGGCTTTGCTCACCAGAGCCCTGCACGGGCTCAAGAGTAAAAATGATTTTTTATTACCGGATTTGGTATCAATTTCAACGCTCAAATCTTTACCTTTGAAACTGGCTTACAGGAGTTTACTTTGGCTTGTCATCCGGGAGCATCTCAATTTGGCCTCAAAGGGGAATTTATACGTCTTGCTCCCCCTGACCTCTGAGGTCAGGGGGCACCGGCGGTTAGGTCTATGAGCCAAATTGAGATGCTCCCTTTCATCCCTTCTAAACTGTTAAAAAAACCAGGTTTGGGAATGGTTTTATTTGCGGTTAAATGCTCAAGTTTTATCAGTAACTCCCCAATATTTCGCCCCTATAAAGGGGCGTTAGAGGAGATTTATAGATTTTAGACTAGATTGATGGGAAACACACTGATTGACGCTGGAAGCAGAGGGCATTCCTTCCCCATTCAGTAAGGATTGAATGAGGGGATGCCCGATGCCATTCTAGGACTCTTCTTGAGGACCGAATACCATCTGGAGCAACATGGGTTCACCCCCCTCCTCGTGATAGCGATCGGCCCATTGGCGGATGACTTCATCCAACTCTTCCATCGCTTGGTCCATGCGATGAGAGGGGATATCCAATTCCTCCAACAGCCGCATCGTTTTCGGTTGCCGTTCCGCCCAATCCTTCATTAGTCGGAAGTATCGCGCGGTATCCTCCACCATGACGTAGGTGCGCTCTTGGTCATCTACGGGAGAATAAGAGGCCCGAGTCAGGGCGTAAAAGGGCATTCCCCAAGGCGAATTAATCCGGGTTACCGTTCCCGAGTAAACCAACCGCCGCTTGATATGTTCTGCTAAGGCTTCAGAAAGAGGCATCCGTCTGTCTGCGGAAAAATCCTCCTGCGATCGCGCGTGCAGAAACTCAATCAATTCCATAAACTGGAAGGAGTTGATTAGTTGAGCATCGGGAATATTATTCGGTAGCTGGCGTTCAAGTTGACGTTTTTCTTCACTCGTCAGATTGTTGCCTGGAATGCGGGGCCGTCCAGGTCTCCACGGATACTGTTCCAGCCACACATAAGGAAACTGGATCAGATAGCGAGGCTCCTGGGAACCCAGCATCTTTAAAAGCTTGCCTTTGGTTAAGGCTTCTTTAACTTCCTCAACAATGGCTTTAACGCGCTTCGGCTCAATATGGTGCAGATGACCTGTCATGCGCAGGTTCTCATCCTGCTCCAAATAGGTCATGTAAATGGCACATTTGGCTGCTGTTGCCGCTGCATCCAGAAATGCTCCGTGCCGGTGCCCACTGGTTCTCATGGCACTGAAGGCCAGATATATCATGATCTGATCCATTGCGCTGGGGCTAAGGCTTTTGATCAGATCTAAGTCGTTGCTCATCACATTCCTCAATTACGGATAGGTCAAGGTAGTTGCACCCTTCTCCGTTTATTGTTGTCCATGATGGTTGCAACTCACCGGACAATTGTTTTTGCCGGTTAGGGCTGACTGGACTGCAGCCAGACTCGCAACCTCCGACTCCTTCTGCTGAAGGATTGGGCTGTCGATGAATAACAGTAGCTTACCCCAATCACAGGGGTAAAAGCATCACCGGACTTTTAACTGGCGATCGCCCCCAGAAACTAGCGCTCTTGAGCAATGGAGTCACGGATCAATCCAATGGCTGACAAAGGGTGCGACAGAAACCGCGATAATCTCCCACACCACGGGCATTGTTGTCAAGACCAGGGGATCTTTCCACTCCTGCCACTTCTGTGCTTTAGGATAAAGACCTCTTTTCTAGCCATCAAACTCCACGGTCTAAATTGGTCGGCGATCGCTTCTGGATTGATTAACTTGCTAAAATTATATCTTGCCCTCAATCCTCATGACAACAGAGACTTGTTGCTCATTACCCTTCTGCGCTCAGGTTTGAGCGATCGCCTACTAACAGTCGCGCTTCTGTGTCTCTTCCTCCTCCTCCCAAAACATTCGCTTCAATCTTGTCCCCCATGCTGGAGCAAGAGCCTAAAAATTTAAGGCGTTAGTTCTTCCACGATGATCCAATTTCCCGAGGAATTCTGACGCCCCCAAATTGTTAAGACTTGCTCATCTGGGCAGGTTTTGAGTTGACCGTCTATTTCTGCACGCCAGGTGACCAGACTCCAACTTTGACCCGCCATTTCTACCGGATGGGTCAGGGCGATCGCATAGTCCTGGAATCCCTTCTTCTGAAACACCCCGATAAATTGTTGGCAATGATTAATGGCGTGATTGGGAATGGAGGATGGGATAGCGGTTGAAGATGTCTGGTGAATTTTAGAAAATTCTCCCGGGTTTGGCCGATCGCCACTGAGGGGATACTCCTCTGGATTTTCTAAATAAAATATCTGACAATCCAACCAGTCGCCATGTTCAGGAGTCCGATTAAACAGAGGGACCAAAGCTGCTGGGGCGATCGCATCCTGGAGTAACGCTTCTTGCAACATCCGCACCGGCAAATCCCTCGGTTGACAATGTTGTTCCACACAAAGGGCCGCTGCCATTCCTGCCGCTTGTCCAATTCCCATCACCACAGGTTGTAGACGAGTCGCCCCATTGGCAATATGGGATACAGAAATATTTTTTTCACACACTAACAGTCCATCGGTTTCCCCAGGCACCAAACAACCATAAGGAATCGTAAAAGGCGTCCCCGTCCAACGCCCACCCCAGGGAATAGATTTCGGGGCCAGCTTAAAAGCGGGGTCGAGATGTTCTAAATCGGGGTAATGATGATCGTTGGCATAATTCCCCAAGGCGATCGCGTCGCAAACTCCTGACTCATCCACAGATAATTTAGCGACTCGCCCCCCAAGTGCAGGCAAAATATCCGTTTCTGTCACAGTTTTCACCCCCACCAACCGCCTGCTTTCTCGATAGTACGGATGCAAAGCGTAGGCCCCACCCCCTAAAACCGAGGTTTTAGAAAAATTGCTGTTCCCTTCGACTCCTTTTATAGAGGAGGGAAAAATATCCTCGGCTAAACCATAGCGAGGCCCCAATTCAGATTGGATAAAACGGGCAAAACTTTGGGAATGCGATCGCGCCTCTTGGAGAAACCCTAAACGTGATGCGTCCGTTTCCACCAGTCGCCCTACCCCTTCCCCATAATCATTGCCCTGAATTGGCCAATTAATCATGAAGCGATTTCCAGGCAATCTACCGTAATTGAGAAAAGACTCAGGGCCATAGTTGTCCCAAGCGCCCAAAAAGCGACTGCAATCCTCAATAGGAGGTGCAGGAATTTCCGGAGCCCTCGCCCCTTCCCCATAATCCTGCATCACCACCACCCAGGTAGGCGCTTGTACTGGATATCGTTCCGTTAACAGATTAGAGGCAACAGGGGCGCTGGGTTCCTGCCACTCCCCTTGAAATTCCCACCCCCAACGATAGGGAATTTCTGCCAATGCCAGTAAATCGCCCAATTCCGTCCCATCCAGGGTAATTTGCGCTTTGACAATAAAATCTTGAAAACAAACCCCTGCGATCGCATTGCCATCGCGCAGCACTTCCACAGGAACTTGCCCAGAAATCCAGTGCAGATTCGGCAGTTCTTTCACCCAATCTGCAAAAATTTGAGCCGCAGTGCGTGGATCAAAGGTAAAAAAACTGACCCACCCTTGATCTAATCCTGCCCCTTCACGACATTGCAGAGATTGCAGAAACTCACCCCATAAGCCTGTTTGAAAAGCAGCCAACTCATTCCCATCGGGGGCCGAAACCCCTGCCGTGGTCAGCATTCCTCCCAACCAGGGAAATTCACTCACCAGAAGGGTTTTAGCACCGCGACGTGCGGATTGAATTGCTGCGGCAGTCCCTCCTGTACTGCCACCGACTACTAAAACATCAGCTTGGAGTTCGTTCATAGAGATAAAGATCAAGATAGAAAGAGATTTTAGAGGGCGATCGCGTCCCAGTTATAGCATTCTGATAGGGATGCGATCGGCCAGAGAAGATCCAAATATTGCTGTCGGGGACCTTCAGGGCGATCATCGTACCTGCGGGAGTCTGAAGCCTCGTGTTAGGCTAAATTCATCTCAACTGCCCACCCCACAACCTTTCCGGAGGTCAAAATGTCCACTTCAACCACCCAGAATTTAATTGAATCTGCGATCGCCCAACTGCAACAGCTACCCCCTCAACAGCAGCAACAAGTCCTAGACTACATTGAATTTCTGGCTCAAAAATACATCGAACCTCAAACTCCGCAACCTCGCATCCCTGGGTTACATCGAGGTAAAGTTTGGATGAGTGAAGATTTCAACGATCCGATTCCCCCCGAATATTGGAGTGAGTAATCATGAAATTGCTGCTGGATACCCACACCTTCCTGTGGTGGACAGGTGACAGTGAAAGGCTTTCAGAACGGGTTGACAGTTTATTGGCCGACCCTAGCAACGAATTGATTCTCAGTGTCGCCAGCGTTTGGGAGATGCAAATCAAATTGCAATTGGGGAAATTAAACGTAGAGTTGCCCTTACGGGAGTTAATCGAAACCCAACAACAAACAAATAATCTGCAACTTCTCCCTATCCAAGTCACCCACGTTTGGGCACTGGAGAATTTGCCGATCGCCCACAAAGACCCTTTTGATAGGATTTTAATCGCTCAAGCCACGGTAGAACAGCACCCACTTCTCAGTATTGATGCTATCTTTGATGCTTATCCTGTCAATCGAGTCTGGTAGGGCGGCAGTAGTCCCTCACAACCTTTCCAGAGGTCAACATGTCTACTTCAACCACCCAAAATTTAATTGAATCGGCTATCGCCCAACTTGAAAAGCTACCCCCTCAACAGCAGCAACAAGTCTTAGATTACATTGAATTTCTGGCTCACAAATACGTCCAACCTCAACCCCCTCAACCTCGCATCCCTGGGTTACATCGAGGGATGGGGTGGATTAGCGATGATTTTAACGACCCCATTCCCCCTGAATATTGGAGTGATACCAAATCCAGGTAAAAGTTTTTATAGAGTAGCCTGCGTAGGCAGGCTTTGTCCGCAAGTGCCCCACCCTTTAGGGTGCGGGTTTTTATTGCAAGTAGGCGTGAATCGAGTCTGGTAGGGTAAGTTAGAGTTTTTTAACAATCACCAACGATGAAAGCACAGGTTTTTAGAGGCGTCAATCAACTCAGTTATGAAGACATCCCCCTGCCAGAACTCGCTTCTGATGAGGTTTTGGTACAAGTACGGGTGGTGGGGCTATGTCAATCGGATATTAAAAAAATTCGGTATCCACTCTATGAACCCCCGCGAATTTTTGGACATGAAACGGCGGGGGTCATTTCTGCGGTGGGAGAGGCGGTAACAGGATGGCAAGTTGGACAGCGGGTGGTGGTGATGCATCATATCCCCTGTATGCACTGCACTTATTGCTTGAATGAAAACTTTTCTATGTGTGAGGTTTATAAAAATATCACCACTACGGCGGGATTTGCCCCTAGTGGCGGTGGATTTGCCGAATATGTGAAGGTCCCTGGACACATTGTCCGGAATGGGGGGCTGATTCCCATTCCTGATTCTGTTACCTTTGAGCAAGCGAGTTTTGTGGAACCGACAAACTGCTGCTTAAAAGCGGTGAAAAAGGCCCGAGTGGAGCCAGGACAGACCGTGTTAATTACGGGTGCGGGTCCCATCGGACTGATGTTTGTGATGCTGGTAAAATATTTTGGTGCGAGGGCGATCGCCACGGATTTGCTCCCCTCTCGCTTAGAAAAAGCCTTGGAATTAGGGGCAGAAGCAGCGTTTGATGCTCGTAACCCAGACTTAGCCAGTCAGGTGAAAGAACAAACGGGGGGAATGGGAGTGGATACGAGTATCTTGGCAGTTCCAAGCGAAAAAGCCTTTTTCCAAGCCCTAGACTGTACCCGCAAAGGGGGGAAAATTCTATTTTTTGCCGAATTTCCCGATGAGGTGGAAATTCCAATTAATCCCAATATTTTATATCGCCGTGAAATTGACTTGATGGGAAGCTACAGTTCCAGCTATCGAGTTCAAGGGTTAGCGACAGATATTGTCTTTAATAAAAGGATTGATGTGGATAAATTGGTGAGTGATAAATATCCACTCAAGGAATTAGCCTCTGCGGTGGAAAGAGCAGTTCAGCCGACATCGGAGACTTACAAAATTTTGCTCTATCCGTAAGGGTTATCTGAAGGAAATCAGTCTCTCAATGTAGGGGCGATTCGCGAATCGCCCCTACATTTTTATGGCGATATTTCCCGGGGGATATGAAGCGGCCAATTATCATAGGAATTAAAACTGTAGTCGCGATCGGTGAGGTATCATGTCTGCTTCTCAAATTGCATTGACAGAACCGACGGAGATTCCCCTTCCACCCACCCAAGATGAACTGCCCTGTGATGACGGTGTACCAATGGAAACCCTGCGGCATAAACTGCAAATGGATTTATTGGTTGACCCCCTGTGGACTTGGTTGAAAGACCGGGATGCCTTTGTGGGGGGCAATATGTTTGTTTACTATAGTCTCGCCCAAGTGCGCGATCGCGATTTCAAAGGTCCTGATGTTTTCGCAGTCCTAGACGTACCTCGCGGCGAACGTAAAAGCTGGGTCCTTTGGGAAGAAGGAAAAGGGCCCGATGTGGTCATTGAGCTATTGTCCACCAGTACCGCCAAACAGGACAAAACCCAGAAAAAGCAGATTTACCAAAATCAGATGCGGGTCACCGAGTATTTTTGGTACGACCCCTACAATCCCGAAGATTGGGCCGGGTTTGTCTTAACAAAAGGAGTCTATGAACCCTTGGCAGCAGACGAACAAGGACGGTTACTCAGCCAAAAACTTGGATTGGCCCTTGTCCGGTGGTCCGGACAGTACCGGGATGTAGAGACTGTTTGGCTACGCTGGGCCACTTTAGACGGAGAATTACTGCCTTCTAAAGATGAACTGGCTGAAACCGAACACCAACGGGCCGAAACCGAGCGCCAACGGGCTGAAACTGAGCGTGAACGGGCTGAAACTGAGCGTGAACGGGCTGAAACTGAGCGTGAACGGGCTGAACGAGCCGAACAACGAGCGCAGGAGTTAGCAGAACAGTTACGGGCGATCGGTATAGAACCGAATCCATAACCCCGTCATCCAAAGAAGCCCGCTTAGGCGGGCTTTAGCATTCAAAAGTTCTGGGATTTTTTTGTGGCCCATTACCGCCGACAATTGCTCAGATTTGTGTAGAATTACCAGAGCATTACCGCGATCCACAAGTTCGACTGATAATTGCCACGGCGATCGCATATCATGCCTCTTTGATGTGCTCAGACAGCAAGTTCAAACAATCTGCAGAACTCGACGGTAAGTTATTTTGACGGGACATTTGTTTGGACGTCGATTCTTAATCTTTTTTATGATAGGCTTTGAAAAATTGCCCCTGAGTGCCAAAAAAATCTGAGCGATCGCCTAGAGTGAACAAAGGCGATCGCCTGCGAAGCCCTCTGTGTCCTTCTAGCAACTAGCGGAGGGGGTTTTAACCCCCGTCAGGTGTTGCATTCACCCCAGGCGATCGCCCCAGGATCGAGACAATCTCGGCCCGATCGCCTGCTCCAGAAGAGGAACCTTTCCAAGTAACCTCTGTCTGGAACAACGCAACGTAAATTTACTCCTTTAAGAAAATCATTATCACTGCAAATCCCATGAGTCAAACGCCTCCAGTCTTACTGACCCTGCAAGAAAAAATTAAGGATCGCACTGCTATGGTGGGGGTGGTGGGTCTGGGATATGTGGGCTTGCCTTTTGCCGTGGAAAAAGCCAAAGTGGGCTTTCGAGTGCTGGGCATTGAGCAGAACCCCAGGCGCGCTCAACAAGTCAATCAAGGGGATAATTATATTGGCGATGTCCAAGATGAAGAATTAAAACAGGTGGTCTCTAGCGGTCATTTGCAAGCCGTCTCAAGTTTTGACCGCGTGGCAGAAATGGATGTGATTGTCATCTGCGTCCCCACCCCCCTGACTAAGAATCTCACCCCGAATTTAAGTTATATCGAAAGCGTTACGGAACAAATTTCTGAGCGGCTCAGACCAGGGCAGCTTGTGACGTTGGAATCAACCACTTATCCAGGAACCACTGATGAGGTGATGCGACCTCTGCTGGAGAAAACCAGCGGTTTGCAACAGGGACAAGATTTCTTTTTGGCCCATTCTCCGGAACGGGTGGACCCTGGGAATCAGCGCTATACCACGAAGAATACGAATAAAGTGGTTGGGGCTTCTGACCCCCATTCTTTGGCGGTGGCAACCCTGTTTTATGAACAGACCATAGAAACCGTCGTGCCCGTGAGTAGTGCTAAGGCAGCAGAACTGGTGAAGGTGTTTGAGAATACCTTTCGGGCGGTGAATATTGCCTTGGTGAATGAGTTGGCGCTGTTGTGCGATCGCCTGGAGTTAAATGTTTGGGAAGTCTTAGATGCGGCGAATACTAAACCTTTTGGGATTATGCCGTTTTATCCGGGGCCTGGGGTAGGGGGACACTGTCTCGTGGGAACAGAACAGGTCCGCTATCGCTGGTATCAAGATAATGGGGTGATTGCACTAGAAGCCCTCTATCAACGAGTACAAGAACGCAGCGAGCGCGTATTTTATCATCTCGGAGGCGCTTTTCTGCGACCCGAAGGACTCGAAGTGCTCTCCATTGATTTAGAAACGGGGGAACAAGGATGGAAACCCGTTAGCTATTTATTTGCTAGAGAATATGAGGGGACATTGGTTAAAGTCGAAACGAGCGATCGCCGTCAACTGACGGTAACCGATCGCCACCCAATGCTTGTTCATGAAGCGGATCGCTTGCAAGTTCGAGAGGCGATCGCGTTAACCCCGGGAGACATGGTTCCCCTGGTGCATCAAGCGACAGCAGATGATTTAGAGGAACCAGAGTCCATTGAAGTCATTCCCCTCTTACCCGAACAATTGGCTCAAAAAGTACGAGTCAAACATCCCCAAGGGTGGGAGGAACTCAAGGATTATCTCAAACCACTGCTTCATGAAAAAACCCGTGATGTTCTGCGCGACAACAGTCTCCCTTCAAGTACATGGAAAAAACTGCCTGACCATCTGCGCGGAAACCCTGAGCAATTCAGTCTTGTCACTGGCCGGGGTCCTTCTTTTTCTAGTTTTCCTGCGGTGATTCCAGTCAACGAAAGTCTGGCTCGATTGCTGGGGTATTATTTGAGTGAAGGCTGTATTACTGAAGAGAAAACCGGGAATTTACGGATGCGCTTTACCTTCAATCGGGATGAGCGAGAATACTTGCAAGATGTCCGCGATTTGCTGTCCGAACTGGGTTTAAGTTGTAGCGAGTACAACGACCCTCAGTGGCATTCTACAACCCTGAAAGTTAAAGGTTGGCTTCTGGCTTGGTTTTTCCGGGATATTCTCCGAACAGGAACTGATGCTTACACCATGAGAATTCCCGATCCAATTATGGCGGGGGGTGAAGCGATTCGCACGGAAGTCTTAAAAGGATTATTTCGCGGAGATGGTGATGTTCATGTCCGGTGTGGCCAGCAGACTTATCGGACAAATGGCGTAGTTCAGACCTATGAAAACAATAGCGGCACAGTAGGTTTCTTTAGTAGCAGTCCCGAATTATTTGAACAAGTTATTTTGCTCCTGCAAGAATTAGGACTCACGCCCTATCGAAAAAAAGATAAACCTCAATTACGGTTTAAATCCCACAGGGATTTAGACCGTTTAGAAAGCTGGTTTTTAGGAGAGAAGGCGCAGAAATTGGCTCGTTTACGATTAAGTCGAAAACGTCACCTTGCGAGTAAACGGCCACAGGTGAATCAACTGTATGCTGTCGCTCAAATTCACTCCGTGACGCCTTTTGCTGCCAAAACTCCTGTTTATAGTGTGGAAGTCGCAGAAACACATACTTTTGCCGCGACTACTGGGGTGTATGTCCATAACTGCATCCCCTTGGACCCTCATTACCTGGAATGGAAGGCCAAAGAGCATAATTTTGAGACCCATTTTATTGCTCTGGCAGGGGAAGTGAACCGGAAAATGCCGGAGTTTGTGCGCGAGAAGGTGGGGCGGGTGTTGAATCGGATTGGAAAAGCACCCTCGCGATCGCAGGTTTTGGTGATTGGGGCTGCCTATAAAAAGGATATCAGCGATTGGCGTGAGTCTCCCGCCATTGCCATTATGGAGTTGCTGTTAAAAGATGGCGTCAATCTGACTTATCATGACCCCTACGTTCCTGAGATTCAAGTCAGTGGGCATCATTTAGAATCGGTGGAACTGACTCAAGGGGCGATCGGTGATGTGGATTTAGTGATTATTGCCACCGACCATAGCAAAATAGATTATCTTGATGTGGTGGAAAAGGCTCAGGCGGTACTCGATACCAGAGGAGTGACGCGCCATTTACGTTGCAATCAAGAAAAGGTGACATTACTGTGAGTGCAGGGAAAACAACTATTCAATTGGCGGTGGTGGGTTGCGGTTATTGGGGCAAAAATTTGGTTCGCAATTTTGCTCAGTTAAAAGCGTTACGTTGGCTTTGCGATAAGAATGAGATGGCACTTCAGGCTCAGGCTCAGTTATATCCAGAAATTAGCGTAACTCAGGATTTTGACGAAATCTTGAAAAATCCGGAGATTCAAGCGGTAGTTCTGGCGACTCCCGCCGCGATGCATTATGCCCAAGTGAAGCAGGCGATTTTGTCAGGGAAGGATGTATTTGTGGAAAAGCCCTTGGCCCTCCGCTACAAAGAGGGACAGGAGTTGGTAGAACTGGCTCAGAGTCGCGGTTCTATTCTGATGGTGGGGCATATTCTGGAATATCACCCTGCTGTGACTTTGTTGAAGGATTTGGTGCAGCGGCAGGAGTTGGGCAAGCTGTTGTACATTTATTCCAATCGTCTCAATTTGGGAAAAGTTCGCCAGGAAGAAAATATTCTCTGGAGTTTTGCTCCCCATGATATTGCGGTTATTTCTAGTTTAATTGGAGCCGAACCCACGGTGGTGACGGCATCGGGGGGGACGTATCTGCAATCGGGTATTGCTGATGTGACGGTGACGAATTTGGTGTTTGAGCAGGAAGTGAGGGCCCATATTTTTGTGAGTTGGCTGCATCCTTATAAGGAGCAAAAACTGGTGGTGATTGGCGATCGCAAAATGGCGGTTTTTGATGATACGGCCAAGGAAGGTAAGCTAAAAATTTATGATAAGGGTATTGAGTGGGAAGGGGGGTTGCCTATTCCGCGTCAAACCGCAGAAACTACTTTATTTTTGGCAGAGAAAGAACCCTTGCGTCTGGAATGTCAGCATTTTCTGGATTGTGTTGCTACTCGTCAACAACCCCTGACTGATGGTCATAGTGCTTTGAAAGTGCTGAAAATTCTGGAGGCCAGCGAGCGATCGTTGCAGAACGGGGGTGTGCCAGTGTCTTTAGATGAAGTAGAGAAGAGTGTGCTGGTATGAGCAATTATTTTGTTCATCAATCTGCTTATGTGGATGAAGGGGCTGAGATTGGTGAAGGCAGCAAAATTTGGCATTTTTCCCATGTCATGGGCAAGTCTAAGATTGGAGAACATTGCATTTTGGGGCAGAATGTCTTTGTCGCCAATCAGGTAACCGTTGGGAATTATTGCAAAATTCAGAATAATGTTTCCCTTTATGAGGGGGTGATTCTGGAGGATTATGTGTTTTGTGGTCCCAGCATGGTCTTTACCAATGTTAAAACCCCCCGTTGCGAGTTCCCTCGGAATACCAGCAGCGATTATGCTACGACTTGGGTGAAGCGGGGGGCCAGTATTGGTGCAAATGCCACGATTGTTTGTGGGGTGACCCTCCATGAATGTGCTTTTGTGGCGGCGGGTGCAGTGGTGACTAAGGATGTCCCTGCTTATGCGATGGTGGCTGGGGTTCCCGCGAAAATTATGGGCTGGATGAGTGCCTATGGGGATGTGTTGGAATTTGATGCAGAGGGTTTGGCTGTTGATTCCCAAGGGGTGAAGTATCAGAGAATTTCTGGACTCGAAGTGAAAAGGATAGATTAGAAACATTTAGCCAGAGAGCAATGATTTAGTCGGAGATTTGCTGGACATCTTAGGACAATAAAGCATAATACTCAAGAAGATTTGCCACTCAATAATGGATATATAGAGGTTCGGTGGACTCATGAGGTACGTTGCAAAGCCCTCGGATGTTCTGGGCCGCCGACGGTTTGGGGCTGCCATCGCGGTACCATAGAAAGATGAGAAACGCTATACAATTAAACCCCAAACCATGCCAAATTTCGTACTCCCACAAACTCAAGAAAGTCGGATTTATGGTATGATGAAATCATGCCTTACAAAGCCTTCCGTACCAAACTAAAACTCAATGACCGTCAAGCTACCTTGATGGCCAAACACGCGGGATATGCTCGGTTCGTGTTTAATTGGGGATTACACTTATGGAGGTCAGCCTATGAAGAGGGACTCAAGCCTAACGTTAACTCTATCAAAAAGGTTTTTACGAATTATGTAAAACCTCAATATCCTTGGATGTCTGAATTGTCTTCTAGAGTTTATCAATATGCCTTTATTAATCTAGGCGATGCCTTTAAGCGCTTCTTTAAGGGAATAAGCAGTTATCCTAAATTTAAGAAAAAAGGCCACCATGATAGCTTTACGCTGGACAATTGCGGCAAACCATTTAAGCTGTCAGGAACTCGCCATAAGCTGCCTTTTGTGGGCTGGGTTTCTACATTTGAGGCTCTACCCGAAAGTTGGGTTAAGAAAGTTACTATAACGCGCCACGCTGGGGACTGGTATATTAGCTTTTTCGTAGAAATTCCCCAAGAAATTACACCTAAATGTCGAGAAAGAATCGGAGTTGACCTAGGAATTAATACTTTAGCGACGGCTAGCGATGGGACAAAATTCTCTAATCCCAAGGCATATAAAGCAGCCCGCAAAAAACTAGCTCGATTACAACGTCATTTAAGTCGCAAGGTCAAAGGGTCGAAAAATCGGGCAAAATGCCTCTTAAAAGTCCAAAAGCTACATCAAAGGGTAGCAAATATTCGGCGGGACACCATTCATAAAATCACTACTTTTTTGGCTAAGAACCACAGCCAAGTAGTCATTGAAGATTTGAATGTGTCAGGGATGTTGAAAAATCATTGTTTGGCCGGTTCTATCGCTGATGCCTCATTTTATGAGTTCCGTCGGCAACTAGCTTACAAGGTAGAACGCTATGGTTCAAATTTGATTATTGCCGATAGATTTTATCCATCAAGTCAACTCTGTTCTAATTGCCACCATCGACAAAAAATGCCCGTAGTCCGTCGGACTTTTGAATGTCAGAACTGTGGTCTGAAGATTGATAGAGATTTGAATGCGAGCATAACGTTAGAAAAATCGCCGGGTTCCGACGATTACACTTGTGGACGGGGTGCTGCCGACAGTCCCGGACGAAGCAAGAAATCAACATCAATATCCGGCTATGTCCGGGTTTGTGTAAGTTTTATAGAGCAGACATAAGATGAGCAATAGCTGACTAGATGATTAATATAGCCACCCTAAATTATTTTTCAGTGGGCCCTCACCCGTCATCCCTCTCCCAGAAGGGAAAAGGGGAGCCGAGCTTTATGTAAAATTGATTTAGACTGGCTATATATGGGAGGAATACAAATGAATCAGCGAACTTTACAATTAAGTTTTCCCAACACAATTGAACAAAGTGATGAAGAGTTACGATTATTGATTGCCGCAAAATTATATGAAAATGGGACATTAACATCAGGTCAAGCAGCGGAGTTAGCAGGGTTAAGTAAAAGAGCATTTATTGAAGCGATCGGCAATTACAATGTCTCAATTTTTAGTGGATTAGTTGCCGATTTAGAAGCGGACATTCAAAATGCCTAAAGTTGTTATTGCTGATTCAAGTTGTTTGATTATTTTAAGTAAAATTGGAGAGCTAGAACTATTACATTTGCTTTATAGTCGCATTTATATTACTTCTGAAATTGAAATAGAATTTGGAGAAAGTTTGCCTGAATGGATTATTGTTGAGACAGTTCAAAATAAACAATACCAAAAATTCCTGGAAACCAAAGTGGATATTGGTGAAGCATCGGCAATGGCGTTAGCTAAGGAAAACACTGATTCGTTACTCATTGTGGATGATTTGAAAGGGCGTAAAATCGCTCAGGAGTTAAACCTGGTTTTTACAGGAACTCTGGGAATTATTAGTAAAGCAAAAGAGGCTGGTCATTGCAATCGTATTAAGCCAATTATTGAAAAAATATTGCAGACAAATTTTAGAATTTCTCAGGCAGTGGTAAATGCTTTGCTATTACGTTATGGAGAAAATAAAGGAGGTCCGAGGGATGAGTCAAAGGATATCTCAAGTATTTACCCCTTGGCGGAGCGCCAACGAGATCGCTTTGATTACACCCAATGGCGGCAAGAGGGTTTGCCGAAAAGTAGTCTGAAGGAATTAGCGAAAGCAGCAAATACTCTGACTAATTACTTGGGTAATCCCCATGTTTAGCAGGCGATCGCATGGGGAACACCCATTTTCTCTTTAATATCAGATAATTGACATCAAAACTAAGTCCAGCAATATGAGCCCAATTAAAATTCCCGTTTTAGACCTCAAGCCCCAGTACGAGCAAATCAAAGACGAAGTTCAAGCGGCGATTAACCGCGTTTTAGAATCAGGCCAGTTTATTATGGGGCCTGATGTTAAGCTGTTTGAGCAGGAAGTGGCTGAGTATTTAGGGGTGAAGCACGCGATCGCAGTAAATTCCGGTACAGATGCCCTGGTGATTGGCTTGCGGGCTTTAGGAATTGGCGAAGGGGATGAGGTGATTACCACGCCTTTTTCTTTTTTTGCGACAGCAGAATCCATTAGCAATGTAGGGGCAAAGCCTGTTTTTGCGGATATTGACCCCAGAAGTTTCAATGTTGACCCCAAAGAGATTAAAGGGAAAATTACCCCTCGGACTAAGGCGATTATGCCTGTTCACCTCTATGGGCAACCCGCAGCGATGGGGCAGATTATGGAGATTGCCCAAGAGCATGGTTTAAAAGTGATTGAAGACTGCGCTCAATCTTTTGGGGCCAGATATTGGGGAACTTGTTCCTCTTGTGATGGTCATTGCCAGGAACCCACGCGGGAATCACTTCGCGGGAAATTCACGGGGGCGATCGGCGATGTGGGCGCTTATTCCTTTTTCCCTTCCAAAAATTTGGGAGCTTATGGGGATGGGGGTATGATTGTCACTAATGATGACCAGGTGGCGGAAGTAGCGCGGATGTTGCGGGTGCATGGGGCGAAAAAGAAGTATCATAATGAAGTTTTGGGATATAATTCCCGTCTGGATACGTTGCAAGCGGCGATTTTGCGGGTGAAGTTGCCTTATCTGGAGCAGTGGAATGAGGGCAGACGCAGAGTGGCTAAAACTTACAATGAGTTATTGGCGGATGTTGCGGGTATTATTACTCCGGAGTTTGCTGATGGTCATGTGTTTCACCAGTACACGGTTCGGGTTTTGGATGGGGAACGGGATAAGGTAAAGGAGTATTTGGGTGAACAGGGAATTGGGTCGATGATTTATTATCCTGTGCCACAAGACCAGTTACCTGTTTATCAGGGGCAGTATCCGAAAATGCCAGTGAGCGATTTGTTGGGGACTGAGGTGTTGAGTTTATCAATTTGGCCGGAGTTAGAGAAATATATCATTGATTCAATTGTCAAAGTTATTAAACAATTATTGGTTGTAGATAAATAATTCAACTAATTAAGAAATTGATGAAAAGATAATATTAAAGACTTTATGAAAGCAGTTATTTTAGCAGGAGGATATGGGACTCGACTGAGTGAAGAAACTCATCTTAAGCCTAAACCGATGGTAGAGATTGGAGAACGTCCAATTCTTTGGCATATTATGAAGTCTTACTCAGCTCATGGAGTGAATGATTTTATTATTTGCTGTGGCTATAAAGGCTATGTAATCAAAGAATATTTTGCTAACTATTTTTTACATATGTCTGATGTCACCTTTGATATGCAATCTAATCAAATGGAAGTACATCATAAACACACTGAACCCTGGCGAGTAACCTTGGTAGATACAGGGGAAAATACCCTGACGGGTGGGCGGCTGAGACGAGTCAAGGACTATGTTGGCAATGAAACTTTTTGCTTTACTTATGGGGATGGAGTCAGTGACGTTGATATTAGTAAATTAATTAACTATCATCAGAAAAATGGCTTATGGGCAACGATTACAGCCGTACAACCACCGGGTCGGTATGGGGCATTAAATATTGATTCAGAAGGGCGAGTATTGAATTTCCAGGAAAAACCGCAAGGGGACGGGGGATGGATCAATGGTGGCTATTTTGTGTTGGAACCCCATGTATTGGACTTGATTGAAGGGGATAGGACCAGTTGGGAAAGTGGTCCATTGCAAGAAATAGCCAGTAAAAATCAATTAGCTGCGTTTAATCACTATGGATTTTGGCAGCCGATGGACACCCTCAGAGACAGGAATCTGTTAGAAGAATTGTGGCGTTCTGGACAAGCTCCCTGGAAGGTATGGTAATGGCGCCTAGTTTTTGGCAGGGAAAACGAGTTTTTCTCACGGGTCATACGGGTTTCAAGGGCAGTTGGTTGGCTTTGTGGCTTCAATCCTTGGGGGCTACCGTTGTGGGTTATGCCTTTGAACCTGCTACCCAACCGAATTTGTTTCAACTGGCTAGAGTGGCAGAGGGCATGACTTCTGTTATGGGAGATATCCGAGAACTCCCTAGATTAAAGCAAGTCATGGCTGAGTTTAGCCCAGAGATTGTTTTTCATTTGGCAGCACAGGCATTAGTCCGAGAGTCCTACCAAAACCCTGTAGACACCTATGCCACAAATGTCATGGGTACGGTTAATCTCCTAGAAGCAGTGCGCCAAACCAAGGGAGTGCGGGCCGTTGTCAATGTTACTTCTGATAAATGTTATGAAAATCGCGAGTGGGTTTGGGGTTATCGAGAAACTGAACCCCTCGGCGGGTACGACCCCTACAGTAGTAGTAAGGCTTGTGCTGAACTGGTAACAGGGGCTTACCGTAATTCCTTTTTTAATTCTGATAATTATTTAAAGCATAGGGTTGCAGTTGCTACAGCTAGAGCAGGTAATGTGATTGGGGGTGGTGATTGGGCTATTGATCGCCTAGTGCCTGATTGCTTACGAGCTTTTGAAAAGGGACAATTTGTGAAATTACGGTCTCCCCATGCGATTCGTCCTTGGCAATATGTCATTGAACCTATCTCCGGTTATTTGCTTCTGGCTGAAAAGCTGATGAGTTCAGATGCCTGTCGTTATGCTAGTGCTTGGAATTTTGGACCCGATGCCAAAGGAGATGCCACTGTGGGTAAAGTAGCAACGACTCTAGCTCATCTTTGGGGTAAAAATGCAGGGGTTGAAATAGACGCTTCTGAAAATCATCCCCATGAAGCTGGGCTATTGAGGTTGGATATTACTCGTGTGAGAACTGAGCTAGGATGGCAACCCTGCTGGTCTGTAAAACAGGCACTCCAAGCTACTGTTGATTGGCATCAGGCTTGGTTGCGAGGGCAAGATATGCGCGAATATTCTTTATCCCAAATTGCTGCCTATCAAGAAACTCAATCGACTTTGGTCAATGCCCTATGAAAATTGTTTCTACGCCAATTCAAGGGGTTTATCTTGTTGAAACGGCATCCTTTCAGGATGAACGGGGAATTTTCTATCGCGCATTTTGCGATCGCGAACTTGATGCCCTATTGCAAGGGGCAACAATTCGTCAAGTCAATGTGTCTCGCACGGAAGCAATTGGTGCAATTCGAGGGCTGCACTTTCAATATCCACCTCATGCTGAAATGAAACTGCTCCGTTGCCTCAAGGGTCGAGTTTGGGATGTGGCAGTGGATTTACGAGAAGGTTCAGCGACGTTTTTGCAGTGGTATCAAGCGGAATTATCGGCGGACAATGCCTATATGATGGTGATTCCTCAAGGCTGCGCTCATGGTTTTCAAGTGTTGGAAGCAGGGAGTGAGTTGCTTTATTTACACACAGAATATTATCAGCCGAAATCTGAGGGAGGAATTCGCTATAGTGACCCTAAGATTAATATTCCCTGGCCCTTGAAAGCAACGGATGTTTCCCCCCGCGATGCGTCTCATCCATTATTGTCTGAAGATTTCCGGGGGATTGTGATATGAAATGTCGTCATTGTGGTTCAGAACTGAAATTACCTTTGGTAGATTTAGGTAGTGCGCCTCCTTCCAATGCTTATCTGACTGAGCAGACTCTCCATGCTCCCGAACGATGGTTTCCTTTGCGGGTGTTAGTCTGTGAATCCTGCTGGTTAGTACAAACTGAAGATTTTGCCCAAGCGGATGAATTGTTTGATGCTGACTATGCCTATTTCAGTGGGTTTTCTAGCAGTTGGCTGGCTCATTGCGATCGCTATGTAGCTGAGATGGTTGAGCGTTTTGGACTCAATCCAGCCAGTTATGTAGTTGAGGTGGCAGCGAATGATGGTTATCTATTGCAATATGTTCAGGGTCGTGGTATTCCCTGTTTAGGGATTGAACCCACAGCCAGTACAGCGGAGGCGGCTCGTGGTAAGGGTCTCTCAATTGTAGAAGAGTTTTTTGGGACTGAGTTAGCGAAAAAGTTAGCGAGTCAAGGAAAGCAGGCTGATTTAACGGTTGCCAATAATGTCTTAGCTCATGTACCCCATATCAATGATTTTGTTGCAGGCTTTGCCCTATTATTGAAACCCCAAGGAGTCGCAACCTTTGAGTTTCCCCATCTGTTGAGATTGATTGAAGCAACCCAGTTTGACACGATTTATCATGAGCATTTTTCCTATCTATCCCTAACAGCAGTCAAACAAATCTTTGCGGCTAATGGTCTGAGTGTTTTCGATGTGGAGGAACACCCGACTCATGGGGGGAGTCTCCGAGTCTTTGCTCAACGGCAGGATTTTGGGGTGCATCCGGTGAGCGATCGCGTGGAAATCTTACTGAATAAAGAGTTAAAAATTGGCATTTCAAATGCTGACTACTATGCTGATTTTCAGACAAAAGTTAATCGCGTTAAAAATGATTTTTTGACCTTTTTGCTTGAGGCAAAACGCCAAGGTAAAGTAGTCGCAGGGTATGGCGCAGCGGCCAAAGGCAATACCCTCATGAATTATGCGGGTATTCGTCCTGATTTAATTTCTTTTGTCGTGGATCGTAATCCGGCGAAGCAAGGAAAATTTATGCCGGGTAGTCGTATTCCAATTGTGGAGGAAAGCTATCTTAAGAAGACTAAACCTCATTATGTAATTATTTTACCTTGGAATCTCAAACCAGAAATCATGGTTCAGCTTGAATATATTCAGGATTGGGGGGGGGATTTTTTAACGCTCGTTCCTCAATTGGAGTTAATATGAAACCTCGGATTTATTACACAAAGCCTTCTATTACTGAATTAGAAGTTGAGTATGCTACAGATGCTGCTCGCAATGGCTGGGGCGAGCGTTGTTATGAATATATTACTCGATTTGAGGAAGCATTCAAAGCTTATCTTGGCGTCCAGTATGCGATCGCAACATCAAGTTGTACGGGTGCGTTGCACATGGGTATGGCCGCGTTAGGAATTGGGCCAGGTGATGAAGTAATTCTCGCAGATACTAATTGGATTGCTACTGCTGCTCCCATTGTACATCTAGGTGCAAAACCTGTCTTTGTGGATATTTTGCCGGATAGCTGGTGTATTGACCCTGAGTTAGCAGAAGCAGCCATTACACCCAGAACAAAAGCAATCATTGCCGTTCATTTGTATGGAAATCTATGCGAAATGGAGCGCTTGCTGGCGATTGGGGAAAAATATGGAATTCCAGTTATTGAAGATGCGGCGGAGGCGATCGGCTCCATCTATCATGGTAAACGGGCTGGCAGTATGGGTGCTTTTGGCAGTTTTTCGTTTCACGGGACCAAGACACTAACCACGGGTGAGGGTGGGATATTTGTCACCAATGATGCGGAACTTTATGAAACTGTACTCACGCTT
Source organism: Oscillatoria sp. HE19RPO (assembly GCF_024220515.1). Taxonomy (GTDB): domain Bacteria; phylum Cyanobacteriota; class Cyanobacteriia; order Cyanobacteriales; family Laspinemataceae; genus Laspinema. Next base: position 24,641 of record NZ_JAMXOT010000103.1, read on the forward strand.
TCTAATCATGGACGTGCCCGAGGACAAACCAAGCAATTTTGGCCGGATATGGTGGGGTTTAAATATAAAATGTCCAATATCCAGGCAGCGATCGGTTGTGCTCAAATGGAACGAATTGATGAGTTAGTTAATCGCAAGCGGGATATCTTGCAATATTATCGAGAAAACGTGGAAGGGCTGCTTGGTGTATCGATGAATCCTGAGCCAGAAGGAACCATTAATGGCTCTTGGATGCCTACAGTTGTGTTAGAGCAGGAGTTAGGTGTTACTCGTGAGAGATTACAAGCTGCTTTTACAGAAGCCAATATTGATGCAAGAGTATTCTTTTGTCCTCTCTCTAGCCTACCTATGTTTGAAGATCGAAAAAATAACATTAATTCTTGGAGTATTCCCTTAAGATCTATAAATCTTCCTAGCTATCATGATTTAACGTTTGCAGATATTAAGCTAGTTACGAATATTTTAAGCGCTCAAATTCTTTCAGATGTTAACTCATGAAATCTATGGATCAAAAAATCAAGGTAATGATTGCGGGGGTAGGCGGTGCATCACTGGGAACTGAAATTTATAAAGCACTTCAGCTAACTAAATCCTATGAAATTTACGGTTGTGATATATCATCAACAGCTTATGGACTCTATGAAGTGGGATTTGCAAAAACTTACTTGGTAAATCGCCATGACTATGTAGCAAGTGTCATCAATGCCTGTATGGACACAGGGGTAAAATGGTTAATACCTGGAGGTGAGCAACCAATGCTCCTTCTAGGAGCAGCGAGTGATAGTTTGACCAATTCAGGAATTTACTTGCTTGCCAACTCGCCCGAAATAATTTCCTGCTTTTCAAACAAACAAGAAACATTTAGCAAACTAGCGCAACATGGGGTTGCAATACCTCAAACAGTAGCAATAAATCAAATATCTGACTTAAATATTGTCGGTTTGCCTTGTATTATTAAGCCTTCTACCGGAACTGGTGGAAGTCACTCAGTGTTTTTTGCTGTCACTGAGGATGAGGCCATGATCTATGCTGAATTTATCCGCCGTAACGGGAGCCAACCAATTGCTCAGGAGTATATTGATATTGAGGAGGGGGAATTCACTATAGGGGTGCTATCACTGCCCGATCAGCAAATTGCTGGATCGATTGCGTTACGTCGCGATCTTAATGCTAAATTATCGATTGGTTATCGCGGTAGAGGAGGAATTATATCAAGTGGATATTCTCAAGGATATATTGATGAATATCAAGAGATTTGCCAGCAAGCTGAGTTGATAGCTCAATCAATTGGTAGTTGTGGCCCCATTAATATACAAGCCAGGGTAAGAGATAATAAGATACTGCCTTTTGAGATTAATCCAAGGTTTTCTGCTTCTACCTACCTTCGTGCTATGGCTGGATTCAATGAAGTAGATATGATGCTAAAATATTTTGAATTGGGAATTAAGCCACAAAAGCCTGTAATTCAGGCTGGCTGGTATTTGCGTAGCTTGTCCGAACAATATATTATGAACTCTCGCCTAAAAAAATGACTATACGCTGGATTACACCGATGCTTGGTACTGCCGCTGCCAGTGCGGTTGGTGATCTATCAGGTATTAATATCGTTGACGTTCGTGATTTGGTTGACAAATCTGGAAACACAGTTGAGGTGATTAGCGAAAAAATACAGCAGGGAATTCAGGCGATCACTGAAGGTAAGCCTACTGTTATCTGCTGCGATTATGGGATGTCTCGGAGTAATGCGATCGCTACAGGGATCCTTACAAGGCTAGAGCAAATATCTTTTGATAATGCTTTACACAGAGTTCAGGAAGCCACAGGTGAAGCACAAATTAAACTAGATCCTCTCAATGCAGTACGTGAGGCTTTAGGGTTGTTGCGGCATAAAATAGATAATGACAATAGTGAGTATCAATCAATTCTCATAACTGGTGGTCATGGATTTATAGGGACTGCCTTACGAACATCTCTATCTAATAACAATGAATTTAGAGTTATTGCACCTAATCGTGAGCAGATTGATATCAGCACTGGGAGTACAAAGCTAGATTTAATTGTAAATGAAGAAAATATTGATTGCATAGTTCATCTAGCTAATCCCAGGATATACACATCAAATGTAGCGATGGGGCAATCAATAACAATGCTTCGGAATGTAATTGATGTTTGCCTGTCTAAAAATATCAACCTTATATATTTATCTAGCTGGGAGATTTACTCGGGTTATGCAGGTGTGATTTTGGCGAATGAATCTACACCTGCTCACCCTAAAGGTCCCTATGGAGAGACAAAGTATCTTGCAGAAGTCTTAATCGATCATTTTCGACTTAATGGAGGATTAAAATGTACAATTCTTCGATCTAGTCCAGTTTATGGTATTGGCAGTGATAAACCTAAATTTATCTATAATTTTTTGGACAAGGCAAGAAAAAATCAATTGATAAAAACTCACCGTTATAAAAATGGTAATCCAGCTTTAGACTTGCTTCATATTGATGATTTGGTTTCAGCCATAATTGCTACACTGAATAGTAACTTTATTGGTAATTTGAATTTGGGTACTGGCATCATCACTTCCACATTTCAAATTGCAGAAATGATCAGAGATTGGATTGATAGCTCTAGTCCTCTTGAACAGATTTTAATTAATTCTTATACAGCATCAATTTCAATGAATTTTAATTTGGCTCAATCACATCTCGATTGGCAGCCAGTCATATCCTTTGAAAAAGGTCTTAGTCAATTGTTATCCGATAGTGATGGGGGTGAAAATGAATATTGAGATTGAGAAGGAAAAAAAACTACAAGAAACTTTTACTTGGGCACGGTCTAAAATGTTTGCTGACTATAATGGTATCCTTGGATACTATCAAGCCAAATCTTGCTTAGAATATGCTCGTGGTCGTAGTCTTTTAGATATGCCTTGTGGTGATGGTACATTGACATCACTTTTGTCCAATGCTTTTGAAACTGTAGTTGGAATTGATGCCTCAAGTCAGCATCTTGCCTTGGCTAAAATAAACTTGCCTAATGCCCATTTTCACGAAGCTTTAATCGAAGATTTTGACACAACACAGAAATTTGACACCATAACCATGCTGAACATTCTTGAGCATGTAGTTGATCCAATTACAATTCTTCGTAAAGCAGTCAGTTTACTTAATGACGATGGAGTTTTGATTGTTCATGTTCCTAATGCCAACGCTATAAATCGTAGGCTTGCTGTCTTAATGGGGACCCTTACCCACTGTGAAGAATTATCTCCTTTTGATATTCAAGTTGCTGGACATCGACGCTCATACACTTTGAAAACACTGCTGGCTGATATTAAAGAAGCCGAGGTAACTGTTGTTGCAACTGGAGGAGTGTTTTATAAATCTTTATCTACCCCACAAATGAACTGGTTCTTAGAAAATGGACTATGGAAAGAAGGTGGATTTGGATGGGGAAGAGTTGGCTCTGAGGAGAAGGATTGGAAATCTGAGTTTTGTCGGGCATCATATGAGCTAGGCAAACAACATCCAGAAGATTGCAATATCATCTACGCTTGCATGACTAAGCAATAATTTAATTTAAAAGGCAAATTGAGTGAATCCCTTAGAAGATTTTAAGCGTCAAGTTGAAAATAATATCGCAGGACTGAGTGCAGACAGAGATATTCAAGCTCTTTCTCGTATATGGTCGCGTGAGACTAATCAGAATCGCTACACCTATAATTTTTCTTGGCTCGGTCGTCCTATAATTCAGTACCCCCAAGACATAGTAGCGATGCAAGAATTGATTTGGGGGGTGCAGCCAGATCTAATGATTGAAACTGGTATTGCTCATGGTGGTTCATTAATTTTTTTAGCTTCCATGCTAGAGCTAAATGCGATCTGTGGCGGTCCTCAAGATGCTGAGGTATTGGGGATAGATATTGACATTCGTCAACATAATCGTGAGGCAATACAGGATCACCCCATGTTTAAGCGCATCTCAATGATTCAAGGTTCTAGCATTGCTCCTGAAATTATTGAGCAAGTAAAAGCGAAAGCCGCAAGCAAGAAAAAAATTTTAGTCTCCCTGGATAGCAACCATACCCACGATCATGTTCTGGCTGAACTAGAAGCTTATGCACCATTAGTTTCAGTGGGAAGTTATTGTATTGTCTTCGACACACTAATCGAAGATTTGCCTGATGAGATGTTTGGCGATCGGCCTTGGGGCGTGGGCAATAATCCTAAAACTGCCGTCTGGGAATATCTCAAAACCCACCCCGAATTTGAAATTGATAAAAGCATTCAGCACAAACTGTTGATTACCGTAGCTCCAGATGGTTACTTAAAACGGGTCTAGTAATGTGAAATCCATTCCTCTCAAAAAGCTGAATCAATTATGCGGAATCTTCGGGGTGATAATTTTCAATATATTTCAGAGTTTATCTGAATTAAATGCTTAAACGTAATTTAATTGCCAATTACCTGGGTCAAGTTTGGAATGCCTTGATGGGACTGGCTTTCCTCCCCCTATATATTCATTACATTGGTATTGAGTCCTATGGGTTAATTGGTTTATTTGGAGTGATAACTGCTTCGTTGAGTCTCTTGGATATGGGTATGACCCCAACCCTCAGCCGAGAAATGGCCCGTTTTACTGGGGGTGAACATACTCCTGAGTCGATCAGAGACCTTCTTCGCAGTATTGAAATCATTACCTTTTCCATTGCTGCTGTAATTGCCGTTACCCTTACCCTGAGTTCCCATTGGTTGGCGAGTTCTTGGCTTCAGGCTAAGGACCTACCTGTAGCAATAGTGTCTCAATCTTTTAGTATTATGGGATTAGTTGCAGCCCTGCGCTTTGTGGAAACGATTTACCGCAGTAGTTTAGTGGGTCTACAACGGCAAGTTTTGTTCAATGCAATCAACAGTTTCCTGGCTACCCTGAGAGGTTTGGGGTCAGTGGCAATTTTAGCCTGGTTTTCTACCACTATTCAAGCCTTTTTTCTGTGGCAAGGCTTAGTTTCCATAGTGACTCTGGCTACTTTGTCCTGTACAATATACAGCATTTTACCCAAAGCCAAGCGCCCAGGACGGTTTTCTTGGCAAGTCTTACGCCAGATTTGGGGTTATGCGGGAGGCATCATGGGCATTACTTTTCTGTCTATGTTGCTCACTCAGGTGGATAAAGTTTTGCTATCTAAGCTCTTAACACTGACTGAATATGGCTATTATACTTTAGCAGCAACCGTGGCAGGGGCTTTGTATATGCTAATCAGTCCGATCTCGCAAGCTTGGTTCCCTCGTCTAACTCAACTCTTTGCCGCTGAAGACTTCCCTAAGTTGACTCGGACTTATCATCAAGGAGCCCAGTTAGTGACAGTGGTGTTGGGAACCTCCGCCCTAGTCTTGATATTTTTTTCGGAAACCTTTCTACAACTTTGGACTCAAAATTCTGAACTGGCCCAGCATACTGCTCCTTTGCTCAGACTTTTGGTACTAGGGAATATGCTCAACGGCCTAATGTGGATTCCCTATCAAACCCAACTTGCCTATGGTTGGACTAGACTAGGGTTACAAACTAATATTGTGGCAGTCTCCTTCATTGTTCCCGCTATTTTGTGGATGACTCCCCGTTATGGTGCAGTGGGAGCAGCCTGGGCATGGGTTAGTCTTAATGCAGGTTATGTTTTGATCGGGGTACATTTCATGTATCGTCGAATCCTCAAAACTGAGAAATGGCTATGGTATCGAGAAGATGTGGGTTATCCCCTTATCTCTGCTCTGAGCGTCGTTTGGATAATCCGTTGGTCATTACCTGTTCCAGATGTTTGGTTATTTCAACTGGGAATATTATTTTTAACTTTTTTCTGTACATTTTGTGCAACCTTTTTGTCCGCGAACAGGGTAAGGGAAAAAGCAAAGGCGATTTTTGTGAATTCGTTAAATGCTTTAACAGCTAGAATCTAAGATGATGATTATGAGTAAGACCAAAGATAAAATCAAAGCTAACACACAAAAAACTCTAGTTACTACTTGAATATCTACTTACAATCGGGTGAAATATATACATATCGCGCTAAAAAGCATTTTAAATTAATCATGTAAAAGCACATATGCGGTAGCCTTCAAATATTGACCCCAATTAAATGTGGTTTTAAAAAATTAAATGTTTTGTTGGCGATAAACATGATCAGCTTGAATTTCTTAAACTAATTAAAGGGGAAATAGATTCATTATGTCAAATCCACGTTTTAGTATAATAATCCCTACTAAAGAAAGGCATGAAACTCTGTTTTATACATTAAGAACTTGTCTTAATCAATATAGTTTTGACAACTACGAAATCATTGTATCTGATAATTTTAGCTCTCCATCTACTAGAGAAGTAGTTAATTCCTTAAACTCACCAAATATAAAATATATTCGTTCAGATGAACCTTTGGCAATGAGCAAAAATTGGGAATTAGGTGTTTCTCAGGCATCAGGTGAATATTTAATTGTAATTGGTGATGATGATGGATTATTGTTTCATGCTCTTTATCAATTAGATCGGCTATTAAAAGCTCTAAATCTTAAAGCTATTAGATGGAACCGAGTTTATTATAGATGGCCTAATTCCCCGGATAAGCCTAACAACTTGAGAATTCCAATTGAACAAATTAATCATATTTTGCCAGGGAAAAAAATCATCCAGAAAGTAGGTAATTATAAATTAAAGTATGATTTTTTACCTATGCTATATAATTCAGCGATCCATAGAGATTTAGTTCAATTGTTAATAGAAAAAAGTGGTCGAATCTTCAGTTCTCAAACCCCTGATATTTACTCTGGTTTTGCCTTTGCATATTTGAGTGATAAGTATGCTTCTCTAGGCATTCCCATGAGTATCAATGGAGGTTCCGCTAAAAGCAATGGATTATCTTTTAAGATTTTTGGGGAAGGTAATGCAATAACGGAAGATTTTAAAATGCTTAATGAAAAGTTTGGTTATAAGTGGCATCCTGAAATCCCTAATCTTAAATTGATTCCTGCTGCTATCGCAGAATCTTTTCAACAATGCAAAGAGTTTTTATTTAAATCATCAAGTAGTTTAAATGTGAATAAACAAATGCTATTAAAGAATTGCATAACATCTATGCCGGCATCCACTGAAGAAGAGTGGGTAAATAACCTAAACACCATTAAAAAATCATTAGATTATGATTTAAAGTTACAAAAATGGTTTGAATTCAATTTATTCAATTCCCCTTATCCTAATTTCAACAAAAACCAAGAAAATTTTAGCGTTAATCATTCAGAATATCCTCAAGGTTTTATTGATGGATGGCTGCATTTAGATGCATCTCATTTTGGAGTTTATAATGTATTTGAAGCGGCAAAGCTATGTGAAAATCTTATGGGATATCAAATGATGAATTATCAGTGGGATAATAAAACAAAAGTTTATAAATCTTTATTAAAAATGGGGGCACGCAATATAAAGCGAGAACTTTTTATTTAAAATAAAAATAGCAGTCTTAAATCCATTAACCATTGCTACATTTTTACAATGTTGAAATCTTGTCGTTGAAAACACCTTCCTCGGTTTCGTCGGTAAAGTCGTTCGATACTTATATATAACTTTTTATGTTATCAATTTAAACTATTTATACCTTTAATATAAAATATTCAATTACAGGAGATTAATTCAATGATAAAGAAAAAAATAAGAAATTTTTTAAGAAATAAAATCCGTGTTGAAATCAAAAAATTTAATCTGGTCAACTCTGAGTTTGCTAGGCTACAGTATTTTTTTCACCAGAATAACATCGATCTGGTACTTGATGTGGGGGCTAGTACAGGCGGATATGGTTGTTTGCTTAGAGAACTAGGTTTTACTGGACGAATAGTTTCTTTTGAACCTTTATCTGATTCCTATTCAAAACTAAAGAAATTGAGTGAGTTAGACTCTTTATGGGAAGTAGCACCACGAACTGCAATAGGTAATATGAATGGAGACATAAAAATTAATATTGCTTCTAATTCATCCAGCTCTTCAGTCTTAAATATGTTAGATTCTCATGTTAATGCCGCTCCAGGCTCGAAATATTATGAATCTGAAATCGTTCAAGTGACTAAACTCGATACAATTGCCCCTGATTATTTCCAAAGCAGTCAGTCAATTCTTTTGAAAATAGATGTGCAAGGGTATGAAAAGCCAGTTCTTGAAGGAGCTGAGAAAATCTTAGAAAAAATTAAAGCGATTCAAGTTGAGTTGTCATTGCTACCTCTATACCAAGATCAAATTTTATGGATAGAAATGATTCAATACTTAGAAAATTTGGGCTATCAGCTCTATAACTTTCGCCCTGTCTTGATCGATAGCTCAGGGAAGCTTTTACAAGTTGATGGCTTGTTTATAAAAGAATTTCAAGAGCTTAACGAATAGAAAAAATCATCAACATATCTTAAAAAAGATTTTGATAATTTAATCAGCAAAGATAGACACAAACTAATAAAATTTTTATGAGTAAAAATTCAAAAATTCAATTGGCAATAATTATACCCCTTTATAATAGATTTACTCATATTTATGACTTACTTCAATCCTTAAACTTTCAAAAATTTACCGATTTTCAAGTAGTTGTGGTAGATCATGGTACAGAAGATTTTAGGGTTGATTATAACAATTATAAATTTAATATCAGTATCATTAAAGCTAGTTCTAACCTTTGGTTTACAGGGGCAACTAATACTGGAATTAGATATGTACTAAATTCTGAACCACAAGTAAATTTTATTATGATTATGAATGATGATATTCATGTCAAAAATGAAAATTTTCTACAAACCTTTGTAAATGAATCAAAAGACGATGCCATAATTTCTTGTATGGCGATCAATTCTGAGACTAAAAAAATTGTTTATGCTGGTCTGAAACTCAGACGTTTCCAATGTTTTTATGACACCTCTTATAAAGGTTTAAATTTAGAACAAATAGAAGATAAAATTTACTGTGACGTTTTACCTACTCGGGCAACTTTAGTTCCTATTGCCGTTATAAAAAAAATTGGGTTTCTCAACGAGGAAAAATTGCCTCAGTATGGATCTGATTATGAATGGACAAGCCGAGCTAAAAAACAACAGATTGATTTAATAATGCTTACTTCTACTTATATAAAAACTCAAATATCTAGTAATAGAGTTAGTGGAAGAAACCTTTACTCAGCTAAAAATAAGTTTAAATGTTTTTTAAATGACTTGTTTGATCGGCATCAGTCAGGCAATGTTTATGATATAACTAATTATTCATTTTTGGTGTTTAATTGGCCCTATGCATTTTTTTTTGTTAGCTTTGGTTTGTTAAAAAAAATATTAGGTTTTGTAATTGTCAATTATTTCAATTACAATCCTAAACATTTTTCATCTTGAATAAGACTGTATTAATTTTATGCTTTTATTTACAATAATGAATAAATTTTCTGCACAAAATACCAATAAACTCTATGTAGTTTTAACCTCCTTAGTACCTCTTTTGTTAGTTTACCTCCCGAAAACTCCGATTTCTGGTTCTCAATTTATTATTTATCCTTTACTAGCTCTTCTTTTTTCATCTATTATTTTTTGGATTTCAATTAAAAAAAAACTGTTTATTGTTTTTAAGGTAAAATTTTTGATAGTTCTTTTTTTATTATATGACCTAATTTTGGTAATATCTTTTCTGATTAATACCAATGAATTGCGTAGTACAGCCCCACTAGAATTATTTCGTCCTTTACTTTTAGTTATTTTTTTATTGTATGGCTATTCCATAGCTCGTTTAGGGAATAAAAATTCTTTAGAAGAAGGTCTACTTATAGCTGCTTATACAATTATTCTGGGACAATTTATTCTGGGGGTTTTCCAGGCATTAGGACTTAATTATTTTAGTGTTTTATACTCGGCAGAAAAAAGTAGAGAGTTTGGCTTAATTTTTAGGGTTACAGGAAGTCTAGGAAATCCTAATAATATGGCATGGGTTGTTTCCAATTCAGCCATGATAGTAAGTTTTTTAGGGCATAAAAATAAAAAGCTATATTGGTTGTTTTTAATGATTGCATTCATAGTAGTAGTTATGTCTTCATCTCGGACTATAATTTTATTGTTTCCACTTATGATTATTTCTAGTATATTTTTAGCAAGTAAAAGTAATTATAAAAATTTACGTGCTTTAATTATTATTGGTTTATTTATATCAATATCTATATTTTTAATTTTTGTATTAGGTTCACAATATTTTCCCTATCTTTCTCAGTTAAAACTTGTTGTTAAATCAGGAAATCTTATGTCTATAAATTCGTTTTCACTTCGAGTAATCCACTGGGAAAATGTTTATCAAGAATTTTCTTCAGCCGGATTATTAAGGGAGTTTTTCGGATTGGGTTCTAGACAAATTGTCAGAACTGTAGATAATGATTTCTTATATATTTTATATAGAGTTGGGTGGGTTGGTTTATCGATTCATTTATTTATCAGTCTTTACTCTTTTATCATATTTCAAAAGTCCAAAGTTAAAAATATTGCAGCTATAGGTAGGCACTATTTATTTTTTGCATTAGTTTTTGGACTCGTTGCGGAGACCCTTGCTAGTTGGTATCAACCTCTCTTATTGTTTTTTATATTAGGTCTTAATATTGGTTGTTCAGAAAAATCAAAAAAAATTCTAAAATTTTCTAATTTACATTCACAAATACAACCCAGCCAAATTTATTTTAAAAATATTTCATAGCTAATAGACTTATTCCATAATTCTGTCAATCCACCGATCCTCGATGAGGGGGTTAATCCGGTATTTTGCCAAAAGATATAATATACTGGCTTCCATTAGCTCATATTTTAATTTATCAATCAATCTTGTAAATTCTATGGTTTCAAAAAAAGTTGTTCATTTAACTTCTGTACATCCTCCTTTTGACACAAGAATTTTTCATAAAGAATGTAAAACTCTTGTAAAAAAAGGTTATGAAGTAGTTCTAATTGTACCGCATACTCAAGATGAAATCGTAGAGGGTGTCAAGATAATAGCCATAAAAAAAAATGAAACCCGTATAAATCGCATAACCAATACAGCGTGGCAAGTATTTAAAACTGCTTTGAGAGAAAACGGGTGTATTTATCATATTCACGATCCTGAACTATTACCTTGGGCGCAAATTTTACGAATGACAGGTCGCTCTACAATTTATGATATGCATGAAAATGTTCCCAAATCTTTACTAACTAAGAGTTATATCTTTCCTTTTATCCGTCCGTTTGTTGCTAAAGCATATAGATTACTAGAAAAATTATTAATGTTTCATTTGCCTGTTGTATATGCTGAGACTTCATATCAAAAAGATTATTTATGGATAAACCAATATGAAACTGTATTAAATCTGCCGATTGTAGAACAGTTTTTAAATATTAATAACCCCAAAAATTTGCTTCCGACGGTTGCTTATTTAGGTGGAGTCACACCTGAACGTGGTAGTTTGATTACATTAGACGCTTTACATAATTTAAAAGAGAAAGGATATAAGGTAGCTTGGCAGTGCTTAGGTCCTGTGAGTTCATCTCATAAGTTAGAACTAATACAATTATCTCAAAACTATGGTTTGGATGCTATATACATCGCTGGATATGTTCCAGCAATGGAAGGTTGGAGAACCATAGCTCAATGCTCCATTGGCTTGGCGGTTTTACAACCTATTCCTAATTATATTGAGTCCTACCCAACCAAGATGTTTGAATATATGGCACTCGGCTTACCTGTTGTTGTTTCTAATTTTCCACTCTATGCCGAGGTTGTACAGTCAGCCAACTGTGGCTTATGTGTGGATCCTACGAAACCGCAAGAGGTTGCTGAAGCTATACAGTGGCTAATTGAACATCCTCAAGAAGCTGAAGCTATGGGTCAACGTGGAAAAAATGCTGTTTTGGAAAAATATAATTGGCAAACAGAAGCCCAAAAGCTGTTTGATTTTTATCAAAAACTCACTTAATCGGGATATCTTGCTGTGAAGATTGTAACTGTTGTGGGAGCTAGACCACAGTTTGTTAAAGCTGCCACTGTCTCCAGGGTTATTCGCTCTACCGAAGGATTAACAGAGATATTAGTTCACACGGGACAGCATTATGACGCCAATATGTCTCAAGTCTTCTTTACGCAGATGCAGATTCCTCAACCTAACTATCATTTAGGAATAGGTGGGAGTTCACATGGAGCCATGACTGGGCGAATGCTGGAAAAAATTGAAGAGGTGATTATCAAAGAAAAACCTGATGTTCTTCTGGTGTATGGAGACACTAACTCAACTCTGGCAGGTGCTTTAGCTGGAGTTAAGGTGCATATTCCTGTTGCTCATGTGGAAGCAGGGCTGCGATCTTTTAATATGAATATGCCAGAAGAAGTTAACCGAGTGTTAACTGACCAGATTTCTAAGTGGTTACTTTGCCCTACTGAAACGGCTGTTAAAAATTTACAAAATGAAGGTATAGTTGCAAGAACTCAAGCACTAATCTCTAATGTCGGAGATGTGATGTATGATGCCGCACTGTTTTATAGTGAAATTGCCAAACCAACAGATGCCATATCTTCACTTATTCAGCAACTGAGCGGCAACTTTTATTTGGCAACAGTGCATAGAGCAGAAAATACGGACGACTCAGTTCATTTTAGTAACATCATGGATGCTCTAAACACTATTTCTGAAACTACTGCTGTAGTTTTGCCATTACATCCTCGAACCCGTAAGCTACTGAGAATTGATTATTGCTCTCAAGTTAGGCTAATAGAGCCAGTGGGTTATTTTGATATGATTACCCTACTCTCGAATTGCAAAGGAGTGTTTACAGATAGTGGCGGGTTGCAAAAAGAATCTTTTTTCTTTAAAAAACCTTGTGTTACGTTACGCAATGAGACTGAATGGTATGAGTTGATAGCGGGTGGATACAATATTTTAGCTGGAAATCAAGTTGATAAAATCCTAGCGGCGGAAACATTCATTCAAAAAACTATTATAAATGAAGTACCACCATTATATGGAGAGGGAAATGCCGCTGAAAAAATTGTTGAAGTAATTAATAAAATGATGTAAATTTTATTTCCACTAAGTAAGAATGAATTGAATATGTGGAGATTTTATCTAGAGTTTGTCAGGGTTCGGATTTCATAGATGTGGACAGCATAATCACCAAAATTATCTTTAAAACTTCCGCCTAGTGCTATAAACGATCTGTTTTCTCCCCAAACTCTAACTAAAGCCATACTTGCAAGCTCTTTCATAGTAATGTTAACATCCACGTTCCCCAAAGCATGATGTATCCCGACTAGAACGTAGTTACCCGTCTGACGACTTTGATAAACACCAACTTCTACGTCGTCCCTGTCTGTTGGTGCTTTTTTTACTACTAAAGTTGAGTGAATAGCACCAATGTAATTGTTGAATTCTTGTATGATCGGAGTCAGTACAGAGTTAATCCAAGATTGATTAGAACGATAGTGAGAAAAAAATAAAAACCCTTGACTCCCCGCCAATCGAGCGGTATAAAGCATATATCTTTCTTCTGCTTTTGTGGGTAAACGCCAATTCTTAGAACTTTCTTCTCGTTGTGGTTGTTTGCCCATGCCTTGTAAAACGAACCAAAATTCTTTGCCGTTATTGATAGCCAAAGGAGCATACCTTTCTAAAATACTTTTGAAGTTAAGGTTGTTTAAATTGGTGAATTCTTCCGAATTGTAGAGGATAGGATATAAAGGATATAAAACAATATCCAATACCTCTTTGTAATCACCCGACACTCTTGCTGGCTGAGTAGTAGCTAAAACAACTGGATGAATTGGATCTTCGGTTTTGATTGTTTCGTAGATTGTTTTTAGTTTCTTAGCAGATACTCCATGAATTTCAGGTTCGTCATAGAGATACCAGCCAAATAGTGCTGGATGTTCCTTGAAAGTACGAATAAACTCTATTGCGGCATCAGTATCTTCATTCTGTACAATAGAACGATAAATATCTAAAACAACCTTTACACCTGCTTTTTCAGCGGCATCCAGATAATTGCTAATTCTTTCGTAATTAGTATTAATAATGTAAGGAAGCAGTATATTTACCCCCTCTCTTGAAACTTTTTCGGGTGTTCTAGTCGCCGTGATTGTGTCATACCAACCAACCGGAAACTCAGGGAGACGAGGACTTACTACATCTGGTGTGGCTACATCTGTTGTCATTCCTAAGACCCTCATTTTTTTGCTTGCGAAGCTAGAGACCAGAGAAAATACTATTAATATAATAAACATTAGAACAATTATTTTACTTTTTGACTTGTTCATATTCACCTTAATTATTAAAAATCCTAAAGATTCAATTTGCTGATAATTTCATCCATAAAAAGACATCTCCAAAAATTACAGGATATGCTATAATAAGAGCGACCTTTATTTTTTGTCCTGCCATGAGCGTAATTCTAAAACATATTGAAGACCACCCGGATTTAACCCCGAGGCTTGTAGGAATAACTTATGAGCAGTTACAAGACTTGTGGAGGGCAGCGGACATTGTACACCTCCAGAAAAAAGCGTACGCCGAGCGGTTAAAAACGACCAAGAATGTCAAAAGGGCAGGTCGGAAAATCACGTTACCAATTCAAGAACAAATTCTTATAACTTTGTTGTATCTTTACCAACATCCTTCCTTTCTGTATGTCGGAGCTCAATTTGGAGTTTGTGAATCTACAGCTAACACCATCTTTTGGTATTGCCTGCCAATTTTAAATGAATTATTACCTCCCAGCATTTTAGAACAGGTCAAAAAAAAAGTGGGAGACCTAGAAGTAGTTCAAGAAATACTCACGGTTCATGAGTTAACAGTAGATAGCACTGAACAACCCATAGAACGCCCCACTGACAACGAAGAGCAAAAAGAACATTTTTCAGGAAAAAAGAAAACTCATACTCTTAAAAACCAGGTAATTGTTCTCCCAAAAGGTGAAGATATTGTGGATATAAAAATTGGAAAAAAAGGACCAGTTAGTGACATCAAAATATTTAAAGAGCAGCAAAAAAAATTTGACCCTAATCAAAAGTTTAAAGGGGACAAGGCTTATGTTGGAGGATTCCAAATCTCCACTCCTCATAAAAAACCTAAAAATCAAGAACTAAGCCTCGAACACAAAGAAGAAAATAAAGTTTTTTCGTCTAACCGAATTTTTGTAGAACATCTAATTAGAAGACTAAAAAATTTCCGGATTGCTGCCGAAAGATTTAGACTAAGGCGCTCAAATTATGAATCTGTTATTTCCAGCGTATGCGGCTTGGTAAGATTACGAATAGGAGCCTTAATTTTACCTACTTAAACCTTAAAAGTTGTCAACTGCATATACCGACTAATGAGCGAGAATGATTTGCGTATTTTTAACTCAAATCGCCTTAAACCCTTATGTTTTCGTAAAAATTAAATGCAAATGAAAAGTAACTCGTAATCCTAGAATTCTTGCCAGGTGAGGTTTCGTAATTTTTGGAGATGTCTAAACAGCAAAATCCGCACAAACAGACCAAATATACCTTAGTATAAGGGTTCTCTTAACTAAGAAACTTGGATGAAACCCATCTGTAATTAATTATAAAATATAGTGACTCATCGTATTTGGATTATAAATCAATTTGCTAATACACCAGATGTACCAGGCCATACTCGCCAGTATGAATTTGGTATATTTTTACTCAAACAAGGCTGCAAGGTCAAGATTTTTGCCTCAGACTACAACTTAGGCAAGAGAGAGTATTTAAAACTAAAGTTTCCGCAACTATGGCAAAAAGATGATATTCAAGGTTTAGACTGGAATTGGTTATATGCAACTCCATATAAAAGCAATAACTGGCAACGGATAGTTAATATGTTGTCATTTTGTCTGAACTTGTTTTTCATAGGGTTGATCAAACCTAAACCCGATCTCATTATTGGTTCTTCTCCACAAATTCTAGCCGCTTTTACCGCTTGGATTTTAGCTAAACTGCGCGGAGCTAAATTTTATTTTGAAGTTCGTGATTTGTGGCCTCAAGCACTAATTGAACTAGGGGGAAAATCGCCTGGTAGTTTACAAGTTCGCTTGTTAGCTTGGATAGAAAGTTGGCTGTATCGAAAAAGCGATCGCGTTATCGTGATTGTAGCTGGCTGGGTTAACTATGTTCAAGAACGTGGGGCTTTACAAGTTTGTTGGCTACCCAATGGCCCCGATATCGATCAATTTAAAATTACTATCTCTCCAGAAGAAGCGAAAGCTCAATATCAAATAGAATCCGAACGATTTTGCTTAATGTATGCTGGCGCTCACGGGACTTGCAATGCCTTGGAAACTATTGTTGAAGCTGCACGTTTACTGGAACAAAGCCACCCTGATAAGTTTGTAATTGTATTAGTAGGAGATGGACCCGAAAAAATAAAGTTAATGGAACAAGGCACAAATATCAAAAGTTTGGAATTTAGATCACCAATTCCAAAAACCGAAATTTCTAGCTTACTTCAAGCAGCTGACGGTTTGATTCTCACACTTAAAGCCTTGCCGATGTTTGAATATGGAGTTAGCCCAAACAAACTTTATGATTACTATGCTGCTGGTAAACCTGTATTGGTTTCGGTTGGTGGAGCAGTAAATGAAGAAATACAAAAACATCAGATCGGCCTTACTTGTATTCCTGAAAATGCCAAAAGTTTGGCGAATGCAATCATAACATTGGCAGATATGCCCCTGAATGAACGTAACGCAATGGGTAAGCGAGCGGAAGCTTTGGTAGCGTCAGCCTACTCACGTAAAATAGTGGCACAAAAACTTTGGAATCTAATTCAGGAAGATTTATGAGTGTTAAAATTCTGTTGACTGGGGCAACTGGATTCACAGGTGGTTTTGTATGTGAGGAACTATTGAAGCGAGGCATACAATTTGATTGTCTCGTCAGATATTCTTCTAACACTGAAACATTAAAAAATCTTGTAATTGAGTTAGTAGAGGGCGATCTAAATGATATTGAGTCGTTACGCCGAACTTTTTCAGGATATCAAACCTTAATTAACGTGGCTTCTCTTGGATTAGGAACCGGCCCTAGTATTGTAAGAGCCTGTCAAGAATCTGGAATTAAACGAGCAGTGTTTGTTAGCACCACAGCCATTTTCACCAAGCTGAATGCTCAGAGCAAAGTTGTTCGTCAAGCGGCTGAGGATGCTATTCGGCAAAGTGATTTAAACTACACGATTCTCCGTCCAACAATGGTTTACGGGACACCAGGCGATCGCAATATGATTCGATTGCTGCGTTTTATACAACGTTTCCCAATTATTCCTATTTTCGGTTCTGGGCAATCTTTACAACAACCTGTTCATGTAGAAGATGTCGCTTGGGCAATTGGCGAAGTTCTTGATAAAGAAATAACTTTTCGACGAGATTACAATATTTCTGGAGGACAAGTTCTCAGCTACAATGAAGTGATTCAACTTGCAAGTCAATCTTTGGGAAAATCCATTAATACTATACATTTACCTGTAAATCTCTCACTATCTTTGATTAAACTTGCAAATAGTATCGGGATAAAAACTCCTGTCACTACTGAGCAAATTTTAAGGTTAAATGAAGATAAAGTATTTGACCATAATCCGGCTAAAATAGACTTTAACTATTCACCTCGGTCTTTTGTAGAAGGGATTGCTCAAGAAGTGGCTTTGATGTCAGCAGTCGAAGTATCGTAACTGCCAAAATATGATGTTATGGCTAATTTAATTAAAAACTCCTAGGCCGATCGCTCCCCCTCAACACCCCCACCATCGATCGCCTTCTGGGTTCCCTCGTAGTCGATAGCAGCAAAATCCGCAACACCCTAAACTGGCAACCACCATTTACGATAGATGAGGGTCTCCAGCAAACTTTGCGTCCATAATGCAACTCCCAATTCTATCTCTAATCACCTTCCTCCTCAGCCTCCTCACTACAGGCTGGCTCAAACAACGCTTCAGCCAAAACCTCCTAGACATCCCCAACGATCGCAGTTCCCACAGCCAACCCACCCCACGGGGCGGCGGCTTAGGCTTCATCATCGCCTTTGTCGCCATCACCCTCTCAACCCCTATCTTCTCAACCTACTTCCCCAAGCTTTTCCCAGAAAACCTCTTCCCCCTCACCCCTCCCCAAACCTTCTTACTGCAACTTTGGGCCATCCTCACTCCCCTGGCCCTCATCGGCATCCTGGACGATAAGCACAACCTCCCCGCCAGTATCCGCTACCTAGTCCAACTCACCTGCGCCAGTATCGCCATCTTCTGTTTCGGCCCTTTTTCCCAACCCTGGCTTACCCCCTGGGGAACAGCGGGCCACATCATCGCCATCCTCCTCACTCTGATTGCCATCACCGCCCTGATAAACTTCTACAATTTCATGGACGGCTTAGATGGCTTAGTCGCAGGAGTCACCACCGTGCAACTCGGCTTCCTCGCCCTCTACCTCAACCAACCCCTCTGGTGGCTCCTCGCCGCTGCCCTCCTCGGCTTCTTATGGTGGAACTGGTCCCCGGCCAAAATCTTCATGGGGGATGTGGGCAGTACGGTCTTAGGGGCCGCCGTCGCCAGAGTTAACCCGGTATCTTTTAATCGCGCTTACTCCATCACTCTCCACTGTTCCTTGGGCCGGGTAAAATAAAATCAACAGATTATTACCCTGATACGACACAGAAGAATCCCTATCCAACTTTGGTTAGAACAAGCGATCGCGCATCCGCGCCGCTTCGCGATCGCCTCCTAGGTTCCCTCGTCGTGGATAGCAGATACATTTAACCCGGAAAAATCTAGCAATAGCCGGAAGTTTCTGAGTATGGCACCATTTGGAATGAGGTAATCACGCCATTGGTGGAGGTATCTCTCAAAGCCTTCAACAAAATGTTAAAGGCGCCATTAATATCACGTCCTATCCTGTGACCACAATTAGGGCAAACAAATTGTTTGTTGCCTCCTAGCTTGGTGTGAATATGACCACATTTTGAACAGGTTTTGCTGGTGTACTCTTCCGTTACGTCTACTACAACACAGCCATACTTAGCTGCTTGATGCTTCAACAAAGTCTTAAAACGGTAATGAGCATAAGTCACCATTGCGCGTGCCGTTTTCGTCGCCAAGCGTCGTTTTCCTCGCTTGACCATATTTTTCACTTCAAACTTGGGCAAAAATACTACTTTATACTTAGTGCTAATGTAATTAGCTGCTTTTTTGTGGACTTCATCAACCAAGTTACGGATTTTGATTCTGATTTTTTGGGCAGCTTTACGCAACCGATACCGTAAGCGTTTAAATTGATGTCCTTTGGCTAGACCAATCCGAGACATTAACCTATCGAGGTGGTAAGCCAATCGGTAAATCCGCCCCATGTCCGACTTGCCAATTTCCCAAATTTCTTGCCCGTCAAACCCAGTTAGAAATGTCCTTACCCCTGGATCGAGGGCGATGGCTAGATCGCTGTTTAGTGGTTCTAGCGATAGCGCATCTATGGCATAACAGATAAACCAGCGTCCTCTATCTAGTACCAAGGTGGGTTCGTGGTGCATCTTGTCGATAATTGGCTCACTTGCTTTGAACCTTAATCCCTTGGTCTGCGTCGGATAAAATGTCCCATTTTTCCAATTATCTTTTTGAAATCGGATAGACTTAACAGGTTCGCGTACAGACCGAAACTTAGCATCTCCCCCTGATTTTCTTGCTGCTTTGTGCGCATCATAAGCTTGGAATACCGCCAATTGGCGTGGGTTATATGGGGTTTGGCTAACCCAAGATGGAGCCATATCCATGACCATTTTCCGTAAGTCATATTTGCCAATCCTCTTAGTTTTAAGTATGAATAGGGCTTGATTGAAGCACCATCGGGCAGCGGATATCCATTGAAACCACGTCTTAGCCAAGGCTGTCTCTGGGTAAATCCGAATCTTCTTTGATAACAGACTTGTATTTCCTGAGTCCGTACAATCGACAACTGAAGACGTGGACAATGGCAAGGATATCTTCAACCATTTCTCGTTCTGGAGATAAGTCACTTCGGTTGAGAACCACGAGTTGGCAATTTTGCTGTTGACAGAACCATTCGATGAGGTCAAAACCGAACCGAACGAGTCGATCTTTGTGGCAGACCACAACTTCTCTGACGTTTCCTGACAGAACTTGTCCCAAAAGGGAAAGTAATCCTTTGCGTTTGTAGTTGAGTCCGGAGCCGATGTCTTTGATAATGAGTCCGTCTGTGAACAGGGATTGCAGGTAATCCGCTTGTCGTTCAAGGTCTGATTTTTGTTTGTACGAGCTAACTCTGGCGTAAAGGATTCTGATTCTGGTATCGCCTTCTGGATTGACAACGGAATCGATATCGTACCGTCGATGACCTGTAGGAGTTCTAATTGTGCGTATTTTTCCGTCTCTATCCCAGTTTCGCAGTGTTCTTTCTGAGACTTGAAGGATTTGAGACGCTTCCCTCGGTGTTGCATATTTCATGGTTGTTGTTTGACAATAGTCAATATACTACCATAACTGGACAAATATTTCCAGTAATTTCCGGAAATTACCTGTTAATCCCCCTCTAATCAGCAACAGCAAAATCCGCAACAGCCTAGGCTACATTAAACTTAGGGAACTCCAAAAAATAAAATCTCCAAAACGTTCGTCCGTAGTGACGGCTCAACGGAATAGCCCCGTCAGTGTAGGGGCGCAAGCATTGCGCCCCAGGGGCGCAAGCATTGCGCCCCTACAGATACCTTCCTTTCAGTTGAACGGTTGGATGATACCAAATCCGGTTGTTAAAAGTCGGTTTACTCTTCAGCCCGCGCAGGCGGGCTTCGTCTGTGTAGCCCCACCCTTGAGGGTGTGGGTTTTTATAGACCTTTGACAACCGGATTCCGTATGATTTATATTTTGCAATCCCCTTATCGCGATATAATCATAGTAACCGTCATCCAAAACTTGCCTTTCTGCACCTTCCATGAATGAGGCTATAAATGAATATTTCCGAAGTTCAAGCTCTAGTTAAATATATTTCCAATGCCCAAGGGGAAAAAACTGAAGTAATTATTCCAATCGAAGTTTGGAACAGTTTGTTGCAAAAAATTACCTCAATCGAACGCTATTCAACCCTCAGTGGACTCAGCCCCGTTGATGAAAATGAGCCAAAAACTCAGATTCTAGCTGACTTACAAGAGTCTATTCGCGCAGCCAGAGCCGGAGAAACTTACCCGATTTCCCAATTATGGGAAGACTTGGATAGTTGATTATGGCAGAAGTTCGTTTTACCGCACCTTTTCAACGTCGTTTCAAGGCTCTCTCTAAACGTTATCGTAAAATTCAGGAAGATATTCGACCCATAATTGAGACTTGAGAAACCGGAGAAATTATCGGCCAACAAATTGCCGGTACTGATTTTACCCTGTTTAAAGTTAGGGCAAAAAATAGCGATATTCCCACGGGCAAAAGTGGTGGATACCGATTAATTTATCAATTATCTGCACCTGAATGTATTTTACTACTGTTAATATAGGCCAAATCCGACCAAGAAGATGTCACTCTAGCAGAAATTGAAGAGGCGATTTTGAATGCTTAATTTAGATACCGATTGATAATACTAATGATACCAAATCCGGTTGGTCTTTTAGCCCGCGCAGGCGGGCTTTGTCCTGTGAGCCTCCACCCTTGAGGGTGTGGGTTTTTATAGACCTTTAACAACTGAATTCCGTATGAATTGATTCTATCCCTTGGGCAACCTAAAATAAAATCAGAACCTTATCCCGTAAAGCTTTCAAAATAACTTGGGGGATAAAAATGAAACCAACATTACCCTTATACGACACAGACTACCAACTTTGGTTAGAGCAAACCATCGCCCAGTTGCAAACCCAGGATTTCAGTGATATCGACCTAGAGAATTTAATTGAGGAGATAAAAAGTTTAGGGAAAAGAGACAAACGGGCGATTTGTAGCGACCTGATGCGACTGTGGGAACACTTGCTCAAAGTCAAATATTGGCAACAAGAACGAGAATCTTGTATCCGAGGTTGGACATTAGAGATTAGAAATTTTCGCTTGCAGATTCAACTCATCCTCAAAGATAGTCCCAGTCTCAAAAACTATCTCCAGGAAAATTTTATTGAGGAATACCAGAATGGGCGAAAGCTATTTCTGGATGCCACAGGTCTCAATGCAGACCTCATTCCCGCAGACCCTTGTTTCAGCCTAGAGCAAGTTCTGGATGAAAATTGGCTACCATAGGGGGTTGTTTCAAGGGACAAGAAACCGGGTTTCTCATGGAAAATTTGGGGTGGGTGGCGACAATTCTGGCCAGAAACCCGGTTTCTCAAGATTAAGCGCTATTCAGTAGAGGTTGTTGAGCTAATGACAGTTGTGCGATTTCCTTGGGATGAATTTCCATCAGTATGGATTCACGCCCCAGAATTAGCGGTGAAAAAGCATTTTGCTTACAGTGCAGCCAAATCAGGAGACCCTAATGCTGCATATCAGTTGGTCAATGAAATGCTTTCAGAAAAGGTAGTGGAACAGTTAGCATCTACATTTGCAGGCATCCCGATGACATTAGTTTCAGCCCACGCAATTGAGAATGTCGGTGTGAACGCAATTCCTGAAGCATTAGCAAATTCCCTAGCTCAGAACTTACAGTGGCGGGCGGACAGCGGCATCGTTCAAACCAATATTGTCGCCCATACAGGAGCCGATGGGTTTTCTCGGCTTGCCCGACAAGCTAAGTTTGAGGGAGCAGTTATCCCAAACCAATGTTATCTTTTAGTTGACGACTTTGTAGGACAAGGTGGAACCCTCGCCAACCTCCGCTCTCATATTATTCAGGGCGCAGGAAAGGTCATAGGCGCAACGGTCTTAACGGGCAAACCCTATTCAGCCAATCTTGCTTTAACAGAATCCACTCTTGATGCACTGAGGTTAAAACATGGATGCGAACTTGAACAATGGTGGCAAAACCGATTCGGCTTCAACTTTGACTGCCTTACAGAGTCTGAAGCACGTTACTTGCTCAAAACCCCGATCGCTGACCGAATCCGAGATAAAATTACTCAGGCAGAGCAAAGTTGAAATCGCCATGCGGGTGAATGAGCTTTGGGAGTTAAATAAAGCGAAAAAAGATTAGTATCGGGTCAGAAACCGGGTTTCTCCTGGAAAATTTGGGGTTTTTGGCGACAATTCTGGCCAGAAACCCGGTTTTTAAAAATCTGTTGGATAGGAAGCCGAAGGTGTAATCGAGCGATTCACCGTTCGGTAGTTCACACAATCCCTCCGCGACAGACTAAC
This sequence comes from Oscillatoria sp. HE19RPO, assembly GCF_024220515.1. GTDB lineage: Bacteria > Cyanobacteriota > Cyanobacteriia > Cyanobacteriales > Laspinemataceae > Laspinema. Next base: position 47,943 of record NZ_JAMXOT010000103.1, read on the forward strand.
TTACTGAAAAGGAATTAATTTTTGCAAAGTAGCGATTCCTGTGAGGGCTCCGCTGCTCGGAATCGCACGATTTGTCACTGTAGAGGGTAGGAACATCATCTTCCCCTGTCCTCTCCCTAGAGGGCTTCTCAAACCAGCTAAAGTCCATAATGCAACTGCCAATTCTATCTCTAATCACCACCCTCCTCAGCCTCCTCACCACAGGCTGGCTCAAACAACGCTTCAGCCAAAACCTCCTAGACATCCCCAACGATCGCAGTTCCCACAGCCAACCCACCCCAAGAGGCGGCGGCTTAGGCTTCATCATCGCCTTTGCCGCCATCACCCTATCAACCCCTCTCTTCTCAACCTATTTCCCCAAACTTTTCCCAGAAAACCTCTTCCCCCTCTCCCCTCCCCAACCCTTCTTACTGCAACTGTGGGCCATCCTCACTCCCCTCGCCCTCATCGGCTTCCTGGATGACAAACACAACCTCCCCGCCAGTATCCGCTACCTAGTCCAACTCACCTGCGCCAGTATCGCCATCTTCTGTTTCGGCCCTTTTCCCCAACCCGGGCTCACCCCCTGGGGAACAGGGGGCGGCATCATCGCCATCCTCCTCACCCTGATCGCCATCACCGCTCTGATTAACTTCTACAACTTCATGGACGGCTTAGATGGCTTAGTTGCCGGAGTCACCACGGTGCAACTCGGCTTCCTCGCCCTCTACCTCAACCAACCCCTCTGGTGGCTGCTCGCCGCTGCCCTCCTCGGCTTCCTATGGTGGAACTGGTCCCCGGCCAAAATCTTCATGGGGGATGTGGGCAGTACGGTCTTAGGGGCCGCCGTCGCCATTGCCCTGCTCAACGCAGACCAGCCCCTCCCCGCCTGGACCGCCCTCGCCATCACCCTCCCCCTCACCGCAGACGCTATCACCACCCTAGTTCGCCGCCTCATCCGCCGGGAAAACATCTTCAAAGCCCACCGGAGTCACCTCTATCAACGATTGCAGCAAGCTGGGTGGAGTCATAGTCAGGTTGCCAGTACCTATATCGGCTGTACTCTGCTGATTGCCTTGAGTATTCTGCTTTGGGGTGGCGTGGGGGCCGGGATGGGGTTAGCCCTGGTGGGGGTGGGGATGGTAGGGGGAGAAGTGTATTTGGGGAAGGGGTAATTTCTTGACCTGCGATCGCTCCGGCAGAAGAACCCCACCCTAACCCGGACCGATGCCTTGGGGAGGGGACCGGAGGCGGAAAATAAGGGTCAGAAACAGGCGATCGCTACGGCAGAAGAACCCCACCCTAACCCGGACCTTGCTAAGGGGAGGGGACCGGAGGCGGAAAATAAGGGTCAGAAACAGGCGATCGCTACGGCAGAAGAACCCCACCCTAACCCGGACCTTGCTAAGGGGAGGGGACCGGAGGAGGTGCTCTTAAGGGTAACAAACCTACTGTTGTCAGAGGGATAATTTCGGTGCCAGAAACCGGGTTTCTCATGGAAATTTGGGTGGGTGACGAGAATTTGGGTCAGAAACCCGGTTTCTCCACTTGAACTCTCTTCATTCTAGGATGGGGACCTTAGAAGAATTCAAGAAGGGGCGATCGCCTGTTCCCGGATGAGAATCCCTGACTGAAAGGAGCCTTAAGGGAACTCCAAAAAATAAAATCTCCAAAACGTTCGTTCGTAGTGAATGCTCAACGAAGTCAATGTAGGGGCGC